>DATHQE010000452.1:0-2589 GCA_035483035.1 Streptosporangiaceae bacterium | reverse complement strand
CGACCCGGATGCTCACCGTGCCCCGGCTTCAGCCGGCAGCCGCGCCACCACCTGGTAGCCTCCCCCGGCCCGCGGGCCCGCGGACAGCTCGCCACCGAGCAGCGAGACCCGTTCCCGCATGCCCGCCAGGCCGTGGCCGCCTCTGGGTTTGGTCCCGGTGCCGCGGCCGTCGTCGGTCACCTCCACGACCACGCCTCCGTCGTCGTCATAACGGAGCACGACGGTTGCCTTGGCCGGCGGCGCCGCATGCCTGACCACATTGGTCAGCGCTTCCTGGACAACCCGGTATACCGATAGCTCCAGGGTCTGCCGCAGCGCGCGCGGGTGGCCTTCCACCCGCAGCGTCACCGGCTGCCCGGCGTCGGCGACCCGCTGCACCAGCGCGTGCAGGTTATCCAGCCCCGGCGCGGGAGACCGGCTGGCCAGGTCGTAGTCGTCGTCGCGGATCACGCTGAGCAGGGACCGCGTTTCCGACAGCGCGGCCCGGGCGGTGGCCTGGATCGCGCGCAGGGACTTCGCCGCCTCATCGGGCCGGGTGGCGATCAGGTGGCTGCCCACCCCGGCCTGTACGGCGACGACGCTCATGGCGTGGGCCACGATGTCGTGCAGTTCCCGCGCGATCTGCAGGCGCTGCTCGGACAGCGCCTCGCGAAGTGAGCGTTCGCGCAGGCTGGCGGAGTAGGCGCGGCGGCGCCGTACGCTGTCGGCGGCGATCCAGACGGTCAGCTGCGCCAGCACGGTGAACGCGGCGGTCGCCGCGTTGCCCTTGCCCGCCGTGGCGAGGGTGACGTTTACCCCAGCTCCGGCCTCGGCGCCGTTCACCACGGCCCCGGCCTCCACTGCGGCCAGGGCCAGCAGCGACCACCTGCGATCTGCTTGAACGGCCACGGTGTAAAGCGCGTAGGTAGGGCCGGTCAGCGTGGAGACCTTCAGGCCAACGACCCCGCAGGCCACCGAGGCGGCCAGCACGACAAAGAAAACCGGGACCGGCCAGCGGCGGCGCACCGCCAGCGGCAGCGAGGCCAGCGGCGCCAGCAGCAACAGCGCGAGCGTCCGCTCCCCAGCTGCCTGGCGGAAATGCGTGGAAACGGCGAGCCCCACGAGCACCGCGAGCCACGCGACAGAGACCGCCGCATCGATCGCCATCCACTGCCGGGGACCGAAGCGCGTATTCAGCGGCGCGCTGGAAGCCACGCCGTGATCCTAACCGGCCCGGCAGGTCAGCCGTATCGGTCGCAAGACGGATCCCGGGTGTCGGCCTTGCGGCCGACGACAGATCCGGCCCGCGGCGCGCACCCTGGGCGGTGGAGAGATAAGGAGACGTCAGTGAGCGACAGCTACCGGGTCGCCACCGAGGGAGAGCTACTCGGCGCACCGCTGGGCAGCCGCCGCTGGGACGCGTGGGCGCCGTGGCTGATCATCTTCGGCCCAATCGCGGGCGGGCTGGGCTGGATCGCCGGGGTGCTGATCTTGTGGACCTCCCCGACATGGAGCCGACGCGACCAGCTGATCGCCACCTTCGTGCCGCCCGCCGGCTTGGTGGCTCTCTTCTTCGGCCTCGTGGCCGCATTGCGCGCAGCAGCGGGCTGCTCGGGACACGTTCCGGCCCTGCACGCGTCCGCCGGCTGCCCGACCAAGGGGGTCACCCTCCCGCTCGCAGTCGCCATACTGCTGGCCGTAGCCGGTCTCGCCGCTCACCTGCTGCCGCCGATCCACCTGATGAGGACGCGTCGTCAGCAACACTTCACCTTTGCCCGACCAGCCCGCTGAGTTTTTAGCCAGATTAGCCCCCATGATCTGGCCGACGAGACGGAAAAGAGGCGGTCCTACCTCCTGCGCCAGATAGCCGCATTATGCGATCGTCGGCTCTTTGAGATTCCGTCGCCCTCTGAAATCCTGGTGCGGCATGCTCATCTGCCCCGAACCGATTGTCCGTTCGCTAACCCGCCGGTGCGCAGAACCGGGCAATCTGAGCGCGGCCGACAGCGGAACTGCGACACTTAGCATCGGCACGGAATCGGCGATCTGAAATTGTTCGGGCTAAAGACAATTTGTCCGCTTGTCGCGCTATGTAATCGCGAGAATCGCATAGCGAGCCCGTTGTGGCCCGCGTGGATTTCGGTCGATGATGTACCTGCCGGTTAGAAGACGGTCGTCCACGCCCGAGAGCAGCATCGCCGACGAGATAACTCAGCCCAGCTCACCCGCGTCTTTGCTGTCACTGGACTTGTACGGTGATGGTAGCAGTCGTGCCGCCGTGTACCAGGTAGTGCCGTCTTGTTCGTGTTATCGGTATGTTGATCTCTCCTGCGACCGGGACTCTGGCACAACAGATTATGCTATTGAACTCCCGCTTTTCAGGAGGTCTATCATCCCGAGAGCGCTTACCTGGAAAAGGCCCCGACAGCCCAGCTCACACGCTTCGACGCTGCCGAGCGGCTATTTTCTGTACCTTTAACACGTATAACAAGTGTACCGGAGTGTGCCGTTTCGTCCGTGGGATTCCTGTGGGGATCGGCTACCGTGTCGCAGGCTTGTGGGGCTTCTGTGGGGCTCGCAGAAGCCCTGATCTGCCCGGCCTTCCCGATA
>DATHQE010000451.1:0-5432 GCA_035483035.1 Streptosporangiaceae bacterium | reverse complement strand
CGGGTCCGACCGCTACATCAGCTTGCGCAGGTGCAGCAGGTCGAACACGTTGCCTTGCACCTTGAGCTTGCCGGACAGCCAGGCACGCATGAAGCTGCCGGGGTCGCCGGCGATGGCAACGACGACGTCACTGTCAGCGGTAAACCTCACCTGGGCCGGCGGCGTGCCGTTGGCGGCCTGCCTGATCGGCTCCGCGCCATCAGGGCCGAGCTTGGTCACGAACGTGACGCCGAGATCGGGCACGCGGCAGCTCAGCGTCCGGTCCACCAGATGCGCCGCCCGGTCCTTGGCGTCCATATCCGCAATGCGCCCGGTCAGGCTCTCCAGCGCCGTGCGGCACTGCTCGGCTGTCGCCATGCATCCCCACCTTCCATGGTCATTCTCTGCCTCACCCGTCACGCCGGCCTAGCGGGGGACTTTACCCCGGCGCAGCCGGCTACTCCGCATGAGTCATGTGCTCCGGGCTGACGGCGCCTGACGGCGGCTGGCGGTAGCGTTCAGGGAGGCGGTTCAGCGTCGCGCGGCAGGTTCGGCCGCGCGGGAGAGCGGTGAGGCAGATGGAGCACGAGACCGGGCCGGACGGGCACGGGGAATCCGACGCGTCGGCGGCGGCTGCGGCTGGCCCGACGGCGTCAGCTCCCGAGGCCGGCCTGACGGCGTCGGCTCCCGAGGCCGGCCTGACGGCGTCGGCTCCTGAGGCCGGCCGAGCGATCCCGGCGGACCCGGCGCCATCGACGGGTGAGCCGCGGGTCGACGCTGCCCTGAGGCTCCTCGACCGTCTGGATGGCCTGCCAGTCAGCGAGCACCCCGACCTCTTCGAGCAGGTCCACGCCCAGCTCAGCGACGTGCTCGGCGAGCTGGACTCCGGGCCTGCCGGTGCGTGACCGGCCGGGCGCTGATCATCATGAGCAGGAGGCTGCGGCTTGATGCAGAACTGGTCCGGCGCGGCCTGGCCCGATCACGTGACCAGGCGGCGGACCTGATCGCGGCCGGCCGGGTCGCCGTCGCCGGGCAGACTGCTGCCAAGGCGGCGTCTCAGGTCGCGATCGATGCTGCGATCACGATCCAGCGGGTCAGTGACGAGCCTGAGTATGTCTCGCGCGGCGGCCGCAAGCTGGCTGGCGCACTTGCCGCGTTCGACGGACTTGAGGTGTCGGGCAAGCGCTGCCTGGACGCAGGCGCGTCCACTGGCGGCTTTACCGACGTGCTCCTGCGCGCGGGTGCTGCCCACGTGGTCGCGGCCGACGTCGGTTACGGTCAGCTGGCCTGGTCGCTGCAGACCGACGAGCGAGTCACGGTGCTTGACCGCGTCAACGTGCGCAACCTGTCGCCTGCGCAGGTGGCACCGCCGCCGGACCTGGTGGTGGCCGACTTGTCGTTCATCTCACTGACGCTGGTGCTGCCTGCCCTCGTCAGGTCCGCCGCGCCTGACGCTGACTTCGTGCTGATGGTGAAGCCTCAGTTCGAAGTCGGCAAGGATCAGATTGGCGGCGGCGTCGTCCGTGATCCGGCACTGCGCGCGGCCGCTGTCGGCACCGTGGCGGAGGCCGCCGCCGACCTCGGGCTCGGTGTCGCTGGCGTCTCCGCCAGCCCGCTGCCGGGGCCGTCGGGCAATGTTGAGTACTTCCTGTGGCTGCGCCGCGGTGCGGGACCGCTAGACCCAGCGCTGCTACGCGCGGCCGTCGAGGCGGGCCCGCAGTGACGGTCAAGCGCGCGGGCGACGACGCCGACAGGATCATGCTGCTGGTCGCCCACACCGGCAGGCCGGCCGCGATCCGGATCGCGCGCGTGCTGGTCGACAAGCTCACCGCGGCCGGCATCGCCGTGCGGGTCCTGGAGCCGGAAGCCGCCGACCTCGGATGCGCGGCCGCCGTGGTGGTGCCAACGTCGCCCGTGTCGGCGGCCGGTACGGAGATGGTGCTGGTCGTGGGCGGTGACGGCACGCTGCTGCGGGCGGCCGAGCTGGCCCGGCCCGCCGGAGTCCCGCTCCTCGGCGTCAACCTCGGGCACGTCGGCTTCCTGGCCGAAGCCGAGCCCGAGGACCTGTCGGCCGCCGTCGCCAGCGTGGTAGCCCGTCGATACACGGTCGAGCAGCGCATGACAGTCGAGGTCGAGGTCCGGATCAATGGCTCGCAGGTCGAGGGGACCTGGGCGCTGAACGAGGCAACGGTCGAGAAGTCCGCCAGGGAGCGCATGCTGGACCTGGTCATCGAGGTCGACGGCCGGCCACTCTCACGCTGGGGCTGTGACGGAGTGGTGTTCGCGACGCCGACAGGTTCGACGGCCTATGCCTTCTCGGCCGGCGGCCCGGTGATCTGGCCAGACGTCGAGGCGCTGCTGATGGTGCCGATCTCGGCGCACGCGCTGTTCGGCAGGCCGATGGCCGTGTCGCCGCACTCGGTGCTTGCCGCGGAGGTCATCGGCGCCGAATTCATGGCCGCTGGCGCCAGTCAAGCTGAGACGGCAGGTGCCGTTCTGTGGTGCGATGGGCGTCGTATGGTCGAGCTCCCGCCAGGTTCGCGTGTCGAGGTGCGGCGCGGCGCCCTGCCGGTCCTGCTCGCCCGGCTGCCTGCCGTGCCGGGCGCTGCCACGGCAATCGGCGCGAGCTTTACCGACCGCCTGGTCGCCAAGTTCGGGCTGCCAGTCGCGGGCTGGCGCGGCCAGGCAGGCCGGACGGTCGCGCCGGCTAGACCAGGCCGCGCGGGCGGCCCGGCCAGGGCAGGCGACGCGGCGGTGGGCGAGGCGATGGCAGACACGGCAGACGAGGAGCCAGGCGGCCATGCTTGAGGAAGTGCGGATCACCGGTCTCGGCGTGATCGACGAAGCTGTGCTGGAGTTGTCGCCCGGGTTCAACGTCGTCACTGGCGAGACAGGTGCGGGCAAGACCATGGTGGTCTCCGGGCTTGGCCTGCTGTTCGGCGGTCGTGCAGATCCTGCTCGGGTGCGGCCGGGTGCCGACCGGGCCGTCGTGGAAGGACGCCTGCGGGTCGACCCGGACAGCACGGTCGCCCGTCAGGTCAACGATTCAGGCGGCGATCTCGACGACGACGGCAGCACGCTGATCCTGCTCCGGTCGGTCAGCGCGGAAGGCCGGTCGCGCGCGACCGCCGGCGGTCGCTCCGTCCCGGTGTCCCTGCTCACCTACTTGGCTGACGATCTCGTCGCCGTGCACGGACAGGCAGACCAGCAGCAACTGCTGCGCCCCGCCAGGCAGCGGCAGGCGCTTGATCAGTTCGCCGGGCCGGAATTCGCCGAGCTACTCACCCGTTATCAGCGCGCGTATCACCGGCACGCCGACGTCCGGGCCGAGCTGGACGAGCTGACGACGATGGCACGCGAGCGCGCGCGTGAGGCCGACGACCTGCGTCACGGCGTGGCGGAGATCCAGCGCGCTGAGCCGGCCGAGGGCGAGGACATCGAGCTCATGGCCGAGGATGAGCGGCTGGCGCACGCAGATGCACTGCAAGCGGCCGCGACAACCGCGCACGAGGCGCTCGCCGGTGACCCGGCCAGCGGCAGCTACGACGCCGTCGACGTGGTCAGCCTGCTGGCCGCGGCCAGATCGGCGCTGGAGTCGGCTGCCCAGCATGACGCCCGGCTCGGGGCGCTAGCGGGCCGAGTCGGCGAGGCGGCTTACCTGCTGGCCGATGTGGCGGCCGAGCTTGCCTCCTACATTCAGTCCGTCGAGGCAGATCCGGTTCGTCTTGCCATCGTGCAGGAGCGCAGGGCAGAGCTGACCAGGCTCGTCCGGTCGTACGGCGCGGGGACGGCGGACGGACCGCCGGGCGGTGACCTGGCGGCGGTGCTGGCCTGGGCGAAGTCGGCCAGCGCTCGCCTGGCCGAACTGGATAGCGACGAGGACAGGATCGGGTCGCTGGCCGCCCAGGAGGCCGAGCTCGCGGCGGCTGTCGCCGATCTGGCGGCGCAGCTCACAGCGGCGCGAACGGCGACCGCGACCAGGTTCGCCGCGGAGGTCACCGCCGAGCTGACCGCGCTGGCCATGCCGCACGCGAAGATCTCCGTGGCGGTCACGCCGGCGCAGGCCTTCGGCCCGCAGGGCGGCGACGACGTGGAGATCCGGCTGGCCGCCCATCCGGGCGCACCCGCCCTGCCGCTCCACAAGGGCGCGTCCGGCGGCGAGCTGTCCAGGATCATGCTGGCCATCGAGGTCGTGTTTGCTGGCGCGGATCCGGTGCCGACGTTTGTCTTCGACGAGGTCGACGCCGGTGTCGGCGGCAAGGCGGCCGTCGAGATCGGCCGCCGGCTTGCCCGGCTCGCCCGGCTCGCCCAGGTGATTGTGGTCACGCACCTGCCGCAGGTCGCGGCGTTCGCCGATACGCACCTGGTGGTGGAAAAGACCGGTGACGGCTCCGTGGTGCGCAGCGGCATCAGCCGGCTGGACCAGGCCGGCCGGGTCCGGGAGCTGTCCAGGATGCTGGCAGGACTGGAGGACTCCGAGTACGGCCGGGCGCACGCGGGCGAGCTCCTGGCGGCCGCGGCGGCGGAGCGGGCCGAGCTGGCCGGGCGCGGCTAGGCGCTGTTAGGCGCTGTTAGGCGGCGGCTAAGTCCGCCCCGGCCGGGGACAGCTAGCCATCCGGCCGCGTCCGCGTAACCGGCCGGATGCAGTCCGCAGCCGCCGTGGGCGCCAGTGGCCTGGACATCTGGCAAAATGGCTACCCAATGAAGGCGCCGAACCTCAGCTTCATCGCGGCACGCCGGACCAGGTCCAAGGACCTGCCCGGGTTGATGGCGACGGCCCGGCTCGACCGGCGGACCAAGAACCTGACCAAGCGCCTGAAGCCTGGCGACATCGCGATCATCGATCACACCGACCTGGATCGCGTGGCGGCTGACGCGCTCATCCGGAGCCAGGTCGCTGCCGTAGTCAACGCCGCGCCCAGCATTAGCGGCCGGTACCCGAACCAGGGCCCGCAGATACTCATGGACGCCGGCATCCCGCTCGTGGACGACGTCGGACCCGACGTCTTCGAGCTGGTGAAGGAAGGCCAGCAGGTCCGGCTCGATAGCGAGACCTTGTACGTAGCCGAGACCGTGGTCGCCAAGGGCACCTGGCAGACCATCGAGTCCGTGGCGGCAGACATGACCGCGGCCAAAGAAGGGCTAGCTGAGCAGCTCAAGGCGTTCGTCAGCAACACGTTCGACTACATCAACCGGGAATCTGAACTCCTGGCCGAGGGCATCCGGCTACCGGAACTGCGGACCAGGCTCGCCGGCCGGCACGCCCTGGTGGTGGCGCGCGGCTACCGGTATCACGAGGACCTCCAGGCGCTGCGGTCGTATATCAGGGAGTTCAAGCCCGTCATCATCGGCGTGGACGGTGGTGCGAACGCGCTCATCGAGGCCGGGTACTGGCCGCACATGATCGTCGGCGACATGGACTCGGTGTCGGACAAGGCCCTGAAATCGGGGGC
>DATHQE010000450.1:0-6222 GCA_035483035.1 Streptosporangiaceae bacterium | reverse complement strand
GATCAGCCCGAGCAGGATGTGCTCGGTGCCGATGTAGTTGTGGCCAAGCTGCAGCGCCTCACGCAAGGACAGCTCAAGAACCTTCTTCGCGCGCGGCGTGAAGGGAATATGACCAGACGGCGCCTGCTGGCCCTGGCCGATGATCTCCTCAACCTGCTGCCGCACTGCCTCCAGGCTGATCCCCAGCGACTCCAGTGCCTTGGCGGCAACGCCCTCGCCCTCATGGATGAGGCCGAGCAAGATGTGCTCAGTGCCGATGTAGTTGTGGCTGAGCATCCTGGCCTCTTCCTGAGCCAGGACAACAACTCGCCGCGCCCGGTCGGTAAACCTTTCGAACATCTCGTCGCTCCGCACCGAGGCTCCAGCAGATAACCATTAAAGAATAGGCGTGCGGTAGTGCTGGTTGGACGCTCTGGTGAAGACGAGCACGATCGCCGCGAGTTCGGTGAGCCACAGGACTGCGGTGGCGATCAGCTCGGCTGGCGCGTACACCGCGCCGCCCTCGCCGAGGACGAAGAGCAGGCTCGCGGTGGTGAGGGCCGGTACCCGCGCTCCAGCTCCGCTAAGTCAGTCATGTCGCCATCCCTCCGGCCAGATTTAGCCGCGACAGCGCGGCAGTGGCGTTGGCGTGCAGCCGGGCCGCCTCGGCGGCCAGCCTGCTGGTGCCGGCCGGCGTGAGCCGGTAGTACCGGCGCAGCCGGTTGTCCACGATCTCCTGCCGGTCCACCACGATCAGCCCATCGGTCCGCAGCCGGTCCAGGGCCGTGTACAGGGTTCCGGCGCGCAGCCGGACCCGGCCCCCGGAAATCTCTTCGACCTCGGTCATGATGCGGTAGCCGTGCTGACTGCCGTCAGCCAGGGCGGTGAGGATCAGGAAGGTCGCTTCCTGCATCGCACGTGTAGCCATACAGACAACATATACCGCTGAACTAGTGCTTGCAAACCTTCGCTGCCACCGGGTGATGGGGTGCTGCTGGCGCCCAGAACGCCGCCGCGCCCCGTCGGCGTCGAGGCCGCGGGGGCGCGCCGGTTCGCGGGGACGTGCAGTGACTGCCTGAGCTTCACTTGCCATCGCGGCGCTTCAGTTTCCTGACGAGCCAGATGATCAGGGCGATCATCGCCGTCACCTCCTTCCGACCGCATGGTGGCGCGCAATGGGCGCGGTCATGGCAGGTCCCAGGTGGCCAGGGACATCTCGCCCCGCGTGGTGGCAGCAAGGGCGGCATCAAGCCGGGCGCTCAGCTCGTCTGCCGTCAGCCTGCCCTGAGCGAAGTGCTCACACAGCGCTGCGGCGGCCGCATCACGGTCGGCGTCGCCGACACGCAAGTGAGGTCGAGCTGCCAGCTGATCCGGACCGGCTGGCAGCTGCCCGGCACCCGCAAGGCAGAGCCGGTAGTAACGGCGCAGCCTGCTGCCGATGATCTCTTCCCGGTCCACCCCGACCAGCCCGTCCGCGCGCAGCCGGTCCAGGGCGGTGTACAGGGAACCGACGCACAGCCGGACACGCCCGCCAGAGATCTCGTGGACGCCCGTGATGATCTGGGAGCCGTGCCGGCTACCGCCCGCCAGCACGGTCAGGATCAGGCAGGTCGCCTGGTGCATCGCACGCGTGGTCATACTCACGTTATATACCGTTGAACTAGCGGTTGCAAGCTGGCGACAGGGCCCGCTGCAGCTAGCCCGGCGCGCGCGCTGACTGCCGCCGTAGCAGCCACGCGGCCAGCGCCGCAATCGCCGCAGTGATGACCAGCAGTGGAAGAAGCTGTGCAGCGATGTAGCCCGCGATCCTGATGCTGGCTGCACCCGATTGCACGAGCGAGAGCACGAAGTAGGTGATGAAAGCGATGGTCGGGCGGGCATCGACGGCAATCCAGAGAACGGAGCCCAGGACGACAGCGAGCATCACCTCGGCTGGCGCTGTTCGGAAGAACGAGGCGAGGTGAGCCGAGCCCAGGCCAACCGACGCCAGCAGTACCAGCGCCGCGATCAGGCCGACCAGCCACAGCCACCGCCGGGACGGCCGCCCGGTCCGAGGTATGAGCGCGACCAGCCCCGCCAGGCACACGAGCTGGATCACCGCTGGCTCGACCAAATGGCCCCGCGCCAGCGCGAAGTAGGAGACGGCGGCTGCCGCTGCCAAGGCGCCGGCCAGTGTTATGAAACGTGGCGTGGTCCAGGCCAGCAGTATTGCCGTGGCGATTAGCAGCCCAGTCAGCGCCGCAGGCCACCCATGCCAGGCTGATGCGCCCGCCACGCTGCTCAGGTCCCGAGCGACCCAGAAAGCCAGGAACAAGGCGACGCCGACCATCACTGAGACGCGGAGGTTGGCGGCGGTCGTGCGTTGCCGGTTCTGCGCCGCGCGTGCCCGCAGACCGCCTGTGACCAGCGCGCGGACGTCCCGCAGCCGCGGCCAGGTCCTCCCGTCCGGCGTCGTCTCCAGCAGGGTGCTGATCATTTCCTCGGCCCGCTCATGCCGGTACGCAGCCGGGTAGGCGTGCAGCAGCCAGCGACTGCGGCGCTCAAGAGCAGTCAGGCGAACCGCTGTGGCCACATTGGGATCCTGGCTGGGACCATGATCACTGAGCATCTGTCATCGTTCCTCGCGCGGACTGACGCCGGAGCAGCCAGGCGGCCAGCGCGCCAACACCGGCAATGATGAGCAGGAACGGAAGCAGACCAGAGTCGAAGGACAGCGCTTCGTAGGCGTATAGCGTCAGGCAGAACGTGGCAACCGCTACGGCCAGCCGGGCATCGACAGCGATCCACGCGATGCTGGCGACCCCGAAGGCGAACAGGGGCGCAACTCGCAGCACCTGAAAGCCCCCGTACAGCGGGTCCATCGTCGACCAGAGAACCGCCACAGCAAACGCGCCGATCAGCCACAGCCATTTTGGCGATGGGCGGCTTTGGCGCGGCGCTAGCAGGACGATCACGGCGAGAGAGACAAAGACTGGCATAAAGGGCCAGGGCGGATAGCCTGGGCCCCTGTCGAGGAAGTAGACCGCCACAGCAGCCGCTAGGGCGCTGATCGCAGCAATGGCGGGCCGGGTGATCCAGGTCAGCAGCACAGTCGCCACGAGCGACGCCCCGACGAGCGCCGTCCAGTACCAGGCGGGCGTGGGTTTTAGTCCGAACTCGCTAAGACCTGTGCCGAGATATTCGGCTGCGAGCATCACCAGGTAGAGGCTGCTGCCGGTCATGACGGCGATGCGGAGATTGGCCGCCGCGGACAGGCGCCGGTTCTGCGCGGCCCGTGCATTCAGGCCGCCGACCGCGAGTGCGCGGACGTCCTGCAGCCTCGGCCAAGCGCGGTCCGGAGTTGTCTCCAGCAGCGTGCCGATCATTTCCTCGCCGCGCTCACGGCGATACGCGGCTGGGTAAGCACGGAGCAGCAAGCGACTGCGACGCTCAATCGGGGTCACGCGGTCCGCCCCTGCGGGATCGCGGTTGTCGTCCTTCGCGCCGTTATCTGCTGCCGACAGGCCGCGTTCGCCGGTCATCACGTTGTCCTGGTCTGGCGGCCGAGCCGAGTCGCTCGCGGGCTAACTTCCTTACCGACGACCAGCTGGGCGGCCTCGGCCATTCGCCGGGCTTCCGCGCTCAGCGCAGCGGCGCCGTCATCGGTCAGCCCGTAGGAACGGCGAATCCGGCCGGCGACGACCTCCTCGCTGACGAGCCGGACGTAGCCCTGGTCCGTCAGCCGGTCCAGCGCCGTGTACAGAGTCCCGGTGGCGAGCCGGACCCGGCCACTCGACATCTCCTCAGCGCGCTTGATGATCGCGTAGCCGTGCAGCGGTCCTTCCAGCAGCGCCGCCAGCACGAAGTACGTCGGCTCCCGCATGGCGCCAGGTGACTTGGCCATGTCCGCCAGCATAAGTAGATAGCCGATGCATTGTCAATCTGCTTATCAGGCGCGTCGGCTTACCAGTTGCCGGGCAGCTGGCTGCCGTACCAGGACTCGATGATGCGGTGGGCGATCGAGACTGGCGGCGGCAGTAGCAGGTCGCCGCTGTCCACCGCGGCGCGCAGGTCGTCCCGGCTGTACCAGTGCGCTTCAGCGATCTCGTCGGCGTCCACCGTGATTTCAGTGCTCCCCGCGGCCTCGGCGCGGAACCCCAGCATCAGGCTCTGCGGCATCGGCCACGGCTGGCTGCCCAGGTAGCTGACGGCGCCAACGACGACGCCGGTCTCCTCGCGCACTTCGCGGGCCACCGCCTGCTCGGCCGACTCCCCCGCTTCGACGAAACCGGCCAGGATGGAGACGCGGCGGGCCGGCCACATCGCGTTGCGAGCCAGCAGGCAGCGGTCGGCACGGTCGGTCACCAGCACGATCATCGCCGGATCGACACGCGGGAAATGCTCGCTGCCGTCGACGGGGCATTTACGAGCATGACCGGACGAGATCGGCGCCGTCACGGCGCCACACCGCGGGCAGTGCGTGAATGTCTCGTGCCAGTTAGCGAGCGCCACCGCGTGCGTCAGCAGGCCGGCGTCGCGACCGGACAGCAGCGGGCCGGCCTCACGCAGTGGAACCGCCCGCACGGTCTCCCGTGGCGGCTCGGCCAGCGGCCCGGCTACCCCGAAGTACACGACGTCGTCGTCGTCGACGCCGAGCAGGAACCGAACGCCATCCGGCGCCTGCGGCGGTGAGACAAACATCAGGCGGGCCAGTTCGTGGCCCATGTCGCATAGCGCGCGGCCCTGCTCGACGGCGAGAACCCTGGTGCGCGGATCGGCCCAGGCCGTTGCCAGCCAGGCGTTGTCGGCTCTGAGGTGCGCCGACCTGTCGACTTCGGCGCGCGCGAGGACAAGGTCGGTCAGTGTCGGCCCAGACACTGCCGGCCCAGACACTGCCGGGCCAGACAAGCCTGACCCGGCCAAGCCCGGCCCGGTCACGATTGACCGGTCGTCGTCCGGCGCGCTGGCCGCGGCGCTCACCTGCCTGCCGTCAGCTCACCGGCCACGGTGGCCAGTTCGTCCCACAGATACGCAGACGCCTCGGCGCCCTTGAGCAGCAACCCCATATCGACCCGCTCGTTCGGTGCGTGAATTCTGTCCGCGTCAAGTCCGACTGCGATGAAGACTAGCGGCGCGGTCAGGATGTCAGCCAGGTCGGCTTCCGGCCCGCTGCCACCTTCCCTGGTGAACAGGACCTCCTTGCCGAAAGCCCGCTCCATTGCGCGCAGGCCCGCCCGGACCGCTGGCGAGTCCATCGGCGCGAAGCACGGCCGGACGCCCGGCCCGTCCGAGATCACGGCCGCCTGGATGCCAGGCGGCGTCTGGTCACGCACGTACTTGCGCAGGCCCGCGATCACGTCGGCCGGCTCCTGATTGGCGACCAGCCGGAACGACAGCTTCGCGTGCGCCCTGGCCGGCACGATGGTCTTGCCGCCCGGCCCGGTGTGACCTCCCCACATACCGTTGACCTCGGCCGTCGGCCTCGTCCAGACGCGCTCGAGCGTGCCGTAGCCGGCTTCGCCGGCCACGGCGCCGCTGTTGCCCGCCTCGGCTAGCCACGCCTTTTCGTCGAACGGCAGCCGCGCGATGAGGTCTCTCTCGGCAGGCGACAATGGCACCACGTTGTCGTAGAAGCCAGGTACCGTCACCCGGCCGTCAGCGTCGTGCAGACCCGACAGCAAATCGGCCATGACATGCAGCGGATTCGGCACGGCGCCGCCGAACGAGCCTGAGTGCAGGTCGCGTTCCGGGCCGCTCAAGGTGATCTCGGCGTCCACGACGCCGCGCATGCCCACGCACATCGACGGCACGTCGGCCGCCCACATGGTGGTGTCCGAGACCACGATGACGTCGCATGCGAGCCGGTCGCGCCGGCTGCGCAGCAGGTCGGCGAAATGCGGCGAGCCCGACTCCTCCTCGCCCTCGATCAGCAGCTTGAGCGTCACCGGCGGGGCGGACGCCCCCGACGTGGCCAGGCTCGCCCGCACGCCAAGCGAATGGAACAGGACTTGTCCCTTATCGTCGGAGGACCCGCGGCCCAGCAGCAGTCCGTCGCGCTGCACCGGTTCGAAGGGCGGACTGTCCCACTCCGCCAGCGGCTCGACCGGCTGTACGTCGTGGTGACCGTAGACCAGCACGACCGGCGCGGCCGGGTCAGCGGCCGGCCATTCGGCATACACCGCTGGCAGTCCCGCCGAGCCGGCCTCGCCCGTCGGCCATACCTCGACGATGGGGAACCCCGTTCCCTGCAAATGGGTCTGTAGC
>DATHQE010000449.1:0-2595 GCA_035483035.1 Streptosporangiaceae bacterium | reverse complement strand
CCGGTTCATTCCTGGCCGGGAGGGGGTTGGCGGCGACTGGTACGACGTGTTCACGCTGCCCTCAGGTGAGCTGGGACTAGTGATCGGCGAAGTCGCCGGGTCCGGGCTGGCGGCGGCCGTAATCATGGGGCGCATGCGCAGCGCGCTACGGGCCTACGCACTGGAGACCAGTAACCCGGCCGAGGTCCTGTCCCGGCTGGACCGCAAGATGCAGCATTTCGAGCCCGGCGCGCTGGCCACCGTCATGTACGCCGTCATACAGCCTGGTCTGGCTCGGGCCAGGGTCTCGTGCGCTGGCCATATCCCGCCCGTTGTCGCCGTGCCAGGAGCAACCTCTCACGTTGCCGACGTCCCGGTCGATGTGATGATTGGCGTCACACCCGGACGGACGGGCAGGCGAACGACCATCGTGAACATCCCGCCGGGAACACTGTTCTGCATCTTCACCGACGGGCTAGTCGAACGCCAGGATAGGCCGGCCGACGACGGCCTCGCCCGCCTCTGCGAGGCACTGACACCCCAGCCACCTGAAGCCGCCGCATCCGCCGTCATGGCCGCCCTCACCGACTCTGAGCCAGCGCGCGACGACATCGCTCTGCTCATCCTGCGTCGGCGGCCATAACCGGGATCGGAACCAGCTGCCCGGCCCGCATGGCTGCTGTTCGCCGCATGGTGAGGCTGAGCAGTGCCCGTCATGTGGCAACGCGGTCGCCGAAGGTCATCGTGCCGTGCGTTTGGCTGGCCGTCGGCGCATTCGCAGGGCGGCGAGCAGCAGGGCGCCGACCAAGACCACGATGCCGATAATCAGCAGGTAGAACAGGCCTTTGACCACGACGCCGACTAGGCCGAGCGCCACGGCCGCCAAAACTAGTAGCAGGAAGAGTGCAATCATCGGATCCTCCGCCCTGCCGGCCCCTGGCCGGCGGGCTACCACCGCTCGCCGGCCGCTCACCGGCGGGCTAGGCACCGCTCGCCGTCGGCGCCTGCCTGATAGGTCATGCCGTAGTGCCGGATCACTGCCTCCTCGTCGCCGGCCGGCTGTTCGCCGTCGGTGTCGATGGAAGGCGCATCCTTCACCTGTTTCTTACCGAAACAGACCCTGAGGTAACCCGTACCTACGGTCGCATAGTCCAGGGGAACGAAGGCGAGCCGATGCTTTGTCGGCATGCTGACCTTGACGGTCGCAAACGATGGCAAGTCAGTGCTGGTGTCGACATATGCCGCCTCCAGCTCGCCGATCTTATGACCCTCGGGGTCAACCACGTCGCGGCCGCGCCACTCCCGGATGTCGCCAGCTTCAAACACGCTAGCCCTCCTGTCCGCTGCCCTCTCAGTTGTCACGCCCTACCCTGGGCTGAATGCTCCATGCAGGCTGGGCGGCGCTCGTGAAGGCGCATCCGTCGATGCCGGCGACGGTGATCGGCGAGCGGATCGGCTGGCCGCACTGGATCAGGACGCTGAGCAGCAAGGTGCCAGCTACGGCCGCTGCGTCTGCAGCCCGACCCGCGTCGAGGACGGCGTACGTGGCCAGTGAGCTGGCGCAGTGGGCTCCTGGGCTGGCGTCTCAGCCGGAAACAAGAGGTATCCGTTCGCGGGGTTCGAGGGTGACCTGCCACACGGCACGTTGCCGCAGTCAAGGCGGCGTGGCTTTCTTTTTGGCGCCGAACCAATCCGCAGCGCCTGGCTGCGAAGCCGCGGTCGGGGGCCGTCACGCTGGTCACAGTCAACGCCGCCGTCAACCGGCTCATCGCCGTCAGCCCGGTCGCGGCGAGGACCTTCGAAGGGCGTGCGACCACGGTGATCAGCGACGGCCACGTTGTCGAGCGGGCCCGGCGGAAGCCGGGTCTGCGGTCCAGCGATCTCGACCACGCGGTGCGCCTTCAGAATGGCGACGACGTCACCGAGGTCGATCACGGCAGCCTGGAACCTGGCGGCCAGCTCGTGCTGACCTTGAAATCAGCCGAGCAAGGCGTCACCAAGGCAGACGTCGCTCAGCTCACCGACCGCCTGCGCCGAATCGAGAGCCTGCTCAGCCCGGCCCACTGACAACTCGTGCACAGCGGGCGGTTAGCGATCGCCGGCCTGGGGAAGCTGACGCGACGCGTCTCATCATGAGCTGGAGGTCCGATGAACCCGGTCGAGAAGGCAATACGCCGGGTTGATAGTGCCCAGCAGCGGCACCAGCCGGCCGCGTTCCTGTTTGCCGTGGTGAAAAAATTCGGCGATGACAATGGCGGCGTCCTGGTCACGAACCTCGCTTACGCGGCGTTCGTCTCGATCTTCCCGCTGCTGCTGATCCTGGTGACCGTCCTTGTCAATATCGCTGCGACGGATCCGTCACTGCGCAGCCAGGTCATCAGCGGGGCGACGACGCAGTTCCCGCTGATCGGCAAGCAGCTGGCCACCAATATCCATGTGCTGCGCCGGTCGACGGCGGCCAGCCTGACCGTCGGCCTGCTGCTGCTGGTCTGGGGCGTCACCAGGCTCGCGCAGGCCGGCTTGTTCGCCATGGAGCAGGTGTGGAATCTGCCCGGGCCGGCGCGGCCAGGCTACCTGCCGCGGCTCGGCCGCAGTGTGGAGTTCCTGGGCCTGCTG
>DATHQE010000448.1:0-7932 GCA_035483035.1 Streptosporangiaceae bacterium | reverse complement strand
CGGTAACGCTCGCCCGGATTGGTCGTCAGCAAGCAGTGCGCGCCTGGGCGGCTGCCATCGACGGCCGGGGGCCGGTAGTACGCCATCGCGGTGTTGTCTGCGTCGATCGGGTTGATCTCCTCGATGACGCAGGCGGGAATGTCGTAGTGCTCGAAGTAGGAGTCACGTGACCACTCCGCGCGGTCGAGGGCGTCCTGGGCCACCGCGATGATCTCCTCGCGCGTCTGGAAGCGCAGCGCCGGGTCGTCGCGCATCCGCGCCGCAATGGTGGCAAAGTCGCGCTCACCCAGTGCCTGCTGCCCGATCTGCGACCACAGTCCGGCCAGCTCGTCGAGTTCTGCCAGCCCGATAGCGTGGATGTCCTCGGGCGAGAGCGTGGTGGTCGTGTGCCGCGCGACTGCGGCCAGGTAGCCCGCTTCGCCGCCGGGGATCTCGCGGATACCGACCCGGTCGTCCGGCCGGGCGATAGGTGCCAGGTCGCGGCGGAGCAGCTCGGCGAGCCGCTGCATGGCCGGCCTGATTGTCTTGGTGACATGGGCGCTTGCGGCCTCCCGCAGAGTGGGATCCGCGTCGCGGACAGGCTCGAGCAGGGCATCGTCAGCCACCGCCAGGGCGAGGTACCCCTGCAGCTGGCGGATGGCGTGATCGACGCCGACGGCCGTAGGGGTCCGCCCGTCGGCGGCCTCCGCAAGGTACCGCTGACCGAGCGCGTCGAGAGTCGCGCCGATCCTCGACAGCCTGCTGAGGTAGCGTGCGGCGGCCTCGGGGCTGGCGACGGTCATGGCAGGTACCGTCTGGAAGATCAGGCCCTGCCGGCTGACGTAGCTCTTCGCGGACGCATTGGCGGCCCACAGCGAGTGCTCGGCGTCGGAGCGGGCACCCTCCGCGAGGGCGGTGAGCACCCCGTGGTCGACACGCTGAGCGCCGGTGAGGCCAGCGGTGTCGATCTCGCGGACCTGGCGGCCAATGGCCGCCAGCTCCTGCGCGGTGCGCTCGCTGGCCTCCTGGCTCGGATCGAAGGACAGCCCGTCGAATTCTGCTACGCCGAGCAGAGTCGCGTTGTACGGGTCGTAGCTGTGCTGGGTAGCGAAATACGCCTCACCGAGCCGCGCGAGTTCGGCAGCGGCCGCAACCTGTCCCATGCGTCATTCTTCTTTCTGCTGCTCAGGCGGTGCAGGCGCAGTCTCGGCGGGTGCGCGGGTACGGAATGCCCGGTAGATATGCACCGAGCGCTCCCAGTCGGCCATCCGCCCAACGGCCGCCTCGCCGGCACCATGGAAGACGGCGTCAACAAGGCTCTCGGTCAGGACGACCAGCCCGGCGAACGAGTCGAAGGGAATGCCGTCGACAGCGACCGGCAGCACGACGTCGGCCTCCTCCGCCGACGGAGAGAGCGACTCATCGGTGATCAGGATGACGGTGGCGCCGCAGGCCTTCGCCATCAAGACGACCTCGTTGGCGGCCAGCTCATGCCGGCGCAAGTCAAACACGACCGCGACCGAGTCGCGCCCGGCGCGCAGGTATTTCCCGACGTCTGCGCCAAGCGGCTCGTCGGCGTAGTCCACATTGGGGATCAGCTGATCCAGCTGCATCGCCATCATCCGGGCGATCAGCCGCGAAAAGTATCCGCCCGAGATGATCACGTGCTTCGGGCGTCCGGCTAGCAACGACACAGCACGGTCGATTTCTCCGGGCGGTACCGTCTCCCGCAGCCGCGTGACGAGCTGGGCACGCTGCTGCACCGCGCGATGGAAGACGCTGTCATCGGACGGCGCTGCCCGGCGGGCCAGTGCCCGGCTCAGCGGGCTCGCGCTCATGGACCGGGTGACCTCAGCACGCAGCCGCTCCTGGAAATCGGGATAGCGGCCGAACCCGAGCCTGGCCAGCAAGCGCAGCACGGTTGGCTTGCTCGTCCCTGCCGCGACTGCCAGCGCTGCCGTGCTCTCAAGACCTGCAGCCGGATAACGGGCGAGCAGAGTGCGCGCCACCTTCCTCTCGGCCGGCGTGAGCTCGTCCATCCGCTGAAAGATCTCGTCCCGCAACGGCAGTTCCCCGGCGGGAGGCCCCGTCATTTCGTCAGCACCGTCATTTCGTCAGCCCCGTCATTTCGTCAGCACCGTCATGTCATCAGCACCGTCATGTCGTCAGCACCGGCTCAGGACCCGTGCCGCGTGCGGAGAACATCGCGGGCGAGTTATGTGCCACGACGATGCGGCCGTCGCCGCCGACGGCGACGAGGCCTCCGGTGGACCCGCGCTGAGCGAGTTCCTGCTCGAATGTCCCCAGGACCGCCTCGGCGAGGTCCGCGCCGGCGTAGCGGATCCGGGCGGCGACGTCGTACGCAACGACGCCGCGGATGAAAGCCTCGCCGTCTCCGGTACACGAGATCGCGACGACATCGTCGCGGGCGTACACGCCCGCGCCCACGATGGGGCTGTCCCCGACCCGCCCGTCGGCCTGGCCCGTCATCCCGCCCGTGGACGTGGCGGCGGCGACACGGCCGCCGGCGTCACGCGCCACCGCGCCGACCGTTCCGTGGCGGGCGGCGACGGCTCGGCCCTCCATGACCCGTTCTAGCTGCTCCTGCCGCGTCTGCGTGATGAAGTAGCCGCGGTCGACTACGTCGAGTCCGTAGCGCTCGAGGAACTCGACATCTGGGTCGACGATGAAGACGTGCTCGGTGTGCTCCATCACGGCGCGGGCAAGCCTGACCGGGTTCCTGGCGTATTTGGCGGCGGCGACCGCGCCCGCGAGTCCTGATCCCGTCATCACCGACGCGTCAAGCTCGGCTTGTCCCGTCGCGGTGAGCGCGGCGCCACGGCCGGCATTGAACAGCGGCTCGTCCTCAAGTACCTGCACGCTCGCGCACACCGCGTCGAGGGCTGCGCCGCCCGTTGCGAGCACCTGCCACCCGGCGCGATAGGCGGCATGCAGTCCCTCCGCATACGGCGCGCGACCGGCAAGGGTCTGGTCCCAAACCCGGCCGCCAGCCCCGCCGTGCAGAGCCAGGCTCGGTCCCCCGGCGGACGGCGCAGCCTCGAATATCTCCATGGCGATCGGCTCCCAGGGTGCGGTCGGTCCGGAACCACCCCGGCCGTTACTCCCATTCGTAACAGCATTGATGATTCTAGGCAAGCATGTATCAGATGTTACAGCTCGCGACGGATGGCGACTGGTGCCACCTGCTCGCTCACTCGGCCGAAAGAGGCCAGCTAGGTCACGTCATGGCAGGACAGCCGGCAATAGCACGACGACGTGACCGGGACGTCCGCGTAGGCGGAAGCTACCTGAAGCTGATTAGCGATCACTCCGGCCAGCTCTTCCTTGCCCAGGCGGACGAGGCAATCGTGATAACCGTGCAGACTCCACAGGTTGCCTGGGTGCTGGCAGGCGCGCGCCAGGGTGGCGTCCAGACCAAGGTCAGCCCGGTACACCGACTCTGCTTCGGCTACCCGGTCCTGCTCCAGTAGCAAGGCCCCATAGGCGTGCCTGGCCGGCTGCATCCAGCCCCACGGCTCGTCATACGGCAGGCCATCGTCTAGCTCTACCGCACGCCGCAGGTGCCTGAAGGCGCCCTCGTACTCCCCGTTGCGGTAGTCGATCTCGCCATCGAGCATGGCTGCGGCGATCTCGAGAACATCGGCGCACGTGTTGTTGAAGATGGTGCGTGAGCTTGGCACTCGCGCCACGGCAGCGCGGAAGTCCTCGCGCGTCTCCTCAGCCAGCCGCACGTTCCCGGTCGCCGCGTGTGCCACCCCACGGGAGTACAAGATGATGGCCGTGGTCACGCAGTACAGATCCGCGTCGACGGGCAGCTGCGTGTTGATGATCTCCTGCCAGCGGCCGAACCGGATCAGCACATGCTGCCGCATGGGAACGAAGCCCTCCAGCAGGTCTGCCATCGCAGGGTGCTCAACCCGCAGCAGGTCCGCCGGAATGCTCGCGGCCAGCTGCTCGGCGGTCTGCAGGGCGACCTGCGACTGGCCCAGGAACATCGCCCCGTACAGCTTGAAGTGGTAATTGTGCACACGGTAGAGGCTGTAGACGTTCATCGCGCCCTCAGCCGCGAGGTACTTGTCGTCAGCAGCTATCGCACGCGAGTTGGACGTCACGACCTGGTGATAGTCGCCGCACAGCACATCCAGATGGGTCGGCATGTGAATCAGGTGACCAGCATCGGGCACGAGCTCGCGGAGCAGCTCACCAGCGGGCAGCGCGAGCTCAGGGTGCGGAGACATCTCCATCAGGTGGATGTAGAAATGCAGCAGTCCCGCGTGCTCGCGGCCCGAGTTAGTAGCGAGCGCGCGCTCCAGGACTGCCCTCGCCTCGCTCGTGCAGGCTGTCGGTGACGGCGCGCCCGTTCGCTGATCCCACAGAGCCCACGGCGCCAGGTTCATGAGCGCATCGGCGAACAGCGCAGCCACGTCGAGGTCGTCGGGATGCTCGCGGTACACCTCCCGCATAGCTTCCGCGTAGGCCGTACTCCAGGGTGTGCAATCGGGCGGCGGCACAGCGGCCGGGAAGCGCGCGGATAGGGCCGTGATGAGCGCCAGCTCGGCCGACTGGGCGCGGTCTGCGTGCCGCCTCGCCTCGGCGAGGGCAGCATGCGCTCGTGATACCGCGGTGGCCAGAGCCTCCTCGTCGAAGGCCTCCCACGGTGCGTTGTAGTTCGGCCCGACAGCGTAGGCCAGGCCCCAGTAAGCCATGGCGCAGCCCGGGTCATACTCAATGGCCCTGTCAAAGCAGCGCATCGACTCCTTGTGATTGAAGCCGTACGCCCACGCCAGGCCCCGGTTGAACCACCTGCTCGCTTGAGCCGACCGCGTCGTTACACGCCGCCGGTAGCTGCCGAGATTGAAGTATCGCGACACTCATCTCCGCCTTCCAGCCCTGGGTTCCCGCAGCGAGACTGCCGATCTGTCTTCCAGGGTGGCACGGACGGCGATGGCACGTCATGGCTGCAGCGGCGGTTCTGCGATCATGACCCAATGCCGTCACGACGGATGGAGTGGGCGCTGGCGACCGCCCTAGCCGGCTGGGCAGCTGCCCGGCTGGCGGGAGCTGATCGTCTCCGGTTCGCCGAGGCGTGGACCGTGCCATTGCTGTCGTTCACTCCGCAGGTCACCGCGGGAGCCTGGGCCAGCGCGCTGTTGCTGCGCGGCGCCCCGGCGGCGACGACCGCGGCCGCCGGGGCCGCGCTCACGGTCACGGTAGGCCCTCGTGCGATCCCGTCCCGCCAGCCGCAGGCTTCGGGGCCGACCCTGCGCGTCCTCACGGCGAACCTGCTCCTCGGCCGCGCCGCGCCCGAGTCAGTCGTCGAACTCGTGCGCCGCACGCGCGCGGACGTCCTGTTCGTGCAGGAGCTCACCAGCGATGCGGCAGCCAGGCTCCAGCGGGACGGGCTAGGTGACCTGCTCGCGCACGGCGTGGCCCAGCCGATGCCGAACGGCACGCGAGGCAGCGGCATCTATGCCCGCTACCCGCTGCGCTGCGGGCCGCCCGCCGACTCCGTGCCTGCAGCGCCCGTGCCTGCAGCGCCCGTGCCGGCAGCGCCCGTGCCGGCAACCCCGGTGTCCGTTGCACCGGTTTCCGCGGCCCGGTGCACCGCCCGGCTTGAGCTTCCGTCCGGCCAGTCCGTGCAGCTGGCCTGCATTCACGCCGGGCCGCCGAGGCCACCCTGGTCGCCGGGCGCCACGGCCCGGTGGCGCGGTCAGCTGGCCGCGCTGCCGGCACCCGGTGCCGGTCCGGTAATCATCGCCGGCGACTTCAACGCCACGCTCGATCACGCGCAGTTCCGCCGGTTGCTGCGCCGCGGCTACGCGGACGCCGCCAGCCAGGCCGGCCAGGGGCTGGTCCATACCTGGGGACCACGACCAGACTGGCGGCTGACCCTGCTCGCCATCGACCACGTCCTCGTCGACCGGAGCTGTCAGGTACTCACCACGTCGGCGTACCGGGTAACCGGCAGCGACCACCGCGCGCTCTACGCCGAGCTCCGGCTGCCAGCGCCAGAGCAGATCACGGTCCGGAGCACGGAGTAGGTCAGCCCGAGGTGTCGCTACGGCGGTGCTGGGTGTCGCCGTCGAAGCGTTACGAAGCGACCTCACTGACGGTCGGGTCGATGTCCGTGTCGTCCAGATGGATCAAGCCCACGTCGATGACGCGCTGCGGGTGAGCGACGTAGAGATAGATCAGATAGGCCAGGCCGATGACCATCCAGACCCCGACGGCCGGTCCCATGTACGAAAGCGGCGGGGGCAGCGGGCTGATCCAGCTGATCCCGGCGATCTTGATGCCTGCCCCGGCGCACCACGCGGGCACGAACACCACGATGCCCAGGACCGGGATGATCAGGTGGGACACGATCTTGAACTTGTGGGTGCGGCTACGCGCGAAGAATCCGATGCAGGCCGCGTTCATGACGATGTAGATAGCAACGAGCAGGATCACCAGGGCCGTTCCCACCATGGCGAACGCCTCGGTCGGGCCGTAGTGGAGGCCGAGGCCGAGCATGGCCGCCAGCGAGATCACGGCGCCGAAGTAGATGGCGTTGACTGGTGCTCGGTGCCGGGCACTGACGACGCCGAGCAGGGACGGGAACGCCTTGATCCGACCCATGGCAAAGGCGGTCCGGCTAGACACGTTCTGTCCGGCGTTGGAGTTCGCCAGGGTGGAGTTGACGATCGCGAGGAAGACCAGGATCCAGAAAAGGCCGTAGAACGACCTGGCCAGGCCCTCCCACGAGGCGCTGCCGGTGCCGGTCGTGAAGCCGGCGAATCCCTTGGGCCCGAAGGCGACATCGGCTGCGTAGGTGGTGAACACGTACAGCGCGCCGATCAGCAGCGTGGCCAGCACCACCGCGAGCTGAATCGTCCGTCTCGGGTTGCGAGCTTCCTCAGCCAGTGGGGCGGCGCCCTCGAAACCGCCGAAAGCAAGGATGCTGAAAACCGATCCGGCCACGACGCCAGAAAGGCCGTGGAAGCCGGACGGCGTGTACTTAGTGGTGAAGACCGAGAGGGTGTTGTGGCTGCCCGCGTGGAACACGAGAAGCACGCCCATGACGAGGAACACCGCGATCTCGAAAACGCCAAGGATAGTGCCGAACCGGGTAGAGCCCCTGACGCCGAAGTACCCCGCCGCGAAGATGATCAGCAAGCCGAGGATGGCCCACGGCCACCACAAGTTCGCCGGGTAGCCGGAAATCTCAGCGTGCAGCGTGCCAGCAGTCGTGAAACCAAGCTGGAGCAGCACCAGCGGCGGGATCAGCCAGCCCACCATGGCGTAGCCCCACGCGGTGAGGAACCCGAACGAGGGATGCAGGCCCCGCGCCGCGTAGGTCGCCATCGAGCCAGATGACGGCAACTCGCGGGCCAGCTGGCCGATGCTCCAGGCCGAGAACAGGCAGGCGATCAGGGCGAACACGACCGCCAGCGGCAGCGCGCCACCGGCGAAGGCGACCCCGGCCGGGATGGATGCGGCAATGGCGGCACCAGGCGCCATGTCAGTGATGCTCTGGAACAGAACCTCACGCAATCCGATCGCGTCCGCGCGGAGCCCGGTCTGTGTCGCGACTGGAGCAGATGCGGCCATTGATGCCTCCATTTGCCAATGGGGTCTTCGTTACGGCGATGATCTCACGTCGGGGTCGTCGGAAATAGCCGAATTTTGGGCTGCTCCTGCGTCCCGGCGCACCCACCGGCCCTGCCCCGGCTGTGCCGTGACGCTGCCGTCGGCCAAGACGATCTGGCCGCGGCGGAGGACGAACCGCGGCCAGCCTTGGACGGTCCAGCCGTCATACACCGAATAGCCGGCCCGCGACTGCATCCGCGCTCCGTCAATGACCCGGCGCTCGGCTGGATCCCACAGTGCAAGGTCGGCGTCCGAGCCGACCGCGATCGCGCCCTTGCGCGGATAGAGGCCGAACAGCCGGGC
>DATHQE010000447.1:0-5746 GCA_035483035.1 Streptosporangiaceae bacterium | reverse complement strand
GACGTCAATGAACGACACGAACGTGGCTACCACCTGCAGTAGCGGGTATGTGGGACAGTTGATCGACTCAACCGAAGGAGTGACATGGCTCTGCCAACACTTACCCCAGAGCAGCGCGCGGATGCGCTGGCCAAGGCCCAGGCGGCCCGCAAGAAGCGCAGCGAGCTGCTGGCCTCCGTGAAGGCCGGGAAGACGAGCATCGCGCAGGTGCTAGCCAAGACCGACGACATCACCAAGAAGACCAAGGTCGCCCAGGTCATCAAGGCCATGCCCGGCTACGGCCCGGCCAAGGCCGCCGCAGTGATGGAAGAGGCTGGCATCGACGACAACCGTCGCGTCGGCGGGCTGGGCGAGCAGCAGCGCAAGAAGCTGCTCGACGCCGTCTCAGGCTGAGCTGGGACCGGGCAGCCGCGGTAGCCGCGCTGCTCGGCTCAGCGCTTTCCCGGCGCCGCTCGAGATGTGCCGTACCGCCCGCGGCCCGAGCCCGCGGCCCTAGCCCCCGGCCCGAGCCTGCGGCTTCGAGCACCCGAGCCCCGGCCCGAGCCCCCGGGCCGGCTCGACGGCGCGATCCCGCCGCCGCGTCTGCGTGGCTTGCTGGCTGGGCATGATGAGCTCAGCGCAGCCACGCGGCCGCCGTGACGGACAGCCGGTCAGCTGCCTCGTAATGGAGCTGACTGGGTAAAGGAGCGCGCGATGCATCAGCCGCCGATACCGCACGTCGCGGGTACTGACCCGGACATCGCCGAGCTCATCCAGGGCGAAGCCCGGCGGCAGCGCGACAAGGTCAGGCTGATCCCGTCGGAGAACTACGTGTCCGTCGCCGTCCTCGAGGCCAGCGGCAGCGTGCTGACCAACAAGTACTCCGAGGGCTACCCAGGCCGGCGGTACTACGAGGGCCAGCAGTTCATCGACCAGATCGAGCGAATAGCGGTCGAGCGGGCTGAGCAGCTGTTCGGCGTTGAGCACGCCAATGTTCAGCCCTACTCAGGCTCGCCCGCGAACCTGGCGGTCTATCTCGCCTTCATGTCGCCCGGCGACACGGTGATGGGAATGGCCCTGCCGATGGGCGGCCACCTGACGCACGGCTGGCCAGTGTCGGTGACGGGCAAGTGGTTCAGGGCGGTCCAGTACGGCGTGCGCGCCGACACCGGCCGTGTTGACCTCGACCAGGTGCGCCAGCTGGCCAGGGACGAGCGGCCCAAGGTGATCTTCTGCGGGGGGACCGCCATCCCGAGGACCATCGACTTCCCCGCGTTCGCGGAGATCGCGAGCGAGGTGGGCGCCATCCTGGTCGCCGACATCGCGCATATCGCCGGTCTCATCGCCGGCGGGGCGCACCCCTCGCCGGCCGGACATGCCGACGTGATCACGACGACGACGCACAAGACGCTGCGCGGACCGCGAGGCGCGATGATCATGTCGACGGCAGCGCACGCGGCAGCCCTCGACAAGGCGGTGTTCCCTGGTCTGCAGGGAGGACCACACAATCAGACGACCGCTGCGATCGCGGTGGCACTCCGCGAGGCCGCGCAGCCGTCGTTTCGCGGGTACGCACGCCAGGTGGTGGCGAATGCAGCGGCACTGGCTGACGCTCTGCAGGCACGTGGATACTCGCTGGTCTCCGGCGGCACGGACAACCACCTGATCCTGATGGACCTCACGCCCCAGGGGATCGGGGGCAAGCCTGCCGCCAAGGCGCTCGACCTGGCCGGCATCGAGGTGAACTACAACACCGTGCCGTTCGACCCGCGTAAGCCCTTCGATCCGTCCGGCATCAGGATCGGGACCCCGGCAATCACCACCCGAGGGCTCTGCGAACCGCACATGGCGCAGATCGCGGCCTGGATGGACGAGGCCATCGTCGCGGCGGCCAAGGCCGACGACCAGACGATCGAGCGCGTCGCCGGCGAGGTCCGGGAACTGCTGGCGGGCTTCCCGATGCCGGGCTGGGCTGCGCCGGCCTGACGTGATTCCGCGCCAGGAGCCTCGCGTTGAGAGGGCGGCGGACGGCCACGGCTCCGTTCCCTGCCGCTGGGGCTTGCCCTTGGCGATCAGCGAATGTATGTTCGAAAGAAGTAAGCCTGCCTGTCTTCCCCTGGGCGGAGAGTCGGCGCCCGACGCGGCGCCTTGCCTGGGAGCGGCAGGATGCGCGGCATTCGCGGCGAGCCAGCGGGGGTCTGGCTGCGGGACGGCAGGCCCGCCAGGTTCGTGTGGCGCGGGCGCATGTACACGGTCATGTTCGTACTGGACCGGCAGCTGTCGCCGGGCCCGGCGCCCGCGGACCCGGGCGTGGCCCCGGCCGACCCGGCGGCAGGCGATCGTGAGTGCTGGCGGGTGGAGGCCACGCCCGAGCGGACGGTGCCGCCGACGAGGTTCGAGCTGTGTCACGACGTGACCGCCGACAGCTGGTCGTTAACGCGTGGCTGAACGCTGCTACCGAGGCGATTAATAAAGGGAACGGGGTCGCAGTGCGGTCGCCGCCGTGTCCGGAATCCGGGCACCAGATGGGTTTCAGGGTAAGCCGCGCAGAGGTTCCCGTACTGTATAGGGGTCTGACCAAGCACCGCCTTCCGCCATTAGGACATTGATGAGTTCGCTCCCGGACAAGATCGTTCATGCCGCCTTGCGCCTGATGCCTGCGCCGTTGCAGCGCAAGCTGGAGACGGAGGCGGGCAAGCGATTCACCCGGTTCTTGCTAGTCGCCCTCGTCGCGGTGATCACCAGCCAGGTCGTGCTGGGCCTGCTTACCGGCCCGATCGACTTGCATTCCGCAGGCGCCGCGGGCGTCATCGCGTCGATGATTGCGGCGCTCGTCAGCTACCTGCTGAGCCGCTGGGCCTGGGAGCGGAAGGGCCGGCCCGACCTGCTCCGGGAGACGGTGCCGTTCTGGCTGGTCTCGGCGGCGGTGTGGGGCATCCTCGGCCTGACGTCTCACTATGCGAGCGTCTTTGCGCACGCGGAGGGATACACGCACATTAAGAAGCACCTGGTGGTGCAAGGCGCGTATTTCCTGATGAACTGCATCACCTTCGTGGCCCGGTTCGTGTTCTTCCACTACGTGCTCTTCGCGAAGAAGGCCAGCGCAGCAGGCGCGGCGGCGTCGGCGCCGTCCGCAGCGTCGGCGCCGTCCGCCGGGTCGGATCCCGCTGACGCCTTGGGTCAGCCGACGCTGGCCAGCGCCGAAGCCGCCCGTGGCAGCGACACCGGCCCGATGGCGCTGGTGGCAGGCGACTCGGGACCGCCCAGGCCTTAACCAGCCGGCTGCGCGATGGCCCGGCCAGCCAGCGCCGCGTATGCCATGCTGAGAATCCGATGGCGCCGGGCGGGGCGCTGCCAACCGCGCCACCGAGGGTTTCTTGTGCCTGCGGGTCCGAGGAGGTGGGGGCGGCGTGGCCTGGCCCGACGAAGCGCCAGCCGAGGCGATATCGGTCACTGAGGAGTCGTACCGGATTCTTCGGTCCCGGATCGACCTGTCTCGGCTGCCGAAGTTCAGCCGTGACGTCACCGAGCGCGTCATCAACGCCAGCGCCGACTTCGACTACTTCACCGATCTCGTCTGCGATGAGGAGGCCCTGGCTGACGGGGTCGCGGCCCTGGCTGCCGGTGCCCCCGTCATCGCGGATACGACCATGGTGGCGGCCGGGATCACGGCCAGTCCGGTGCTGTGCAAGATCGGTGAGCCCCTGACGCAGCGGCTCGCGAGGACCGCGTCGATCAGGAAGTCGGCCGCAGCCGTGCGCCTGGCGTTCGGGGAGGCCGGGCCGGGGGCGGTCTGGGTGATCGGCGGCAGCGCGGCAGCCCTGGCGGAGCTCCTCAGCCGCCAGGTCGAGCCGGCGTTCGTGGTCGGGCTGCCGGCCGGCTTCGTCGGCGCTGCTGAGGCCAAGGACGCGCTGCGGGCCAGCGGACTCCCCGCAGTGAGTAACGTGTCCGAGAAAGGCGGCCCGGCCGTGGCGGTCGCCGCCTTCAATGCACTCCTCCGGCACGCCCTGGCGGCGGCCGGATCACGAGCCGGCTGGGACCCCGGCGGCCAGCCAGCCGCCATTGCAGACGACGACGGCGCAGGCTGGTAGCGCCAGGACGGAGGCCGGGATTGACGCCCGACGACCGAGCTGAATCGGCGGGCACCCGGTCGCCTGACCCGAATTCCTTTCCCGACGCTGAACGCGCCGCCGTGTACCGGGCGATCGACGAGCGCCGCGACGTCCGACGCGACTTCGTTCCGGATCCAATCCCGTCCGACGTGCTTGAGCGGGTGCTCGCCGCCGGCCACCGTGCGCCGTCGGTGGGCTTTTCCCAGCCCTGGGACTTCATCATCATCACCGACCCTGGCCGGCGGGCCAGGGTCAAGGCGCTGGCCGAGCGGTCCAGGGACGACTTCGCCTCGTCCCTGCCGGCGGCCAGGGCCCGCGCGTTCGACCGCCTGAAGACCGAGGCGATTGTCCAGACGCCCGTGAACGTCGTCGTCACCTGTGACCCCACCAGGGGCGGCCGGCACACGCTTGGCAGGCACGCGCAACCGCAGACGGCCGCTTATTCCAGCGTGCTTGCCGTCGCCAACCTGTGGCTTGCGGCCCGCGCGGAGGGCCTGGGCGTCGGCTGGGTGAGCTTTTTCGACGAGCGGGAGCTCGCCGCCGAGCTTGGCCTGCCGCCGCACCTCGAGGTTGTCGCCTACCTCTGTCTCGGGTACGTCACCAGCTTTGCGCCGGAGCCCGAGCTTGCCCAGGCCGGCTGGGCCCGCCGTCGCCCGCTGAGCTGGGCGGTGCACGCCGAGGAATACGGTCGCCGCCAGCTGCCCGGCCGCGAGGCTGCCAGTCTCCTCGATGAGGTGGTGGCGGCGATCCGGCCGCTCGACGGCGATGCCCTGGCCGCGGCCCGGCAGCGGCAGGCGCAGATGACCAAGCCGGCCGGATCGCTCGGCGTGCTTGAGGACGTGTCCGTCCAGCTGGCGGGGCTGGCGGGTGCCTGCCCGCCACCGATGCCCGAGCCTGCTGCGGTGGCGATCTTCGCGGCTGACCATGGCGTCCACGCACAAGGGGTCACGCCGTGGCCGCAGGAGGTCACCGGCCAGATGGTCGCGAATTTCCTGGCTGGCGGCGCCGTGGTCAACGCCTTCGCGGCCCAGGCGGGCGCCGAGGTTCTCGTCGTCGACGTCGGGGTCAGCTCGGACCTGGACCAGGTTCCAGGGTTGCTGCCACGGAAGGTCGGCAAGGGCACCGCTGACTTCACCGTTGGCCCCGCGATGAGCCCGGACCAGGCGGTGGCCGCCATCGGGGTCGGTATCGAGGTCGCCAGGGACCTGGTGGCAGCGGGCAACAAATGCCTGCTGACCGGCGATATGGGCATCGCAAACACCACCGCCTCGGCGGCTCTCATCTGCGCTTTTACCGGCCGGGGTGCGGCTGAGGTGACCGGTCGCGGTACCGGCGTGGATGACGTGACGCTAGCCAGGAAGGTGGCGGTGGTGCAGCGCGGCCTCGCCTTGCACCAGCCCGATCGCAGCGATCCGCTCGGCGTCCTGACGGCATTCGGCGGGTTCGAGCACGCGGCGCTGGCGGGCTACATCATCGGCGCTGCGGCACTGCGGGTCCCGGTCATCCTCGATGGTGTGATCGCTGGCAGCGCGGCGCTCGCGGCCTGCGCGCTGGCGCCGGGCGCGGCGTGCTGCCTCATCGCCGGGCATCGGTCTGCTGAGCCAGGCCACACCATCGCGATGGCGCACCTGGGCCTCCGCCCGCTGGTCGACCTG
>DATHQE010000446.1:0-2239 GCA_035483035.1 Streptosporangiaceae bacterium | reverse complement strand
GCCATCGCGGCGCACGATCTCGGCGTGGAACATCAGCGGGTCAGGATCACTCAGCAGGATTTGCACGAGGCGCTTGGTCAGCGGCCCGGCTTGCTTCTGGGCGACGACCGCGTCCCGGCCGATGAAGCCGCCCGGCTTATCCAGCGCGACCGCGAAACCGAGGCCGGCCTCAAGGACCGTGTCGGTGTTGTCGATGTCGTGTCCATAGTCGCGGTAGCCCTTCTCCATGCGCAGGCTGGAGAGTGCCTTCAGGCCAGCGTGCCGCAGCCCGAGGCCACCGCCAGCCTCGACCAGCCGGTCGTAGACGTGCACGGCCTGCTCGGCCGGGATGTGCAGCTCGTAGCCGAGCTCCCCCAGGTAGGTGATGCGGATGCACAGAACGCGCGCAAAGCCGATGTCGATGTACCGCGCCGCCCGGAACCCGAATGCCTCGTCGGTGACGTCGGCCCTGGTGACCGCCGCCAGCAGGGCACGCGAGTGCGGGCCCTGCACGTTCAGCTGGGCGTAGGCCGACGTCACGTCGGTCACGAACGCGTGGGCGCCGCTCTCGGCGAAATGGCGGCGCATCCAGGTCAGCGCGTGCCGGTGCGCGGTGTCCGACGCGATCACGTAGAAGTCATCGTCGGCCAGCTTGGTGACCGTCAGGTCCGCCTCGAGCCGACCGGCCGGGTTGAGCCACTGCGTGTACGTGATCATGCCCGGCTCGCCGTCGACGTGGTTCGCCGACAGCCTGTCCAGCTCTCGCCCGGCGTCCCGGCCCTGGACGGCGAACTTGGCCATGAACGACATGTCCATGAGGATCACGCCATCGCGGCAGGCATGATGCTCGGCCTCCCAATGGCCGTACCAGTCCTGACGGCCCCAGGAGAGCTCGCCCGCGGCTGGGGCCGCACCAGCGGGAATGGAACCCTCGGGTGCGTACCAGTCGGCGCCTTCCCAGCCGCTGACGTCCCGGAAGAACGCGCGCTCGGCGGCGAGCCGGTGGTGGACTGGCGACAGTTTCGCGCCGCGGGCGGTCCGCATTGACCGGCCGGGGTAATGGGTGGCGTAGACCATTCCGAGCGACTCGACGGTGCGCGTAGCGCGGTACTCCGGATTGGCCTGATAGGCATGCAGCCGGTCGATGTTCATCCCGGTGACGTCTACGTCGGGGCGGCCATTGACAATCCAGTGCGCCATGACCCGGCCGATGCCGCCGCCGGTCAGGATCCCGATGGAATTCAGGCCGGCCGCGACAAAGTAGTTCCGCAACTCTGGCGCCTCGCCGAGGACGGGGGCGAGGTCCGGCGTGAAGCTTTCCGGACCACAGAAGAACTTGCGGATGCCGACCTGGGCAGCGATCGGTATCCGCGACATCGTCCGGTCCAGGAACGGGGTCATCCGGTCCCAGTCTGGCGGCAGCTCGCCGAAGCTAAAGTCGGCCGGAATGCCATCGACCCGCCACGGTGCGCAGACCGGCTCGAACATGCCCAGCATGAGACCGCCGCCTTCCTCGCGGAAGTAGCCGTAATTGGCCGGGTCCTCCAGCACTGGCCAGTCGCGGCTGACCTCAGCGATCGGCTCGGTGAGCAGGTAGTAATGCTCGGCAGCCTGCAGCGGGATGCTGACCCCGGCCAGCTCGCCAAGCTGGCGGGCCCACATCCCGGCGCAGTTGACCACGACTTCGGCCTCGATGTCGCCGTGCGCCGTCCTGACCCCGGTCACGGCGCCGTGCTTGGTCAGAACGCCCGTGACGGGGACGCCCTCGATGATCCGGGCGCCCTGCTGGCGCGCGCCCTTGGCGAGTGACATCGTGACGTCGACCGGGTTCGCCCTGCCGTCGGCCGGGATGTAGAAGCCGGCTAGCACGTCGTCAGTGCGCGCCAGCGGCCACAGCCCCGCAACCTCGGACGCGGAGATCTCGTGCACCTCAACCCCGCAGTGCCGGTTGAAGGCCGACACGCGCCGGTACTCCTCGAGCCGGCCGGGCTCGATCGCCAGCTCGATGAGGCCCACCTGCCGCATCCCGGTAGCTAGCCCGGTCTCGGCTTCAAGCCGCAGGTACAGGTCACGGGTGTACTTGCGGAGCTCGGTCGAGGTCTCCGAAGTGGAGCCGAATGTCGCCATCAGGCCAGCCGCGTGCCAGGTCGTGCCCGAGGTCAGCCGGTCCCGCTCCAAAAGGACGACGTCGCGCACGCCGAGGTGCGCCAGGTGGTAGGCGACCGACGTGCCGATGATGCCGCCACCGATGACGACGACC
>DATHQE010000445.1:0-5312 GCA_035483035.1 Streptosporangiaceae bacterium | reverse complement strand
CTGGCGATCGAGCAGAGCATTCCGCGGTACTCCCAGGTCACCACTATCACGTCGGCGGTGCGGGGCTATTACCCGCTGTCGCCTTACGCCGGGTTTGCCGTGCTGTGTATCTGGGCGGCGGCGGCCCTTGCCCTCGCGCTGGTAATGCTCCGGCGGAGGGACGCATGAACGCCGCCGTGCAGACACAGCCAGCGGCGACGATGGCCACGGCGGCAGTGCGGGGGGCGAGCCTGCGCCACGCGCTGCACGCCGAGTGGACCAAGCTGCGCACGGTATCGGGACCTGCCTGGCTGCTCCTCGGGGTCGCGGCGCTGACCGTAGCGGTCAGCACCGCGGCCGTGGGTGCCACCCACTGCCCGGAGAACCTGACCTGCCCGGTCGACACGACCAAGCTCAGCCTTACCGGGGTCCAGTTCGGCCAGGCCGTGGTCGCGATCCTGGCGGTGCTGGCATTCTGCAACGAGTACAGCACCGGCATGATCCGCGTCACGCTCGCGGCGATGCCGAGGCGGCATACGGTATTTGCGGCCAAGGCCATCCTCATTGCCGGCCTCGTGCTGGTCGCCGGGGCGGTGGCCGTGTTCGGCTCGGTGCTGGCCGGGCACCTGATCCTGCCCGGCCACGGCTTCACCGCGGCGCGGGGTTTCCAGCCGGTGTGGCTGAGCCACGGGCCGACTCTGCGAGCCGCGTGCGGGTCGGTGCTGTACCTAGTGCTGATCGCCCTGCTGAGCCTCGGCGTGGCGGTTATCGTGCGGGACTCGGCAGTGGCTATCGGGACCGTGCTGGCACTGCTGTACCTGTTCCCGATCGTCCTCGCGTTCGTTGGGAACGAGCACTGGCAGCACCGCCTCGAGCGATGGACGCCTACGGTCGCGGGGCTGACGATCCAGGACACGATCGGCCTGCGCAGCCTGGCGATCACGCCGTGGGCCGGGCTGGGTGTGCTGGCCATCTGGGCCGCGGCCGGGCTGCTGGCCGGCGGCCTAGCGCTACGGCTGCGGGACGCCTAGCGAGTGAGCGGGGAACGGCGTCCGGCCGGGGCGAGGTACTCCGGCTGGGCGCTGCCTGAGCCGGAGCCTGCCCGAACGATGTCACTCGTCGCCGGAGAAGATCTCCCGAACTTCCCGGCCTGCATAAAAGACCAGCACATATCCAGCGGCCGGGTCGGCCCACCACCAGCCGATCGTGGCATTGAGCAGCAAGCCGACGAGCACCGCCACGGCCAGGATGCCATCAGTCGCCGTGACGCGGCCTTCGGTCCGCAGGACCGGATTATCAAGCGCCTTCCCGGTGCGTGCCTTCCCGGCCGCGAGTCCGAACATGGCTACGGCGGTGACCGCAGTCCAGGCAATGCCGAGCGAGGAGTGCCGCGGGTGGTAGCCAGCTGCCAGCACCAGGGTTGACTGGATCAGCAGGTAGAGGGCCAGCGCGGCAAAGGCGTACCCGATCAGGCGCAGGCCACGACGACGCCGTTCCACGCCGGTACCGGACAGCTCCCAGATCACGACAGCGGAGGCACCGATCTCGATGAGCGAGTCCAGGCCGAAGCCGGCCAGCGCGACTGACCGAGCGCCGATAGCGGCCACGGCCAGCACCACGATGCCGACTACGTTCCAGCCAAGTGTCAGGTACTCCAGGATGAAGCCGCGTCGCACCAGGACCGGCCGCCGTACCTCGTCTGCGGTCGCCACGGCAGTATCCTTCCAGGTCAGCTTCTATGCGCACGCAACCGTAACCGTTGTTAGCGAGCTATCTCGAGGCAGCAAGTGCACAACATGCCGAGGACGGCTGACCCGCCGGCTTCTGCCGGCCGGGCCGCGCTCGTCAAGCGGGCGCTCAGGCTCGTCAGGCTGTCCGTGGCGGTCGGTCTCGCCTTGGGTGCTGTGTCGATTGCCACTGGCCTGCGTGGTCACAGCCTGGGTGTCTTCGCGGTTGGCGTGGGCGTACTAGCTGATGTCACCGGCTCGGCGACTCTGATCTGGCGGTTCAGCGCTGAGCTGCGCGAGCCGGAGCTCTCGGACCGCCGAGAACGGCAGTCTGCCGTCATCGTCAGCCTGGCCCTGGCGGTCGCCGCTGTTGTTCTGGCCGTCGAGTCTGCCGCCGCCCTAGTCCGAGGAAGCCATCCCACCGCCTCGGCAGTGACGATCACAGCTGCCAGCGTGTCGCTGCTGTTGCTGGCGCCGCTGGCCATTGCCAAGCGCCGCCTTGGGCAGCGAATGAGCAGCCGGGCACTGCTGGGGGACGGCTCCCTGAGTGGCGTCGGTGCCGCGACCAGCTTCCTGGCGATCGCAGCGCTGATCATGTATCAACTGCTGGGCTGGTGGTGGGCCGATCGCATCACCGCCATGATCGTGGCCGGCATCGCCGGGACGGAGGCGTGGCGGACTCATCCGTTCATGCGGCCGTGAGCCGCCTAAGCACGGCCCCGCTGAGCGGCTTTCATCAGCAGGTAGTTCCGCTCCGGAAGGCTCAGCGTGCGCCTCGCTGCGGCCCGGTAGTGCGCAACGGCAGCGTCTATGTCGCCCAGCTGCTCGAACAGGTGCGCGCGCACGGCATCCAGGCGGTGATGACCAGCGAGCCGCTTGTCCAGCGGTTCGAGCAGGCGCAGCCCGGCCGCCGGGCCTTTGACCATGGCCGCGGCGACGGCAAGGTTCAGAGTCACCATCGGATTGCCGGTCAGGCGCTCGAGGATGGCGTAGAGGGCGAGGATCTGCGGCCAGTCGGTGTCGGCGGCGCTGCGCGCCTCGTCGTGCAGCGCCGCGATGGCTGCCTGGATCTGGTAATCACCGGCCGGTCCCAGGGTCATTGCCCGGACAGCCAGCGCGACTCCTTCGGTGATGAGCTGCTGGTCCCATAGCGCGCGGTCCTGCTCCGCGAGCGGCACCAGCTCGCCGCCGGCGCCCGTCCGGGCTGGCCGCCGCGCCTCGGTTAGCAGCATCAGCGCGAGCAGCCCGGTGACCTGGCCGTTGTCCGGCAGCGCGGCATGCACGTCCCTGGTCAGCCGGATCGCTTCGCCGGACAGCTCGCGCCGGTGCAACGCCGGGCCTGATCTGGTCACGTATCCCTCGTTGAAGATGAGGTAGAGCACGTGGAGTACCGAGCGCAGGCGCTCTGCTCGCTCGTCCGCCGCTGGCAGGCTGAACGCCACGCCCGAGACCTTGATGCGCTGCTTCGCGCGGCTGATCCGCTGGGCCATTGTCGCCTCGGGCACCAGGAAGGCGCTCGCGATCTCGGCGGTCGTGAGTCCGCCGACGGCGCGCAGCGTCAGCGCGATGGCGGAGGCAGGTGTCAGCACCGGGTGACAGCACATAAACAGCAACGTCAGCGTGTCGTCGCTGGCCGGTGCCTGCGGCGGCGGCGGCTCGGACAGTCCGGCGATGACTTCCCGCCGCCGTCTCGCCTGATCGCTGCGGATCTGATCTGTCAGCCGCCGGGTTGCAGCCTGGAGCAGCCAGGCTCGCGGATTGTCGGGCACCCCGTCCGCCGGCCAGTGCCTGGCGGCTGCGATGAGGGCCTCCTGCACGGCGTCCTCGGCTGTATCGAGACCACCGGAGCGACGCATCATCATCCCGAGGACCTGCGGCGCCAGGTCGCGCAGCAGGTCCTCGGTTGCGGGTCGTTCGCTCATCGAGCGCCGGTCAGAACTCCACGCCGAGGCCATCGGGGTCCATGACCTGACGGACTTCGATCGGCTGCTGGATCGGTACGCCACCGGGTCCGGGCACCGCCGAAACCCGGGCGGCGATCTCGACGGCGCGCTCTAGCGACTCCACGTCGATGATCTGGAAGCCCGCTAGCTGCTCCTTCGCCTCGGCGTAAGGGCCGTCCGTCACGACCGGCGCGGACTTCCCGTCTGACCTGACGATCTTGGTTGCCTCCGGCCAGGCCAGGGCCTCCCCGCCGACGAGCTCGCCGCGCTCGGTCAGCTCGGCGTTCAGTGCCTCGTAGTAGGCCATGTGAGCCTTGATGTCAGCGGGGTCCCAGTCGACCATGGGCACACCGTCGGTGACGACTCCGTTGTCGTAGTTGACTAGCAACAAGAACCTGGTCACGTGCTGCTCCTCACTGCCTGTGTGCCATCTTGGCACTCCTGCCCGGAAGGACGGATCCACGCACGGGTTCTCGACATCTCGGGCCAGGCCGATCAGCCGGTCGTCACAAGGCGAACAGGCGCACCCCGTTCCCCCACAAGACATTGCGCAGCCAGTCATCGCCGAGCCCGAGCGCCACCAGCCCGCTGACCTGCGCGGCGAACGCGTGCGGAATGGTGGGGAAGTCCGACCCGAACACGATCCGGTCGCCTATCGCGCCCACCCGCTCCACCAGGTGCAACGGCGTCGGGCCCAGGTAAGGCGGGTCGGTGAAGACCATCGCGGTGTCGAGCCACACGCCCGGGTGCTCCTCGGCGATCTCCACGAACGCGTCGTGGTCCGGCGCACCCAGATGCGCGATCACGAGGCGCAGGCCCGGGAACCGGGCCAGCAGGCGCCGCACGGGCTCCGGCCCGCACCACTGCTCGTTGCCAGACCCGTCGGCGACCGCGCCGGCGTGCAGGATGACCGGCGTGCCCGCATCCTGGAGCAGCCCCCAGGCCTCGTCGAGCAGGTGGTCGGTGGCGTCGAATCCGCCGACCTGCAGGTGCACCTTGACCGCCTGGCCGCCGGCCGCCAGGCAGCGGGCTGTCTCCGCGCCTACGCTCGGCTCGGGAAAGATCGTGAACGTCGGGATGACAGCCGGCTGCGCCGCCGCCAGGCCGAGGGTGTGCTCGTTCAGGAACCTCAGCATTCCCGGGCGGTGGGCGTACGCGAGCGCAGTGTGATGCCGGACACCTATTCTGGCCAGCGTTGCGAGCCGGTCCTGCGCCGATGACCGGTAGGTCACCGGCCACGGCGGCGTGATCCGGTCAAACCACCGCCATACGGCGTCCTGCAGGTTGTCGGGCAGGAAGTGCACGTGGGCGTCGACGATGCCGGGGATGCCCAGCCCTGCCAGGACAGCGGGGACTTCGTCGTCAGTCATCGCGAGCAGGCTAGCCGCTGGCTGGTGCATGTACCCAGATAACCGCTCCTGAGCAAGGCATCAGCGAGACCGCAGACACCCTCCAGCCAACCTGCAGGCTCACCGCCTACTCTCGGATGAGAACGTGACTGGCCTGGCTTGAGCAGGAAGGATCGGAACGTGCCTGAGAACGTCAGCGTCGCCTATCGCGGCGCGAACTACGCGATCGGACAGGGGCCGCAGTTCTACGGGATCTGGCACGCCGCCGCGCCGCAAGCTCCGCCGCTTGAATGGTGGCCGCTGACACCGGAAGG
>DATHQE010000444.1:0-3060 GCA_035483035.1 Streptosporangiaceae bacterium | reverse complement strand
GTGGCCACGAGCAGCTCTGCACCCGCCGTGCTCAGCCGCTCGAGCAGGTCCCCTGCGGTGTCCGCGGGGCGGATCGCCTCGGTCAGCACGCCATAGACAGGACCAGCGTCGAGCGCGCGGACAATCTGGAACGTCGTGGCGCCAGTAACGTCGTCGCCGTGCAGGATCGCGTGCTGGACCGGCGCGGCTCCGCGCCACGCAGGCAGGATTGAAAAGTGCAGGTTGACCCAGCCTCGGGCCGGGATGTCGAGCGCTACCTGGGGGATGATCGCACCGTAGGCGGTGACCGGACAGCAGTCGGGCGCGATCTGGCGGAGCCTGGACAGGAACTCCTCGTCGGCCAGCCGGGCAGGCTGCAGGATCTCGATCCCGGCCTCGACAGCGCGCTGGGCAATCGGGCTCTGCTCCACCTTCAGGCCCCGGCCGGACTTCGCATCCGGCCTGGTGATCACACCGACGACCTCGTGCCTGGACTTCAGCAGTGCATCCAGTGACGGGACTGCGGTGACCGGCGTGCCGGCGAAGACCAGGCGCATGCCCTAAAAGGCCTTGCCGTTGGTGGGATGCGGCGACACCTTGACCAGCGGGACCGGCTCACCCCACCAATCCGAGGCGCGGATCTCCTTCATCGCGAGCTTGCGCTGGGCCGGATCGAGCCTGTCGATGAACAGCACCCCGTCCAGGTGATCCGTCTCGTGCTGCACGCAGCGGGCAAGCTGTCCGGTGCCCTCGACGGTGATCGGCTCGCCATGCATGTCGAAGCCCTTGGCAACGGCGCCGAAGGACCTGCTGGTCGGATACGCGAGACCGGGGAACGACAAGCAGCCCTCGTCGTCGATCTCGAGCTCCTCCGACAGCGCCAGGGTGGGGTTGATCACGTGCCCGAGGACGTCGTCGACGTAATAGGTGAACACCCGGAGGCCGACGCCGATCTGCGGGGCCGCGAGGCCGACACCCGGCGCATCCATCATGGTGTCAGTGAGGTCCTTGACCAGCTTGCGCAGTTCGGCGTCGAAGGTAGTCACGGGGTCCGCGGGCGTCCGCAGGACCGGATCACCGAACACGCGAATCGGCCTGATACTCACTGCATTCCTCCAGGCATGAGCGCTCTCTCTAGCAGCCCGAGAGAAGGCCGCAGCTTGATCAATTCTATGAAGCTCGCGGACCTGCTCCAGCACTCGGCGACCGGGCCTTGAAGGCAGCCTTGCGCGCTGCGCGCGCCACGCCGGCATCCGGGTGATGCTCGCTGAGCGTGGTCAGCAGGTCGATCACGCCTGGATGCCTGACCTGCCACAGCCCGGCCACTATCTCGGCCTGCGCGTCAGGGGCCACCTCAGGCAGTAGCTCCGCGACAACGTCGCGCGGGTCGGCTTCCTCCAGCAGGCCGGCGCCCAGGTCCACCAGCAGCCAGGTGCGGTCGGCCGGGCCAAGCTCGGCTTCTTCGCCGTGCTCGTGTAGCCAGACCGCGGCGTGCGCGCGCAGTAGCGGCTCGGCGAGCGCGGCCCGCACCTCCCCCGCGGCGGCCTTGCCGATCCGGTCGAGGACGGCGAAGGCCGCCCCGCGCAGGCCGGGCGTTCCCGTCGCCGCCGCTGCGATCAGCTCTGCCGCCGCCTGCTCCTCAGACCTGCCGACGAGCCACTCGTTGATCTTCGACTCGCCGTCCTCGGCGTCGCAGCTGGCCAGCGTCATCAGCAGGCCCACCGCGCCGCCGCGGTCGGCCGCGCCAAGCACAGGCACGTGCCAGCCTTGCGCCAGCAGCCGTCGGTGCACTCCCCAGACACCAAGCGGCGACAGGACGACGGTGAGGCCGCCCGCGTGCTCCTCGGTGCCAAGCTCGACCACACCGAGATCGGCCAGCGTCTCGAGCGCATGCGACAGGGCTGCCGCCTCGTCGGCATCCGGCCGCCGCGCCTGCGCTGCCTGTCCGACCCCGCCTCCGGGCGCCGGGCTGGTGACCCTTGCCATCCCCATGTCCGGGACAGCCATCTCGTTGCCCGCCTGCGCCAGCCGTCTCGTGCCCGCTGCCGCCGAGTATGCATCGAAAAGCGAATCGATCCGCACCGGCGCGCCTACTGTGTACAGGGCCGTCGCGAGCCCGTCTAGCTCCTCGCCAGCGAGCAACGCCGCCAGCGCCGCGTCCCATTCGCGCAGGACATCCTCGGCGGAAGCAGTGACCAGCGGCGCCGGCGCAGGCCCATCGGGGCCAGCAGCCTCGCTCGCGGCCGCGACCACCTGCCAGGCCGCATCCAGCTCGTCGAGCGTGAGTTCCAGCGCCTCCGCGGCCGCGCGCGCGCCACTGCCGTCCAGTACCTGGCTGACCGAGACCTCGAGATGCTGCGCGGCCCAGGCGCTCAGGTCGCGCGCCGCCCGCAGCAGCGGCGCGACCCGGGCGGCGGCGGCGAGTTCGTCGCGGGGTGCCAGCCGCACCGGCGGCATCCGCGGGCGGTCGCGTTCGGAGTCAAGAGCGGCTCGCCTGCCCGCTCCTGGCCCCTTCTGCCGGTCGCCGGGTGAGTTGGTCACTCAAGTACCCTACGGCCTAGACGGAATGTAGTCAGATCAGCGCCGCAGGGTCGAGCTGGACCCGGACCGCGCCAGGTGCCTTGGCCGCGGTCCTGACGGCCTGGGCGGCGCGTAGGGCCAGCGCCAGTTCCGTGCCCTCTGACCTGGGCACACGCACGAGATACCGGACAGCGACCGGGACAGAGCCGTCGTCATCTCCGGCCGGACCGGCCGCCTCCGCCCCTACCGTAGGCCGGCCTGGCGCACGGCTTGCCGCGGGCAGCGGTCCGAGCACTTCGGCGTCGCCGGGGAGCCTGACCACTGCCAGCAGGTCGTCGACCGCAGCCGCCGGCCCCGACACCGAGGCCATCCGCGCCGCTGGCGGGAACCGCAGCTCGTCTCGCTCGGCCAGTTCACGATCGGCAAACGTGGCCGGGTCCCAGCGGATGAGCGCCTGCACGGCCTGCTGGCTGCCGTCGGCGACAATGACGACATTGCCGCCTTCCGAGCCGCCGCGCACCAGGGCCGCTGCGTTCAGCCACCGGCGCAGCGCCTCCTCCG
>DATHQE010000443.1:0-4809 GCA_035483035.1 Streptosporangiaceae bacterium | reverse complement strand
GGCCACTTCCGTACTGCTACCTCGCAGAGTGCGTTCAGCGTTCGCCAAGGAATCTGCCCCATGCTCAGTACCGCCGCGGACCTTATCTGTGCGGCGAGGGTCTGCCTGTGCCGCGACGACGCGGCTGGGCGCTATTTGCAAGCCATTTAATAATCAGACGGCTGGAGTGGCGGATGTTTTTTACTTACCTGCGGCGCGAATTGCGCCGGCGCGCCCGGCAGGCGAGCATCATCGCCATCGGGCTGGCGCTCGGCATCGGACTGGTCATCACGGTGACCGCGCTGTCCAGCGGCGTGAAGAGCGCCCAGAGCGAGGTTCTGCACTCGCTCTATGGCCAGGACACTGACATCACGGTCACCAAGACCCCGGCGGCTGGCTCGTTCACTCCTGGCTCGTTCGGGTTCCGCGGCAACTTCGGCACCGGCAGCCGGCCTGCGGCGGGTACCAAGATTGATATCGATACTCTGCGCAACCAGGGGCTGGGCACCCTGACGGACACCAACCTTGCCACCGTCGCCAAGCTTGACCACGTGGCGGCGGCAGCGGGCGGCCTGACGCTGACGGACACGAAGATCACCGGGACGATCCCCGCTATCAATACGGGCGGGGGTGGCGGCTCGGGTGGTTTTGGTGGCGGCGGTGGTGGCGGCGGTAGTTTCCGCGGCTCGTTCACTCCGACCTCGTTCAGCGTCGACGGCGTCGATCTCGCTAGCAACGCAGCCGGTCTCGGCCCGCTGAGTGCCGGAAAGCTCACGGCCGGCCGCACCTTGAATGGCTCCGACGGCACCGCGAACGTCGCGCTCGTCGATGCCAACTATGCCAAATCCAACAAGATCGCGGTCGGCTCCACCGCCACGATCGCCAAGACGAGCTTCAAGGTCGTCGGCATTGTCAGCACACCGGCCGGCGCGAGTTCTTCCGACTACTACATCCCGCTCGCCAGGGCGCAGGCACTGGCCGGCCTGAAGAGCGACATCAACACGATCTACGTGACAGCCGACAGCGCGGCCAACATCGGCACCGTGTCCAAGTCGATCTCGACCGCGGTGCCGAAGACGACGGTCACCAACTCGGCCGACCTGGCCAGTCAGCTCACCGGCTCGGTCGCCAGCGCGTCGAGCCTGGCGAACAACCTGGGCAAGTGGCTCGCCATCGCCGTGCTCGTGGCGGCGTTCCTGCTGGCTAGCCTCCTGACCATGTCGGCGGTGTCGCGCCGGGTGCGGGAGTTCGGCACGCTCAAGGCGCTCGGGTGGAACAGTCGCCGGGTCGTCGGCCAGGTCGTCGGCGAGGCACTCGCCATCGGCGTTATCGGCGGCATCGTCGGCGTGGGGCTCGGCTTCCTCGGCTCGTCGCTGGTCGGCCACTTCTCTCCGACGCTGACCGCCTCGGTCGGCCAGAGCACGGGCACGGCGACGCCCGGCGGGGCGAGGTTCTTCGGCGGAGGCGGAGGCGGCGGTGGTGGCGGGGGCGGCTTCGGTGGTGGCGGGGGCGGCGGGTTCGGCGGTGGTGGCGGCGCCAACCGGTTCCGCCCGCTCACCGATGCGGCACAGCACCCGGCGCTGGTGCACCTCAGCGCCCCGGTCACTGCCAGCGCCATCGTGGCGGCCGTAGTGCTGGCGGTCGCCGGCGGCCTGATTGCCGGCGGGTTCGGCGGCTGGCGCGCAGCCCGGCTGCGGCCCGCCGCGGCACTGGCGAGGGTCGAATGAGCCCGGCGGGATCGGATCGAGTCAGGACTGCGGGATCTGCGGCCATCCAGGGAGTGTCGTCATGTACAAGCTGACAGCGGTTAAGAAGGATTATCAGAAGGGTCGCGGCATCGTTCAGGCGCTGCAGGGCGTCGACCTGGACATCGAGGACGGTGAGTGGCTCGCGATCCAGGGGCCGACGGGTCACGGCAAGACGACGCTGCTCCAGATGCTAGGCGGCCTCGACCGGCCGACTTCCGGGAGCATCGAGTTCGGCGACGACGGCCGGGCGGATCTGGCGACGCTGCGCGAGAGCCAGGTGACCAAGGTGCGGGCGGAGTCGATCGGGTTCATCTTCCAGACGTTCAACCTGGTCCCGACGCTGACCGCGCAGGAGAACGTCGAGACGGCGCTGGTGCCGCTTCGGCTGCCCGCGGCGGAGCGGCGGCAGCGCGCTGCGGCCGCGCTGGCCGAAGTCGGCCTGGCCGACCGCGCCAGGCACCTGCCGTCTGAGCTGTCGGGCGGCCAGCAACAGCGCGTCGCCATCGCCAGAGCCCTGGTCAAGCAGCCCAAAGTGCTGCTGGCAGACGAGCCGACCGGGAACCTGGACGAGGGCACCAGGGACGAGATCATCGGCCTGCTGGAGAAGCTGTGGCGTGACCAGCAGCTGACCATGGTGCTGATCACGCACGACAGCACGGTGGCCCGCCGGGCGCAGCGCCTCGGCATTATGAGGAACGGGAAGCTGTCCATCAAGCAGGACATCCGCACACAGCCAACCACCCCTGCCTGACGGTGCCAGTCTGACGGTGCCGGTCAGGAGTACGGCAGCGGCAGCTCGCACCAGACGACCTTGCCGGACCCGGCGCGCCTGGCACCCCAGCGCTGCGCCAGCTGGCTCACGACCTGCAGGCCCCGCCCGCGCTCGTCGGAGTCGTCGGGGTGCCGCAGCCGTGGCAGCGCCGCGGATTCGTCCAGTACTTCGCAGACCAGGCCGCCCTCCAGGATCAGCCGGAGCCCGATCTTGCCCTGCGCGTACCGGACGGCGTTCGTCACCAGCTCGGAGACCAGCAGCTCGGTGGTCGGCAGCAGCTCCATCAGCCCCCAGCGCCGAAGTGGCCGCCGGATCAGCGACCTGGCCCGGCTGGCCGAGGTCAGCTCGGACGGTAGCGTCCAGCTCACGACGTGATCGGGCTGGATCCGGCGCAGCCTTGCTATGAGCACCGCGATGTCATCGCGGTGCTCGTCGGTGTAAACCCCGGCTAGCGTGGCTTTGCACAGGTCCTCCAGCGGCTGGTCGACCGAGCCCGGGCCGAAGATTTCCCGTAGCCGGCCGAGGCCCTCGTCGATGTCGCGGCTCCGCTTCTCCACCAGCCCGTCGGTGTACAGCACGAGCAGGCTGCCGTCCTCGATAGTCAAGGTCCGGCTCTGGATCAGGCCGGTCCCGACGCCAAGTGGCGGGGCCGGCGTGACGTCGAGGAACTCGTTGGTGCCGCCGGGCCGGACCAGCAGCGGCGGCAGGTGACCGGCCGAGGCGACCTCGCAGGTCCCGCTCACCGCGTCGAAGATCGCATAGATGCACGTGGCGAAGTGCGGCTCGCGTACACCGAGTTCGTTCATCAGCTCGTTCAGTTGCTGGAGCGTCTCGGCCGGCGGCAGCTCGAGCATGGCCAGGGTGTGAATGGCCGTGCGCAGGCGGCCCATGGTCACGGCGGCCCGAACGCCGTGCCCGGCGACGTCGCCGACGACCAGCGCGACCCGGCCGCCTGGCAGCGCGATGGACTCATACCAGTCGCCGCCCACCTCGATGAGCTTGCTGCCGGGCAGGTACCGGTGCTTGACGTCGACCGATGACGGGAAGGAGAGACCGGTCGGCAGCATGCTGCGCTGGAGCGTCAGCGCGGTGGTGCGCTCCCGGCTGTACCGCTGGGCGTTGTCCATGAAGATCGCGGCCCGGGAAGCGAACTCCATCCCGATCTCGGTGTCGTAGGCGTCGAACCGCCGGTACCCCACCTGGCGGACGCAGACGAAGAAGCCGAGCATGACGTCGCGCGCGATCAGGGGGAGTAGCAGCATCGACACGCCCGACAGCAGCTCAGCGACCGGTCGCCGGATCCACGCGGCCGCCATCGCGTCGGCGCGGTCGCGGCTCACGACCTCGCAGACGGGGAGGCCGGTGTCCATGCAGCGGGTGTAGGGCGTGCCGGGCGGGTAGCTGAGGATCTCGCCGGTGGGGAACGCGGCATCCCAGGCCGCGTCGTCGTCGTCGTGCGCGACCGCGAGCCGGCGGACCAGCTGGGTGCCGTCGAGTGACTCAGACGGGAACTCGTCCTCGGCAACCAGGCTCTCGAGCACGACCAGCCCCGCCGAGTTGCAGAAGTGGGGGACGATGATGTTGATCAGCTCGGGCGCCATCTGGTCGATGTCAAGCGCGCCGCCTATTCGCCGCACCGCGCCGTCCACCATGACCTGCCGCATGACCGCCGGGTCCAGGAACCGCTCCTGCACCGGCGGCGCGATGCGCATGATGACCTGCGCGGCAAGCTCGGGGTCGGCCGAGCGGACAGGCTGGACGGTGACGACCGCGTCGGCGATCGCGCTATTGGCCGTGCGGAACGACAGCACAGTGGTGCCCTCGCGGTTGGAGCACGCGCCGTCGATGAGCGCCTGGAGAACCTTGGCCGACGGCCCGTCGGGTATAGCGAGCAGCGTGGCCAGCTCGGTTCCGATCAGCTCGCCGGGCTCGGTGGCCAGCACGTCTCCGGCACCGCGGTCGTGCTGGCGGATCTGGCCCGTCTTGTCGATCCCGAGAATCAGCGTCCGGGTCGAGGTATTGGCCAGCACCGCTGAGACCTCTGCCGCCACTGCGGATGCCACCGAAGCGCTCCTTTCCGGCAGAGCGGGCCGGGCCCACGGGCTGGTTAACCCTCATTATGAAGCAGCTTGGTGCCTATTGAGAAAGAACGGCTGTTTGGCTTGCCGTTTTCATTGCCCCTGCGGCCGCGCTATGGCGCCCGGTGAACGCCGACCGCGGCCGGAAAGTCAGCTGTCCCTGGCGGGCTCGCCGTGCTCGGCATTTGCCCGGCCGCGGCCCCAGTACGCCTTCGGCGACACCTGGTCGGGC
>DATHQE010000442.1:0-2713 GCA_035483035.1 Streptosporangiaceae bacterium | reverse complement strand
ACTGATCCGCAGGTACTTTCTTTTCGGCCGACAACCGAGCAGTATGCCTGGACATTTGGCGGCGCCGAGCCAGTGGCGCGGATCAGCCCCGGTACCATCCTCGAGCTGTGGACTGAAGACTGCTTTGCCGGTCGCGTCCGCGGTCCTGGCGATCTGGTCTCACGCGTGTGCGAATTCCCGTACCTGAATCCGCAGACCGGTCCTTTCTACGTCGACGGCGCGGAGCCCGGCGACACGATTGCGGTGCACTTCATCTCGATGATGCCGGCGAGGGACTGGGCAGCGTCGACAACAGTGCCGCTCTTCGGCGCGCTGACGTCGACGCACCTGACCGCGACGCTACAAGACGCGCTGCCTGAGGTGGTCTGGATCTGGGAGCTTGACCGGGCGGCCGGGCTGTGCCGGTTCTCCGCGCGCGACAGTGACCTCACCGCGGATCTGCCCCTGAATCCGATGCACGGCACGGTGGGAGTAGCCCCGGCGAACCTCGAGGTTCGCTCCGCGCTGGTCCCGGACGCCTTCGGCGGCAACATGGACACCCCGGAGATGCGGGCCGGGGTGACCTGCTATCTGGGCGTGAACGTGCCAGGCGCGCTGCTGTCGATCGGCGACGGGCACGCTCGCCAGGGCGAGGGCGAGACATGCGGTGTCGCTGTCGAGTGCGCGATGGACACGGTGCTAGTAGTGGACCTGCTGAAGAGCGTGCCGACGCCTTGGCCGCGGCTGGAGTCCGACACCCACATCATGTCGACTGGCTCAGTGCGGCCGCTGGAGGACGCGTTCCGGATCGCGCAGCTGGACCTCGTCCAGTGGGTTGCGGCGCACTGCGGGCTGTCGATGCTGGACGCTTACCAGTACCTCAGCCAGGCTGTCGAGGCGCCGCTGGCCAACGTGGTCGACACGAACTACACCTCGGTCGCCAAGCTGCGCAAAGACTGGCTGCCGGGCGGGGCGGCGGCCGGCCAGCTCATGGGCGGGATGCATAATCACCTGCGCGAGGTGGCCCGGGCGTACCGGGGCGGCTAGCGGCGCGCGCGGCCAGCTTCTGCGCGGCTAAACGGGCCGCACGCTGGCTGCATGGCGGCGCGCGAGCTCGCGGTAGATCTGCGGATTCGTGTCGACCCACTCCCTGGCCGAGCCGCTGACTTCGCGTGCGACTCGCGCCGGAGCGCCCACGGCGAGCATGCCATCCGGGATGCGCATGCCCGGCGGCACCGTGCTGCCAGCAGCGACCAGCGCCCGGCTGCCGATCACCGCGCCGTCGAGCACCGTCGCGCCGTTGCCGATGAGCGCCTCGGCGCCGACGACCGCGCCGTGCACCACACACAAGTGGCCGATCGTGGCACCCACGCCAACCTCGGTGATCGGGTCCATGCCGCCATGTAGCACCGAGCCGTCCTGGACATTGGCACCCTGCCGGATGACGATCGGTCCGAAATCCGCGCGCAGGACCGCGCCATACCAGATAGAGGCCTCGGCCTCGACGCGCACATCGCCGACCAGCGTGGCAGTCGGCGCAATCCAGGCTGTCGGGCTGATGGTGGGCTCGTTGCCCTCGAAGGCGAATAGTGGCATCCGGCCATGATGGCAGGCGCGCGGCCATGGCTCGAACTGCCAGTAGCCTTCGTCTTGCGGCCTCGGGACATACGACGTGGAAGGTGCCATGAGCGATCCAGGCGATCACCCCGTTCCCCTCTCGACGGAACCGGCGGATGCGGGCCCGGATGACGCGACGATCGCCTGGCGCCTGCCGTCGCCGCTGCTGCTGCGGGTCCGGCGCATCGAAGTGGCCGTCGTCACGGTGCCGCTCGCAATCGCGGGCGGCGTGGCCGGCGCGGTCGTCTCGACCGGGCTGGCCGCCGGCATCGCGGTCGCGGTGGTGGTGGCGGGGGCGCTCGGCGAGCGATTCCTCGCCCGTCGGGTGGCTGCGTGGGGATACGCCGAGCGCCAGGATGACCTGATGGTCCGCCGCGGAGTGCTGATCCGCCATCAGTCGGTCATCCCTTACGGGCGGATGCAGTTCATAGACGTAACCGCCGGGCCGCTGGAGCGAAGTCAGGGCCTGGCGACGCTGCGCATGCATACGGCGGCGGCTGCCAGCGACGCCCGCATTCCCGGTCTGGAGCAGGGCGTGGCGGCAGCGCTCCGCGATCAGCTGACGGCGCTCGGCGAAGCTCAGGCGGCCGGACTGTGACCGCGCCGCTGCCGGATGAGCTGCCGCTGCGCGCGGCGTCCGCCGCCAGCGACCAGCCCTGGCACCGGCTCCACCCGCTATCTCCGCTGGTGCGCGCCGGGCGTCAGCTGATGAGCCTGGTGGTGCTGCTGGCCGGCCTCCTCGTCGCTAACCACCACCGCGTGGGTGGCGATCTGGTGACGGACCTGGTGATCATCGCCATCGCGCTGGCGGGCGGCTTCGTCAGCTGGCTGGTCACGCGCTGGCAGATCGCCGACGGCGTGCTGCGCGTGGATACCGGCCTGATCCGCCGTGACTCGCGGCGCTTCCCACTGTCCCAGATCCAGGCGGTCGACGTCGTGCAGACCGGCCTGGCCAGGGTGCTCGGCCTGGCTGAGCTTCGCCTCCGGATGGCGGGCGGGGATGCCGCCCACGGGGGACGGCTCGCTTGCTTGCGGCGGAGCGATGCCGAGCAGTTGCGCCGGGAACTGCTGGCGCTATCCGTGGCCGCGGGCACCGGCCCCGCGCTCGAAGCCGGGC
>DATHQE010000441.1:0-18935 GCA_035483035.1 Streptosporangiaceae bacterium | reverse complement strand
AAAGTCGCCAGCGCCAGCCCGCTCCACCTTGATCACGCGGGCGCCGAGGTCGGCGAGCTGCCGGGTGGCGAACGGGGCGGCGACCGCCTGCTCAAGCGAGACGACCGTGATGCCCGTCAGCGGGAGGACGGCGGCCATCAGCAGCGGGGCAGGAAACGGCGCAGCACGTCGGCTGCGTTCTGCCAGGTCCAGGTCGTCCAGTCGGTATCCAGGCCAGCGACACAGTCGGCGATCTTGGCGCTGAGCTGGCCTGGCGATGGCGGGCGCGCTGGGCTGCCCGGCGGGTACTTCATGGCCGCGTCGTGGACGGCCCCGTTCCCGGTATGAATCCGCACCTGCAGCTCACCGTCCAGCAGCCAGTCTCCGCCCGCCACGAGCTCGGTCTCGACCACAGCGACAAGTCGCCGGGCGGAGTCGCGCTGGACGGCCTCGTCGGTGAAGCTGGCGAAGCCTGGATAGCTGTCGAGCAGCGCCGCGGCCGCCGCGTACTCGAGGCTGAACTTGCCTTGCAGCCCGGTGTCCGGCCGGTGGTGGATCAGCGGGACCACCGTCGCCGCCGGCGTGCGCAGTTCGATGCGGTGCACGTCTGCGGCGACGAGGCCGGCCTGGTCCGCCAGTGCCGCCAGCGCGCTGATCGGCCGCTGGAGCGCGTAGCAGCACGGATAGATCTTGATGGCTAGCCCGCCCGGCACCGCGGCACCGCCGAGGTCGACGCGGCGGGGGTCGCCGCCAACCAGGCGCACCCATTCCGCCAGCGCCGCATGGTCCGCGCTGGCGCCGGCCGCGGCCAGCGTGGCGGCTCGGATCCCGGCATCGACGGCGAAGCCGACCTGAAGGGACTTGGCGTCGGTGCCGAACGCGCGCTGCACGCCGCCCGCCGCCGGAATCGCGAGCGTGATGGCGGTGGCGATCTCTCCCGCGTTCAGCCCCATCGCGACGGCCGCGCCCGCCGCGCTCGCCGGCGCGCCGGCCGTGCAGGTCGCGTGCCATCCCGCGGAGTAGTGCGGCCAGCCGAGCGCCGTGCCGAGCCTGGCCATGACGCCCGCGGCGGCCAGGTACGCCCGGGCGCCGCCGCCGGTGGCCAGGGCCGTCGGTACGCAGATGGCGCTGATGTGGGTGGTGGACGGCATGTGCAGGTCGTCGAAGTCCAGCACGTGGCTGGCCGTCGCCCAGCGGCCGCCGTCGCCGAGGCTGGCGGCGACCTTAGTGAGCGGGTGCTCGCAGGCAGCCAGCGTGACCGCCACCGTGTCGGTCAGCGACCGGTCTGCCAGCACCAGGTCGTCATTGCTCGGCACGAGGTCGTGCGCCCACTGGCCGAGATCGGCGGCTGTCGAAGTCATGGTGTCCTGCCGGTCGGGTGGCCGCGGCGAGTGAGGCGGCCGACTCAGATTCACCCTACGTTCCGCGGGCCTGCTACCGGCTCGCGAGGATCGCGTGCGCGCGGCGGGCCAGCGGAACTATCCGGTCGCCCTTCAGCCCCTGCCGCTGGTCGTGGCTGTTGCCCGCCAGGTAGCGGTGATGCAACTGAGCGATGACGATCGCCGTCTTCCAGCTGCCGAACGCCTCGTACCAGCGGACCGCGTCAAGTTCAGCCCCGGTCGCGGCTGCGTACCGGGCGACGACTTCGGCGCGCGTCGGCAGTCCCATGTCCTCTTGCCCGACCGGGTGCGACGGCCTATTGTCCGGATCGTCCGACGGATCGGGCCAGTAATTCAGCAAGGTGCCGAGATCGATCAGCGGATCACCGAGCGTGGCCATGTCCCAGTCGAAGACCGAGCGCACGCGATCCGGATTCGCCGGATCGAACTGGCAGTTGTCAATCTTGAAGTCGTTGTGGAGCACCGAGGCGCGCCTCGTCGCAGGCTTGGTGGCGGCCAGTTCCGCGCCTACGTCCGCGACGACGTCGCCGCCCGGCCCGATGCTGGCCAGCAGCGTCGGCGCGACGGCCTGCCAGCGCTCACGCCACCCCCGCAACTGCCGGTCGACAAAGCCGTCGGGACGGCCGAGGTCGGCGACGCCGGCCTCGCCGGGGTCGAGCAGGTGGAGTTCGGCCAGCGCGTCGACGACGGCGAAACCGATACGGCGGGCCGCCTGCGCGTGACCGGTCATGCTCGGCGGGATGCTGCCCCAGACCACCTGTCCTTCGCGGTACTCGATGACGAGGAAGTCAGCGCCGGCCACCGCGTGATCTTCGCAGAGCAGGTAGGCGCGCGGCGCCCGGTCGTACTGCCGCCATAGCCGCGACAGCGCCCGGAACTCGCGCTTCATGTCGTGCGCGCCGACCGCGATCTGGCCGAACGGCGGCCTGCGGATGACCAGCCGCCGCTCGGTGAACTCGAGCAGGTACGTCAGGTTGGCCGAGCCGTTAGGAAACTGCCGCACCGCCATCAGCTGGCCGAGGCCGTCGATGCTGTCGCGCAGATACCGGGCTAGCCGGTCCCAGTCGAGCTCGTCGCCTGGCCGGACCGGACCGTACTCGGGCGGATAATCCTCAGTCACGACGCGTGCCCGCCGGCTCCATCCCGCATGCTCCGCAGCATAATCGCACCCGAACAAGTGGCTGGTCGGCTAGGCGGCCGACCCGAGCTGGGCCGGCCGCCTGCGCTGGATCGCACGCTAGCTGGACGCGACCAGCACCCTGGCCGGCTCCGGCGCTGGCCGGCTGGCCGGCACCCGCAGGACGCGGGCCAGCCAGCCCGGCAGCCACCAGTTGGCCTTCCCGAACAGCGCCACCATCGCCGGGACCAGCAGGCACCTGATCACGACAGCGTCGATAAGGATGCCAGCTCCGAGACCGGTGGCCAGGATCTTCAGGTCCGTCTGCGGCCCGGTGGACATTGACAGGAAGCTGAGCATCAGGATCGCCGCCGCGCTGGTGACCAGGCGCCCGGTCCGGCCGAGCCCTTCGGTCACGGCGTGCCGTGGGTCGCCGCCGGCGTCGTAGACCTCGCGGATCCGGGTCAGGATGAACACCTCATAGTCCATCGACAACCCGAACAGGAACGCGAACACCATCAGCGGCACCCACATCGTGATCGCGCCGGTCGCGGGTACGCCCCACACGGCGCCGGAACCGTGCCCGTCCTGCCACACCCAGGTGAGCACGCCGTAGGCGGCGGCGAGCGAGGCCAGGTTGAACACGACCGCCTTGGCTGCCAGCAGCACCGAGCGGAAGGCCCTCGTCAGCAGCAGGAACGTCGCCACCGCGATGATCGTCAGCATGATCGGGAAGCTGCCGTAGACGGCGTGGTCGAAGTCGATCAGCGAGGGGCCGTCGCCGCCGACGCCAATCACGTGCGGACTCGGCAGCAGCGCACCCTCGAGCTGGCGCATGGTGGCCTGCCCCGCCGGACCGCTGCTCTCCGATGTCGGGATGACCGTGACGATCGCGGTGCCGCCGCGCCGGTAGTCGCTTGTCGACGGCGCGACCGCGGCGTGCACGCCGGGCACCTTGGCGGCGGCTGCCCGAACGGCGCTAGCCGAGCCAGGTCCGCCGGACGTCAGCACCTCGGCTGGGGTCAGCACGCCAGCCGGCACGCCGCCATCGGTCAGCGTCACCAGCGCCGAGTGCGCGGGTCCTGATGTCGCTTCGGCCGAGCTACCGGGCTCACCCAGGTGCAGCGAAAGCGCGGGCAGCATCAGGGCCGCCAGGATGGCAATCCCGCCGAGGGCCGCCAGCCAGCGATGCCGGTACACGCCGCGAGCCCAGGCGGAGAACACGCGGCTCGCAGACCGCTCGGTCCGCAGTCGCGGCCAGTCCAGCCGCGGCCCCACGGTCGCCAGCACGACTGGCAGCAGGGTGATCGCGACGGCGACGGAGACCAGCGGCACCAGGACACCGCCGATGCCCACGCTGCGCAGCATCGCGACGGGCAGCACGATCATCGACAGCAGCCCGATCGCAACGGTCAGTCCCGAGAACACCACGGCCCGGCCCGCATGATCCATGGCGGCCAGCACCGCGTCCTCGTTCCGGCGCCCGGCCGCGCGCTCCTCGCGCCAGCGGCTCACCACCAGCAACGAGTAGTCGATCGCCACGCCGAGCCCGATGAGCGCGATGAGGAACTCCACGATCTGGCTGATGCTGGTGATCTCGGTGAGGCCGCCCACCAGCAGGAACGTGGCGAGCACGGACACGCCGCCGATCAGCAGCGGCAGGAAGGCGAGGAAGCTGGCGAACACGAAGGCGAGGATCACCAGGGCGCCGAGCGCGCCGATCATAGCCTCGGCCATCACGCCGGTGCCCTTTTTAGCACTGGGCGCCCCCGCCGACAGCAGATCCGCGCCGGTGATACCCACGTGCCAGTTGGCCGGGACGGCGGAGGACAGCGTGCGCTGCATCGCCGGGCCCAGGCTCGGGCCGCCGAATCCGCTCACCGCCGGCGTGTAGACGAGGGCGTACGTGCTGGCCCCGGTCTTGGTGTTAAAGACCTTGTCGCCGGTCGTGGCGTAGTCGGCGATGCGCACATGCGGCAGCGCACGCTGCAGCGATGCGAACGCGCGGCCGGCCGCGGCCGCGTCGGCGGGGCTCGTGACGAGCTGGCCAGGCGGCGCGGTCACCACGGCGACGTACGGCGTCTGCGAGCCGCCGTTGCCGTAAGTGGCGGCGATCCGGTTGTCGACCTTGAAGGCCTGGCCTGGCATGGCGAAGCTGTTGGTCATCCGGTGCGTGGTCCCGCCGATTGTCAGCACGCCGGCGGCGGCGATCACGAGCCAGAACAGGGCCACCACGAGTTTGTGGCGAAGGACGAAGCGGGTCAGGGCTTGCATGACGGCCTCCGGGGCACGATGCCGGCGGACTGTCCGCCTGGCATCTGTCAGCCTCCCGGCCAGGCCGCTGGCGGTCGTCGGCCAGTGGAAGGCACTTGCGGGTACGCCGTCAGGAGCAGCCGAGGCCGCCGTACTCCCGCTGGAGTACGCGGCCGGTCACCCGCAGGAGGACGACGTGCGGGGGGCGGAGCCTTACGCTGACCAAGTGATCAGCAGACTGGCGGCATGGTGGCGGCGCTGGCGGGAGTCCACAACCCGCGACGTCGTGTCCGCCAGCATTGTTACGGCGATCCTGCTAGCCGGGTCGTACGGCGAAGCCCACCCGAACCAGCCCTTCGATAAGCCTCCGCTCACGCCGAAGATCCCGTACACGCCTGATGCAGCCTTCCTGCTGGTGGCTGTGGCGTGCCTGGTTCTCGCGCTGAAACGGCGCTACCCAGTCACCGTTCTCGGCGTGTCTACGGCCGCAGTAGTCGCCTACAGCCTGCTCGGCTACGTGAACGGCGCCGTGCTGCTGGCGCCGGCGATTGCCTTGTTCGCGGTCGCCCAGACCGTGCCAGTCCGCCGCGCGCTCGCAATAGCTGCCGCGACGCTGGCAGCGCTGCTCGGCGCCACTGTGGTCGGCGACCCGTTCGGCCCGACCGGTGGCGGGACGTTCCTCATCCCGGCGCTCATCGCGGCGCCCGTATTCGGCGGCATCGCGATCGCCAACCGACGGGCCTACGTCAGCTCGATCGAGGCCCGTGCTGAGGAGGACGCGCTGCGGCGGGTTGACGAGGAGCGGCTGCGGATCGCGCGCGAGCTGCACGACATCGTCGCGCACTCGATGGCGACGATCAGCGTGCAGGCCGGCGCTGCCGAGCATGTGCTGAAGTCCAACCCGGATGCAGCCGTCGATGCGCTGCGCGCGATCAGGCTGGCGAGCAAGGACGGGCTCCGCGAGCTGCGCGCGATCCTCAACGTGCTGCGGCAGGCGGACGAGGGCGATCCGGCTCAGCCCGCGCCCGGCCTCGCGCAGGTCGATACGCTCGTGGTCGGCGCCTGCGCCGCGGGCCTGCCGACGACGCTGCGCCATGAGGGCACGCCGTGGTCACTGTCCGCCGGGGTTGACCTCGCCGCCTACCGGATCATCCAGGAATCGCTGACCAACGCGATCCGGCACGCGGGACCTGCGCGGGCGACGATCACGCTTTCCTACTGCGACACCGCGCTGCGGATCGAGGTGACCGACACCGGTCGGGGTGCGAATCCCGGCGCCCGGAGTCCCGGTGCCGGGCACGGTCTCATCGGCATGCAGGAGCGCGCCGCCGCGGTCGGCGGGACGCTGCAGGCCGGTCCGGGGGCGGGAGGCGGCTACCAGGTGGTGGCGGTGCTGCCGGCGGACCGGCCGGCGCCGCCGCGGGCTGAGGCTGAGTCAGGACGGACCGGAACGGGGTCGCGCTCATGATCCGGGTCCTGTTGGCTGATGACCAGGCGCTGATTCGCGCCGGGTTCCGGGTGCTCGTCGACAGCGCCGACGACATGGAGGTCGTCGGCGAGGCGGCGGATGGCGCGCAGGCGGTCGACCTGGCCCGCCGGGAGCGTGCCGACGTGGTACTGATGGATATCCGGATGCCCAGCGTCGACGGGCTGGAGGCCACCCGCCGCATCGCCGCGGATGAGGATCTCGCGGGCGTGAAGGTCATCATCTTGACGACGTTCGAGTCGGACGAGTACGTCTACCGGGCGATCCGGGCCGGCGCCAGCGGCTTCCTGGTGAAGGACGCCGAGCCTGCCGACCTCATCCACGCGGTTCGCGTCGTGGCCAGGGGAGATGCGCTGCTCGCGCCCAGCATCACCAGGCGCCTCATTACCGACCTGGCCAGCCAGCCGGAGCGCCGCACTGCCGACCGGCGCCAGCTTGACTGCCTGACCGACCGGGAGCGTGAGGTCATGTGCCTGGTCGCCGGCGGCCTGTCGAACGACGAGATCGCGGCGCGCCTGTTCGTCAGCCCGCTGACCGCCAAGACCCACGTGAGCCGCATCCTCACCAAGCTGGCGGCGCGCGACCGCGCGCAGCTTGTCGTCCTGGCCTACGAGAGCGGACTGGTGACGCCCGGCGCCGCGGGCGAGTGGTAACCCGGGACCTTCGCCGGGACCATGGTCCCTTCCGCCACGGCGGTACCGATACGCAGGCTGGCTATTGAGAGCCAGTCAGCGGCCAGCCGGCCGGCCTGGCGCAACAGGGAGGGCCCCATGCGATTTCTGGTGACATACGGGTCGAAGCGTGGCGGTACGCAAGGACTGGCACACCAGGTGGCCGAGAGCCTGCGGACGGAAGGGTTCGCTGTCGATGTGCTGCCGGTCGGTGACGTGCACGAACTCACCGGGTACGACGTCGTTATCGTGGGCGGAGCGCTCTACGCCGGCCGCTGGCACAAGGCGGCGCGGGCATTCGTCCTGCGTCACACGGCCGAGCTGAGGCGTTGCCCGACGTACTTCTTCTCAAGCGGGCCACTGGACGCCTCCGCGGTGCAGCGGGACATACCGCCAGTGCGCGGCGTCGCCGAACTCATGCGGCGGGTAGGTGCGTGCGGTCACGCCACCTTTGGCGGCCGGCTCTCGCCGTACGCGCGAGGCTTCACCGCGAGCGCTATGGCCAAGAAGCACGCCGGCGACTGGCGCGATCCCGGCCAGGTACGCGACTGGACGCGCCAGATCGCCGCCAGCCTTCGCCACGACCTCCGGGTGAGCGCCTAGGCCACTCACGACGCTGCGAGGAGGCATGAAATGTCGGTAACTACTGCCGAGCCATGTCCCGAGCTCCGGTCGGTCACAGCGGATGAGGTCGCGGCTTATGTCGTCGGCGCAGCCGTGTGGGCACCGTCGGTCCACAACACCCAGCCCTGGTGGTTCAGCGGCCGCGGTGCCGAGATTGTTCTGCACGCCGACGGGCAGCGGCAGCTGGCCGTGGCTGATCCGGCCGGCCGGGAGATGATGATCAGCTGCGGCGCGGCGCTGTTCACGGCCAAGCTCGCGCTGCGGTCGCTGGGCTACATCCCTGAGACGCGGGTACTGCCCAACTCCGCCGATCCGCTGATCGTCGCCCGCTTGCGCTGGCGGCACCGGTCGCCGCCCACCGAACTCGAGTCACGACTGTTCGAGCAGATACCGCGGCGCCGGTCGCATCGCGGCGGGTTCGGGCCGCTGCCGCTGCCTCCCGGCCTAGTGCCTGCGCTCCGGCAGGACGCTGCCCGCGACGGGGCCGCGTTCCGCGTCGCGATAGACGACGGCAGCCGGGCGGTAGTTGCCGCCGTTGTGGACGCAGCCGAGCAGGTAGAACGGCAGGCCAGCGCTTACGTGCGCGAGCTTGCCAGCTGGGCGCCACCCCCTGGCAGCTTGCGCCTCGACGGCGTATCGGCGCTGTCGTACCCGGCCCGGCCGGCGGGCACCAGCCCGGACCTCCCGAGCCGGGACTTCGCCCATGGCCATGGCTGGGGCCTGCCCGAGTCCAGCGCCGCCACCGGCGGCCGCTTCACCGGGTCCGTCTGCCTGCTGACCACGCCGGCCGACCAGCCGGCCGACTGGGTCAATGCGGGACATGCGCTCCAGCGAATACTCCTGACGTCGGCCACCTGCGGCGTGGCGGCAGCGTTGTACAGCCAGCCCGTGGAGATTGACTGGTTGCGCGAGGTTTTGCGGGCCCACTTGGGCGACGGCAGCTACCCGCAGCTGGTGCTCCGGCTGGGTATCACTGTTCAGAACGCCATCAGCCTCCGGCGCCCGGCGGACAGCGTCCTCTTCCACTCGTGACGCTGTCGCTATTGGGCGCTCAGGCATGCGGCTAGCCGGGTCGTGGGCTGGCAGGCCTTTGTCGCCGACGAGGTGCGGGCGGAGGTCAGCTTCGCCGTGGCGTCACAGCGGCTGGCAGCCCTGGCCGGGAGTGCGCTGGTAGGCGTGTCGCATCTGGCCTGGCGCGACGGCCTGGCCAGGGTCGGACCAGCCGGGTCATTGCCTGGTCTATCCAAGCTCGTGCACGTGCAGTTCCGTGACCTCGTTCAGCGCAACGGGACCGCGACGCTCACGCTCCGCTGGCAGGCGACGGGCGCATTGGGCGGACTGTTGCCGGCGCTGGATGCGGACGTCACAGTGATCCCTGACGGCGACGACGCCACGCTGATCGGGCTCGAAGGTGTCTACGGACCGCCGGGCGGCTTCATCGGGGCTGGCATCGACCGGGCACTGCTGCACCGAATCGCGACTGCGACCGTGCGCTCATTTCTTAGCGGAATCGCGCAGGCGATCGCCGACCTTAACTGTGCTGACCCGGCACCCGGCGCGGTCGGCGCCCGGCCGACAGTCCCGGAAGGCTCACAGCCGACCGTCTCATAGCACCATAACCTGTCCCGGTGCGGCGGCGTCACCGCTGGCGTGGTTCGCGGGCTCTCCCTAGAGTCGCTGGGTTATCCAGCGCCAGCCATGCTCCTCATGGTGGACCGGCACGATGATGGCGGGCTCGGCAGTATCCCGCAGCTCGGAAACAATCCTGAGCAGCTGGCGATGGAAGTCGTCGGGCGTGCGCGTGTGATCGTGTCCCTGGTCCATGACCAGCGTGACGACCGCCTGATCTCCGCCGGATAGCCGCGCGGTGATGTTGCCGTTGTAGTCACGGCCGACGCCAGCGACCGCGGTGCCACGGATGATGTCAGAGCCGTCGTCCTTGGCAATCCAGACGTCCGGAGCAGTCATACGCGCTGCCTCCTGTTCTTAGCCTGCACTTTCTTAGCGTGCACGGCCAGGCCGCGAGCGCCGGGGCCTGAAACCGGCCGACAGGGCGACAGCGCCGGCCCCAAGTGACTGCCCGACCGCTGGCGTCGCGTCCGCGACGTGCACAGCCTGCGGCGGCAGTGCCCGGGGCCGAGCGGGCTGCCCGGCGATGTCGGTGAGCAGCGCTGACCGGGGCGTGACGCTGGCGACGAGCGGCACGACGTGGGCCTTGCGCATCAGTGCGGTGACGTCGCGGGACTGCGCCGGTGTCTGCAGCGTGATCACGACACCGCTGGCGCCAGCTCGGGCGGTCCGGCCGGAACGGTGCAGGTAGGCCTTGTGCTCGGTGGGCGAGTCGGCGTGGATGACGAGGTCGATGCCATCAACGTGGATGCCGCGGGCAGCGATGTCGGTGGCGACGAGGACGCGGACATGGCCGGCCGAGAACGATGCCAGGTTCCGCTCGCGCGCGCTCTGAGCGAGGTTGCCGTGCAATTCGGCGGCGGGGATGCGGGCCAGCGCCAGCTGGCGGGCGAGCTTGCGTGCGCCGTGCTTGGTGCGGGTGAAGATCAGCGTCCGGTTGTCGCCGGCGGCGAGGGCGGTCACGACTGCGGTCCGGTCAGTCGCGGAGATCGTCAGCAGGTGATGGACAGTGGCCGGCGGCGTGGTCGGCGGATCGATCGCGTGCTCGGCCGGCTGGTGCAGGAATCGGCGAACCAGCACATCCACGGCGTTGTCCAGGGTTGCGGAGAACAGCATCCGCTGGCCGTCTGGCGGAGTGTCGTCCAGCAGCCGCCGCACGACCGGCAGGAAGCCGAGGTCCGCCATGTGGTCAGCTTCGTCCACGACGGCGACCTCGACGTCGCCGAGATGACAGTGCCCCTGACCCATGAGGTCGGCCAGGCGGCCGGGGCAGGCGACGATGATGTCAGCTCGGGCGTGCAGGGCCGCTACTTGCGGGCGCTGCGAGGTGCCGCCGAAGATTACGGCCACGCTCAGGCCGACGGCTCTGGCCAGCGGCTCCAGGACAGCGGCGACCTGGCTGGCAAGCTCACGGGTGGGCACCAGCACCAGGCCGCGGGGGCGGCCAGCGCTCGTGTGCCCGCCGGCCAGCCGGGCGGCCAGCGGGATGCAGAATCCGAGGGTCTTGCCCGAGCCAGTTCGACCGCGGCCGAGGATGTCGAGCCCGTCGAGCGCATCGGGCAGGACGGCTGCCTGGATGGGAAACGGCGTGTCGATGCCTGCGCCCCTCAGCGCGTCGATCAGCGCAGCGGGCACCTGCAGGTCACTGAAGGTGGGAGCGAGAGTCCCGGCAGCCGCGCCGCCGTGGCTGGTCGCCTGGCGCTTTGGCGGGGCATGCTCGATGGACTGAGCTGTCATTCATGTCTTCTTCCGGATCGGGTGGCCGCATGTGTAGCGGGCCACCGCGTCCGCGGGAGACCAGCTTGCTCGTTGCGCGAGGTACGACCGGCGCGCTTGATAGCAGCGCCCTGACTGCGTCTGCAGTACGTTCCGGACGCTACCACACGCTGTTCTCGGCTGGACCTGCTCGGCGCACGCCAGCACAGGTGGCTACGCCTCGCCTACTGGTTCGGACTGGACGCCTGCCAGCAGCGCGAGGACCTCGCCGACAGTGCGCTCCCGGCTGGTGGGCTCTGGCAGCGGCAGGTGCGCCTGGATCTCGTACTGGTTGCGGCGGCCGTCCTTCATCTTGGTGATGTAGCCGGCCGCGGCGAGATCAGTGACGATGCCGTAGGCGCTGCGCTCGGTGATGCCGAGGCGGGCCGCGATATCGCGCAGCCGAATACCCGGGTCTCGGGATATGCACAGCATCACGCGGGCATGGTTCGTCAGGAAGCTCCAACTCGTAGCCAATTGTTCATCTCTGATTCTGGAAACGATTTGCTAGTTATCATGCACCAGCGTACCGTCTTAGACAAGGCCCCAACGCTCCGGCGCGAAAGGAAATGATCTTGCGCGAGCCAGTTACGAGGTCTGCGGTCCGCCGCGTCGGGGACGATTCCGGTTCGCTCGTGGTGGGCAAGCGCCTTGGAGTGGGCGCCCGACCGCCCGAGTGGCGGCGAAGCTTGCGGCACGGCCCCGTTCCTGTTCCCGGCATGACTATCTCCTGCCGCCCGGGGCCTGGCTACGTTGTGGTGGCTTTGTCCGGTGCGCTCGACGGTGCCAGCGCCCCTGCGTTGCGCGAGTATCTGCTGCGGCTTGTGCACCAGTGCGGCGGATGCATCGTCCTTGACTTGTCAGCGGTCAGCTACGCCGACGTCAGTGGCCTCACCGTCGTGGTGGGGACCGGCCGCCGGGCTCGCCTGCTGGGCGGCTGGCTGCGGGTTGTCTCACCGCCGCCTGGAGTTGCCGACGTGCTGGCGGCGAGCGGGCTAGACCGGCAGTTCGACAGCTACGCCTCGGTCGAGGCGGCGGTCAGCGTACTGGCACCGGCCTGATGAGCGGCAGTACCCCGACACCCGCACCGGCCACTCCGGCCGCGCCGTCGCCGCGTGGCAGCGACTATGCCGAATTGTCCCGGCTGGTGAAGCAGGCGGGCCTCATGGACCGTAAATCCGGGTGGTATGTCGCCCGGATCGTGGCGACCTTGGCGCTGCTGGCCGCGGGGTGGGCCGCCTTCTTCCTGGTCGGCGATTCCTGGTGGCAGATCGCGGTGGCCGTCTTCTTGGCGATCATGTTCACCCAGGTGGGCTTCCTTGGCCACGACGCCGGCCATCGGCAGATCACCACGTCCAAATCTGTCAGCCGCGGGCTCGGCCTCCTGCTCGGCAATCTCTGTATCGGCCTGAGCTTCGGCTACTGGGTGAGCAAGCACAACCGCCATCACGCCCACCCCAATACCGAAGGGGCAGATCCCGACGTCGGCATGAAGGCGCTGGCGTTCACCGCCGGGCAGGCCGGTGCTGCGCGGGGGCTAGCCAGGCTGGTGTACCGCTGCCAGGCTTACCTGTTCTTCCCGATGCTGCTCGGCGAGGCGCTGAGCCTGCACGTCGCGAGCATCCGCGCCGTCGCCAGCCGGGCCGAAGGGCGCCAGCGAGCCGAGGCAGTCCTGCTCGCCGTGCATGTGGCCTTCTACCTGTCGGTCGTCTTCCTGGTGCTATCGCCGGTCAAGGCCATCGTCTTCATCGTGATCCAGCAGGGCATCTTCGGCCTGTACCTGGGCGCCTCGTTCGCGCCCAACCACAAGGGGATGCCGATCCTGCAGCTGGCGGACAACAACGACTTCCTGCGCCGCCAGGTCCTCACCTCGCGCAACGTCCGCGGCGGCTGGCTCACCGACCTGGTGCTGGGCGGGCTGAACTACCAGATCGAGCATCACCTCTTCCCGTCCATGCCACGGCCCAGCCTGCGCAGGTCGCAGCCGCTCATCATGGACTTCTGCCAGCGGCACGGGCTGCCGTACGCGGAGGCGAGCTTCGGGGGCTCCTACGCGCAGGCGCTGCGCTACCTCAATGCTGTTGGACGACAGGCCCTGGCGTGATGGCTGACCGCGTTCGGCGCCAGGCCGCCCAGCCGCGGCCGACACCGTAGGAGAGCGCGCCCAGCATCCCGACGAAGAAGCCGACGGGCCAGTTGTACTGATAGGACAGCGCGATCGCGGCCCAGACGGTGACGAGCGCGATGCCGACTGACAAGACCATCGCCAGCAGCGGCCTGCTGGTCAGCGAGCGGGCCGCAGCCGGCGGGCCGATCATGAGGCTGAAGATGAGCAAGGCGCCGACGACGGGCACGGTCACCGCGGTCGCGAGGGCGACGACGACGAGGAAGCACATCTCGATGCGGTGGCTGCGGATGCCCCTGGCCTCGGCTACCTCGGGGACAACCGATGACAGCATGAGCGGCCGGTAGATGACGGCAACCGCCGCGATGCACGCGATGGCGAGGGCGGCTACGGGCAGGATCTCACTGGTGCTCACCCCGAGGATCTCGCCGAACAGCAGCGAGTAGATCTCCGGCTCATACTCGGTCGTGCGGGACAGGAACGCGGCGCCGAGCGCCAGCATCATCACCAGCGCCAGGGCTGTCGCGACGTCGTGACGGCCGCGCCGTCCGAGCGTGCCGATACCGAGGGCGCCGAGCAGCGAGAAGACGGCCAGCCCGATGAGCGTGCTGATGCCGAGCAGGCTGGCTGCCGCGGCCCCGGCGAAGGCGCCCTTGGGGATGGCATGGGCGGGGAACGCCGAGCCGCGCAGGACGACGAAGTAGCCGACCACCCCGGCGACCACCGCGACGATCGTCGCCGTGGTCCAGGCGTTCATCATGAAGCCCGTGAACATGGACCCTCCCTCCCGGCTGGCGATGCCGGACTCACGCCGCAATGTCCTCGTGCTGAGCGGCGGGCGTGATGGAGGCGCGGTGCCTGGTCGCCGCCCTCGCGGCCCGGCTGCCTGCCGCCCCTGAGCCGAGGTAGGTCACGAAGATGACGGCGACGATGAAGAAGCTGACGGGCAGGCTGAGGTGGCTGGATCCCCAGTGGTAGCTGTCGTAGGACAGGAGCACGCCTAGCCAGGTCGCGAGGACGCCGATCAAGCAGGCGACGCCGAGCGCGGCGGCCATCCGCCTGGTGAGGCGCAGCGCAGTCGCCGCCGGGCCGATCAGGAGGGCGGTCGACAAGATGGCGCCGATCGCCAGGGATGACAGCCCGACCGAGACCGCGAGCGCCAGCATGTAGGCCACGCCGACCAGGCGGACCGGCACCCCCCGCGCGGCGGCGATGTCGGGGCTGACAGTGCTCAGCAGCAGCGGCCGGTAGATCACCGCGATGGCGGCCAGCGATACCGCGCCGAGTATCGACACGACGGGGACCGTGCCGCTGCTCGTAGTGAAGATGGAGCCGAACAGGACCTGCTGGGTCGCTCCGGTCGTGGCGCCCGTGGTTGCGGTCAGGTACAGGAACAGGGCCGACAGGCCGATCGCCGCGCCGAGGACGATGCCGGTGGCCAGGTCACGCCCGCGAAGCCGCTGGACTCCGATCAGGTCCATCACGGCCGCACCGACGGCGCCGAGGCCGACGAAGCCGGCGACCGGGCTGAGCCCGATCAGCAGGGCGCCCGAGCCGCCGGCGGCGGAGACGTCGCCGAGCGAGTGCCCGGCGAAGGACTGGCCCCGCATGACCGTGAACACGCCGACGACGGCGGACACGACGGCGACAATGCCGCCGATGGTCACGGCGACGTGAACCTGCGCGCTGCCGAAGAATCCGGGTTCGAACACGGCCGTGAGGATCTGGTGCACGGACGCTCAGCCTGCCTCGCCTGTCGGGAGGGGTACTGACGCGAGCTGATCGTCGCCTGACCCAGCTACGACGAGCACGCGGCCGTGCACGTGCAGCACGTCGACCCGGTGCCCGTACAGGCGGCTGAGCACTTCGCCCGTGACGATCTCATCGGCGGGCCCGCTGGCCGCGCGGCCGCCAGCGACATAGACGACTCTGTCCATCACAGGCAGCAGCGGGTTCATCTCATGCGCAGACAGCAGCACGGCGATCTGCTGCTCCCTGGCGATGCGCGCGAGCAGGCTGATGATCTCCTGGCCGCTGCGCAGGTCGAGGTTGGCGAGCGGCTCATCGAGCAGCAGCAGTCGGGGCCGGCTGATGAGGGCGTGCGCGATCAGGACGCGCTGCTGCTCGCCACCGGACAAGGTGCCGACCCTGGCGTCCGCGAACCGCTCTGCGTCGACGGCGTGCAGCATCTCGCGCACCGCCTGCCCGCGGGTGCCGGAGCGCACCCGCATACCGTACTTGTTGCCGTCCAGCCCGAGCGCGACCAGGTCACGGGCCCGCATTGGCAGGTCCGGGTCGAGCAGCACCTTTTGCGGCACGTAGCCGATGGGCTGGCTGCGCGGCGACCGGGGCTGGCCGAGGACGGTGACCAGGCCGGCGTTCGGCCGCTGCAGCCCGAGGATCACCCGCAGCAGCGTCGTCTTGCCCGCCCCGTTGGGGCCGATCAGCCCGGTAAACTCGCCGGGCTGGATGCTGAAGCTGACCTCATCGAGGATCTGCCGGCCAGCCAGCGTGACGCTGACCTGGTCGACGCGGAGAATCTCGGGCGTCACCGCGATGTGGTCAGAATGGGTCATGACAGTTTCTGCGTCGAGATCTTGCTGGTCACTGCCTTCTGGATGGCGTGCACCTCGGCGAGCATCCAGCTCTGGTAGTCGTATCCGGTCGGCATCGTCTCGTAGACGCCAACGACCGGCACTCCGTCTTTGCCCGCATTCTGCCGGATCGAGGAGGTCAGGGCATCGACCACCTGCTCGTTGTAGCAGAAGACCTTGACCTGGTGCTTGCTGAAGAAAGTGTTCTCCAGCGCGATGTCCTGCGGGGCTGGGTCGACGCCGTTCATGATGTCGGCCTGGAACCTGAACGGCGTCCGGTTGTGGATGCCCATGGCAGTGAGCAGGTAGTCGGCGACCGGCTCGGTGGTCGCCGCCGAGGTGCCCGGATAGCTCGCCTTGAACTGGGCGATGGCGGTTAGCCAGGGGGCCAGCGAGCTGTCGAACTTGGCCAGGTTGGCCCGGAAGTAGGCCGCGTGACCGGGCTGCAAAGCGGACAGGTCAGCGGCCATGACCTTGGCGGTCGCTGGCATGGTCTTCGGGTCGTACCACAGATGCGGGTTCGGGGTGCTGTCCGGCAAGCCGAGCACGTGCTGGACGACAATGACCTTCCGCTGCGAGCTCGGCGACGCCGACTCGATTTTGCTCATCCAGCTGTCGTAGCCGACGCCGTTCTGGACGATGAGCTGGGCGCTGCTGACTTCCTGCGCGACCTGCGGGCTCGCCTCGAACGTATGCGGGTCGGTATTCGGATTGTCGAGGATGGCGCTCACGTGCACGTACTTGCCGCCGATCTGGCTGAGCACGTTGGCGTACTCGTTCTCGGCGCCGATGGCGTTGATCACCGTGGTGCCGCCGGCCGCATCGGTGCTGCCGCTGCTGGTACCGCCGCAGGCCGCGGCTGTCAGCGCCAGTCCGGTGATCGCCGCCGCCAGGACCATGAGGCGACCCATCTTCCCCGCCGAAAGCGAGATACCCATGCGGCTAAACATAGTCTGAGACTGAGTCTCAGTGCAACTGAAACGCGTGCAATTGGACCGCGAGAACTGAGGCATCCGCACCCAGTTGCATAAACAGATCCGCATGTGTTTATCTTATTTAGTGTCACCGCAGACGAGAGGATTCGAGGCCGCCGGGGAACTGCTCAAGGTGCTGGCCGCTCCGGCGCGGCTGGCGATCGTCACGGAGCTGGCGCAGCAGCCGCGCTTCGTGCACGAGCTAGTTGATCGTCTCGGCATGAGCCAGCCGCTGGTGTCCCAGCACCTGCGGGTGCTGCGCGGGGCGCGCCTGGTGGGGGTGGAGCGCCGCGGCCGCGAGGCCGTGTACTCGCTGGCCGACCAGCACGTCGCGCATATCGTCGCCGATGCGGTCCATCACAGTAAGGAGGAGCCGTGACAGAGCAGGAGCATGACATTCACCTTCATGCGCACACTCACGGGCCTGGCTGCGGGCACGCGTGCGCCGAGCGCGAAGGGCACGTCGACTACGTCCACGAAGGGCACGCCCACGCGCCCCATGACGATCACTACGACGAGCATCCGCTCCCGCACCTGGCCCATCCGGGCCACGTCCACGTGCATGGCCCGGGCTGCGGGCACGAGCCAGTCCCGCATGGCAATCACGTCGACTACGCCCACGACGGGCACCGGCACGCGCCGGACGGCGACCACTACGACGAGCACTGATCAATAACCAGCACTGATCACTAGCCAGCACTGATCACTAGCCAGCACCGGGTAGGGAGCGCTATGTCAGCTCAGGAGATAGCCGATGACATGCACGGTGTCGTCGAGCGCCGCCTGCGCCTGATCGACCAGCGCTATACCAGCGGCCGGCGCGCCATTGTCGATCTGCTTGTCAGCGCCGGCCATCCGGTGAGCATCGGTGACATCGCCGAGCGTCTCCCCGGCCTGCCCCGCAGCTCCGCCTACCGGCATCTGACCGACCTGCACGCCGCCGGGCTCGTCCGTCGCGTTACCGCGAGCGACGAGTTCACCAGGTTCGAGCTCGCCGAGGATCTCACCGAGCACCACCACCACCTGCTGTGCGTGAACTGCGGCAAGGTCATCGACGTCACGCTCCCGGCCACCTTCGAGCAGCAGGCAGCCGAGGCCATCGGCCAGCTCGCCGACGCCGAGGGCTTCCAGGCGCACAGCCACCGGCTGGACGTACTCGGACTCTGCACAGCCTGCCGCTGAGCTACAGCTTCGGCGGCTCCGGCGACCGTCACGTCCTTGCCTCCGCTATCCTGATGCTGCGTTCGCTTCGCGAGGCCGCGGGGGACGCTCAGCCACTGCCCGGGACGTCGGCGGGTACGCGAGGCCATCTGAGCCAGCCTCGGAGTTGCCTGATGCCGACGTCCTATGCACTGCTGAGCACCTACCCGCCAACGCAGTGCGGACTCGCGACATTCACCTCTGCACTGCTTGCTCACCTGCCCGAGCCGGGCGACAGAGTTGTGGTCGTGCGGGTGCTCGACGAGCCTGCGCCCCGCCCGTCCCCTGAGGTCGTGCAGAACCTCGTGGCCGGCTCCGCCGCCAGCGCAGCGGCGGCAGCCGACGCCCTCAACAGCTTCGACGTGGTGATCGTCCAGCATGAGTACGGCATCTACGGCGGTCCTGACGGCCAGGACGTGGTCGCGCTGCTCGAGGCTCTGTACGTGCCCTGCATCGTCGTCTTGCACACGGTGCTGGCCCACCCGACGCCCCGGCAGCGCGCGATCCTTGACCGGGTGATCGGCGCTGCCAGCGCCGTCGTCACGATGACACAGACAGCCCGGTCCAGGCTGCTTGATATCTACGGCACGAGACCGGAGCGGGTCTTCGTGATACCGCACGGGGCTGCCGACAACCGGGTGGCAGCGTCATCGCCGCCCGCCGCCAGCCGGCCCCGCATCCTGACGTGGGGACTGCTCGGGCCGGGTAAGGGCATCGAGCACGCGATCGACGCGATGGCCATCCTGGCCGACCGCGGGCTGTCGGTCCGTTATCAGGTCGCTGGCCAGACGCATCCGCGCGTGCTGGACCGCGAGGGCGAGGCCTACCGCCGAGCGCTTGAGGCGCGGGCGCGGACCAGGAGGGTGGCCGATCGCGTGCATTTCGATGGCCGGTTCTTGCCTGCTGACGCCCTGGCCCGGCTGATTCACGCGGCAGACGTCGTGCTGCTGCCCTACGACTCACTGGAGCAGGTCACCTCCGGGGTGCTGATCGAGGCGGTGACCGCGGGCAAGCCGGTTGTGTCGACAGGCTTCCCGCATGCCGTCGAGTTGCTCGGCGGTGGCGCCGGACTCCTAGTCGACCGGCAGGATCCGGAGGGAATCGCCCATGCGCTACAGCGCGTGCTCA
>DATHQE010000440.1:0-36480 GCA_035483035.1 Streptosporangiaceae bacterium | reverse complement strand
GCCGGGTCAGCTGGAACCCGGCGAGCCGCACGGCCAGCGCTGGCCGATGATCGTGCTGCGGACGCCGAAGGGCTGGACCGGCCCCGCCGAGGTCGACGGGCTGCCGGTGGAAGGCACGTGGCGCGCGCACCAGGTGCCACTGGCGGAGGTACGGGCCAATCCGGCACACCTGCGTCAGCTTGAGGACTGGATGCGCTCCTACCGCCCAGGCGACCTGTTCGGCCCTGACGGCAGGCCGGCCGAGGACCTGGTGACGCTCGTGCCGGCCGGCCCGCTGCGGCTCGGCTCGACGCCGCATGCCAACGGCGGCGTCCTGCTGCGCGACCTGGACATGCCGGGGTTCCGCGGCTACGCGGTGCCGGTGACCGCGCCTGGCGGCAGCGCGTCCGAGCCGACCCGGGTCCTCGGCGTCATGCTGCGTGACGTCCTGGCACGCAATGCCGAGTGCCGCAACTTCCGCATTTTCGGCCCGGACGAGACCGAGTCCAACCGGCTGGGCGCCGTGCTCGAGGTGACAGGCAAGACGTGGGAAGAGGCCACGCTGCCGGTTGACATCAACCTGGCGTCCGACGGCAGGGTCATGGAGATCCTGTCCGAGCACACCTGCCAGGGCTGGCTCGAGGGCTACCTGCTGACCGGCAGGCACGGCCTGTTCTCCTGTTACGAGGCGTTCATCCACATCGTCGACTCGATGTTCAATCAGCACGCCAAGTGGCTGAAGGTCGCCAGGCACCTGCCCTGGCGGCGGCCGGTCGCCTCCCTGAATATCCTGCTGACCTCACACGTCTGGCGGCAGGACCACAACGGCTTCAGTCACCAGGATCCCGGCTTCATCGACCACGTGGTGAACAAGAAGGCCGAGGTCATCCGCGTCTACCTGCCGCCGGATACCAACACGCTGCTGTCCGTCGCCGACCACTGCCTGCGCAGCCGCGACTACGTCAACGTCATCGTGGCGGGCAAGCAGCCGAACCCCGACTGGCTCGACATGGACGCGGCCGTGCTGCACTGCACTCGCGGGGCCGGGATCTGGGAGTGGGCGAGCAGCGACCGGGACGGGACCGAGCCGGACGTAGTGCTGGGCTGCGCCGGCGACGTGCCCACGCTGGAGATCCTCGCCGCCACCGACATACTCCGCCGCGAGCTGCCCGACTTGCACGTCCGCGTGGTCAACGTCGTGGACCTGATGCGCCTGGAGCCGCAGTCTGAGCACCCGCACGGGATGAGCGACGCCGAGTTCAACGGGCTCTTCCCGCCGAACCGGCCGGTCATTTTCGCCTACCACGGCTACCCCGCGCTGATCCACCGGCTGACCTACCGGCGCGCCGCTCACGATTGTTTCCACGTCCGCGGCTACAAGGAAGAAGGCACCACGACGACGCCCTTCGACATGCTCGTGCTGAACGACATGGACAGGTACCACCTCGTCATGGACGTCATCGACCGGGTCCCCGGCCTGGCCGAGCGGGCCGGCCAGCTGCGCCAGCGGATGGCGGACACCCTCGTCAGGCACCACGCCTGGATCCGTGAGCATGGCGAGGACCTGCCCGAGGTCCGCAACTGGACCTGGTCGCCGTCTCCGTCATGACCCGTGTCCTCGTCGTCAACGCCGGGTCGAGCAGCCTCAAGGTACGCGTGCTCGACGACGGGGACACCGTCGCCGCCGCACTCGACCTGGACCGGTGGGATGGCAGCCCGGATCACCGTGACCTCACCGGCTTCCTGACCAGGGCCGGCGCCGGCGCCACCGTGACCGGCCACCGCGTCGTGCACGGCGGCACGAGGTTCAGGCACCCGGTGCTCATCGACGACGACGTCACCGAGGCGATCGCCCAGCTGGCCGACCTCGCGCCGCTGCACCAGCCGCGCGCACTCGCTGGCATCGCGGCCACGCGCCAGGCGCTGCCCGGCCTTCCCGCCGTCGCCTGCTTCGACACGGCTTTTCATGCGGACATGCCAGCGGCCGCCGCCCGGTACGCGCTGCCCGCCGGATGGACGCAGCGGTTCGGGCTGCGCCGGTTCGGCTTCCACGGCCTGTCCCACGGGTACGCCGCGCGGCGAGCCGCGCAGCTGCTCGACCGCGACCCGGCCGAGCTGCGCCTCGTCACCTGCCACCTCGGTGCCGGCGCGTCGCTAGCCGCCGTGCACGGCGGCCGCAGCGTCGACACCACCATGGGCTTCACCCCGCTAGAAGGCCTCGTCATGGCCACCCGCAGCGGCAGCGTCGACCCCGGCCTCATCGTCTGGCTCCTGCAGCACGGCCACCTCGGCCTCAACGACGTCGCAGCCGGCCTGGAACAGACATCCGGACTGGCCGGGCTGTCCGGGCAGGCCAGCGGCGACATCCGCGACGTCCAGCGGGCAGCCGGGGCCGGCGATCCGGCTGCGGCCCTGGCGATCGAGGTATACCTGCACCGGCTGCGGCGCGAGATCGCCGCCATGACGGCCGCCATGAACGGACTGGATGCCATCGCCTTCACCGGTGGGATCGGCGAGCACAACCCGGCCATCCGCGCCGCAGCCGCCACCGGGCTCGGCTTCCTCGGCATCAGCGTCGACCCCAGCCGCAACCAGGCCACCGCCGACGGCGTCATCAGCGGCCCGGACGAGCGTGTGCCCAGCCTCGTCGTCACCGCCAGAGACGACATCGAGATCGCCAGGCAAGCGCGTGCGGTGCTGCTGCGAGCTTCGTAGAAGCGCCCGGACGTCAGGCCGAGAGCTGCGGCTCGACGGCTCAGCGCCGAAAATGGCTCGTTTCCTGATTACTAGCCACGCGATGATGTCCTGGTGAAGCATCTCACCACCGCCGAGCTGGAAGCCGGCCTCAGCTACGTCCGCGACTCCCCCTCGGACGGCGGTACGGTCGTCTTGATTACGCGCCGTCCGGCCGTTGACGAGCGTGAGGTACTCGCTGAGGCCGCCCTGGACGTCACAAGTGGTCTGGCGGGTGACACCTGGCCGATGCGAGCAAGCTCGCGCACCGCCGACAGGTCGCCGCATCCGGGAATGCAAGTGACGATGATGAACTCCCGGGCGGCCCTGCTTGTAGCGCACGACCCCGACCGGCGAGCGCTAGCCGGTGATCAGCTCTATGCCGAGCTCGACCTCAGCACTGCTAACCTGCCGCCAGGCACGCGGCTGGCGGTGGGCTCGGCAGTTCTCGAAGTGACTGATCAGCCGCATCTGGGCTGCGCCAAATTCGCGGCCCGATTCGGCGCGGATGCCTTGCGGTTCGTCAACTCCCGAGTCGGCCGCGAGCTGCGGCTGCGCGGCCTGAACGCCCGCGTTGTGGTATCCGGAACCGTCCGTATCGGAGACGAAATCCGTAAGTGCCCCGCAGACCCGCCCGCCAGCCTCAGCGTCGGCTATGCGGATTCATTGTGCAGCACAGCTGCGCCGCTGAATCGCCCGTGAGCGAGATCTGCCAGCGCGGCGGGCGCGCTCGCCATCGGGTAGCCGACGGTCGTCGGCCGAATGCCGAAGCGCGCGGCGAGGCCCAGGAACTCCTCGCCGTCGCGGCGGGTGTTGGCCGTGACGCTGCGGACCTGGCGCTCCTGGAACAGCTCGTCGGCGTAGTTCAGCTGCGGTATGTCTGACAGGTAGATCCCAGCGAGCGCCAGGGTGCCGCCGCGATCCAGCGCGCGAAGTGCCACCGGGACGAGGTCGCCGACGGGCGCGAACAGGATGGCCCCGTCGAGCCGCTCGGGTGGCATGTCCGTCGCGCCACCGACTGAATCCACCCCAAGGGCGGCAGCGAGCTGCTGGTTCCCTTCGCCGCGGGTGAGCACGTGCACGCGCAGCCCCTGATGCAATGCGATCTGTGCCGTGATGTGGGCACTGCCGCCGAACCCGTAAATGCCGAGCCGGCCGCCTGCGGGCACTTCGGCCCGCAGCAGCGCGCGGTATCCGATGATCCCGGCGCACAGCAGCGGTGCAGCGCGCTCGTCGTCGATCGACTCATGCAGCTCGTACACATACGCCTCATCGGCCACGCAGGCGTCGGCGTAGCCGCCGTCGACGTCCCACCCGGTGAACGTCGGGTCGATGCAGAGGTTCTCGGCGCCGCGCCGGCACCAGGCGCAGGTCCCGTCGGTGCTGCCCAGCCATGGCACGCCCACCCTGTCGCCGACCGCGAAACGGGCCGCGCCCGCGCCGAGCGCATCGATCCTGCCGACGATCTCGTGGCCGACGGTGACCTGCGGGCGCTTCGGCGGCAGGTCGCACTCGGCCAGGTGCAGATCGGTCCGGCAGACCCCGCAGCAGCTGATCCGGACGCGGATCTGACCAGGGCCTGGCTCCGGCTCCGCGCGCTCGACGCGCCGCAAGGGCCCCTCGTCGATCGGCCCGCAATGCTCGACAACCCAGGCTCGCATGCCACCTCCGGCTGCTCTGGCGAGGGCGGCCCCGCTACCGAAGCGACGACCAGCGCGGTCCGATGGCCTCCCATGCCTTAGTCCAGCCGGCCATCCGGCGCCGGTTAGCCACTACCCGGACGACGCAAGCCGTAATCGACAACAGCACGGCCAGCCCCACGGGCACGGCGATCGCAGCCATGATTTCCCGGTCGGCGATGTCGGCCGCGGTCACCTTCGGCGGACTAAGCTGCCCGGTCTGCGTCACCCACTCCATGACGTGCTGACCAGCCCGTGCGTTGAGGTCGACGGCGACAAGCCCAGTCCGGCGGGCGCCATCCGGTGCCGTCCATTTCGCCGTGACCCACGAGGTATCCCACTCCCCGTCGAGGCCGATCAGCCCCTCGCCCGCGCTCTGCGTGAGGACTGCCGGAACCTGTCTCCAGCTGGCCTCAGAGTGCATTTGCCCGTGGCCGGCGGCACGGACGTGACCGACGGCGAAGATGGCAAGGAGAGGCGCGGCGATCAGGAACCCGATGACCAGGCTGACGACGACCGCGGACTCCAGCTTGTCGACGTAGCGGCGCAGGGGGTTCTCATCGCCGACCGCGATCCGGTGCAGTCGATGCCATCGCTGCTGCTTCATCGCAGGTACCTCCGGGTCCAGGCTGTCGCCCCCGCCATCCGCGATCAGCCGCTTCCCGGGCCGAGCCGATAAGCCTGTATGACGGCAGACTAAAGGCCTAGGCCTGGTTTTGTTAGTCCTCAATTCAGTTTGCGGCCGGCGGGGTGTCGCCAGAGCGGCCGCGACGGACCGGCGCGGGAGGGACGAACGGCGCTGCCTGATGGGAATGATGTCCGTAAGGTTGGCGACGGACCTGTCCGCCGCCGACGCGACAGAGCTGTTTCCGGGGACAGCCGAACCTGGGCCTCATGGAGGAACTATGGCTAACGATGCCAGTTCGGGCGCAACCGACCTGGGCCGGCGCCTAGCCGAGCAGCGCAACGAAGCGCACCTCACGATCCCCGACGTGGCCGATCGCGCCGGGATGTCGCCGCGGTATCTCAGCTACCTGGAGTCAAGCCCGGCCGCCAACCCGACGCCGGCCACTCTCGTCCGGCTGGCCGCAGCACTGGACGTCGCGCCCAGCACCCTGGCGGGCGCCGGCCTGAACATGCCACCAGGCCAGCGAACGGCCGCGCGGAACGCCACCCTGTACGAACTGACCGAGGCCGAGTGCCGGGTGCTAATCGCGCCTGGCGGCGTCGGCAGGTTCCTGTTCGTCGAGGCCGACCGGGGGCCGATGGCCGTGCCGGTGAACTTCAAGGTGGACGGCACTGACGTGGTGTTCCGGACCAGCGGCGACGCGGCCATTGAAGAGGGCATCCACCAGCAGCGGGTTTCCTTCGACGTCGACAATCTCGATGATGCTCTTGGTGAGGGCTGGAGCGTGCTGCTCACCGGGACAGCCAGCGTCATCACGGGTGCTGCTGAGACGAGCCGGGCACAGGCCCTGGGCATCGTGCCGTGGGCGGACGGCGAGCGGGACGTGTACGTACGCCTGTCTCCAAGCCGGATCACCGGGCGCCGCATTCGCGTCACCGGGTAAACCGGCTCCCGGCCGGGACGAAGACCAGCGGCATCAAGCGCCTAGCAGTTGTCCGCTCGGCGCCGCCACGAGCAGCCGGTCGCGGATCGCGACCACGCCCTCGGCGTGACGCACGCGTGACAGCAGCGCCAGGGCAGTGTCCAGCCGCGCCAGCGGACCCGCCAGGGTGACCACTCCGGACGAGACCGTCACCTCGAGCTCGGCCGGGTCCAGCCTGAACTCTCTCGCGATGATGTCCCTGAGAACTTCGTCCCTGATGTCGGCATCAGCCCGCTCGTACACGCTGAGCAAGTCGGTCCGACTGACGATGCCGATCAGCAGACCGTCGCGGGCGACCACCGGCAGCCGCCGGACGCGCCGCTCCTGCATGACCCGGGCTGCGATCGCTACCGGTGCGTTCGGCTGGATCGAGACGGCCGGCGAGGTCATCAGCTGGTCCGCCGTGATGGCGTTGACCTTGGATTCCTCGCTGAGCTTCCAGCGCAGCCTGATGAGCCCCGACGGCGGGCGCGGATCGGCCACCTTGTACAGCAGGTCGGCCTCGGACACGACGCCGACGACCTGACCCGCGTCATTGAGTACCGGACACGCGCTCACCCGGTACTGTCGCAGCGCAGAACAGATCTCCTTGTAGTCAGCTGACCTCTTGACCGCGATGACCCTGGTGGTCATCACGTCAGCGACCGTGGCATTCATGACAGTTCCCTCCCCTCCTGCCATCAGGCTTGCGCACACTGGCAGGCCGGCAGCAGGGGCATTAAGCCCAGGGAACGGGGACGTTGGTCCCGGCCCGCCTCGCGCCCAGGCGGTTACCTGAGCTGGCGCAGGAACGGGTCTCGCGGGGCGGCCGCGGCGACCCTGACGCGGACGTCCATAATCTGCGCGCCGTCGGGCCTGGCGATCACTGGGTTGAGATCGAGCTCGGCGACCTCTGGCAGGTCGTCGGCCAGCCGGGACACCCGCAGCAGCAGATCAGCCAGCGCGTCAGTGTCGACGGCCGGCGAGCCGCGGTGGCCGAACAGCAGCGGAGCCGCGGGGAGGCTGGCGATCAACTCCGCGGCGTCGGTGTCGGTCAGGGGCGCCAGCCGCGCGGCATGGTCGCCGAGGACCTCGGTGGCTACCCCACCTAGCCCGAACACGACGAGCGGCCCGAAGACCGCCTCCTGCACGACGCCGACGATGGTCTCCACCCCGCCCGCGAGCACTTCGTCCTGGCTCTTGTCGGTCCGGGTCGCCACCATCGGGATCTGGTAACTGGCGAGCAGCGCAGCCGCATCGGCATCGGTCAGCCAGCCGCCGTTCGGGCTGGCCGTAAGGAATGCACCAATCAGAGCGCGGGCAGCGTCGACGTCGATGTCCCTGAAATCAGGCACCTGGCCGGACTGCGAGTCACGCCACTCCCGGTACCGGACGGCGCGCGCCAGGGCCGTGGCCGCGCTCTCCGGGTAGCTGAAGACGGGGATGCGCGACTCGGCGATGCCGTCTGCGGCCGAGCCCGGTCCGGCAGGCAGCAGGCTCACCGCCGCCGCCTGGTCCAGCAGCGTCGCGGCGAGTGGCTTGTCCAGCCGCGCGGTGAGAATCGCGGCGCTGAGATCGGCGACGGCGGTTGGCACGCCGATCGCCAGCACGGCGTCGACCGAGTCGTCTGCCGCCACCACCTCCAGGCAGGCGCGGAACGCCTTGACGCTCACGCTCGCCGAAGCGTCAACGGGACCGGCGACCGTGGCTCCGGCCGGGAGCAGCTCGGCGAGGCGCCGCTGCGTCGCCGGGGCGAGCGTAGCCACAATCAGCCCTGCGTCGCCGCAGGCGTCGGCCGCCAGCACGCCTGCACCACCGGCGTTGGAGACGATGGCGACCCGGCGGCCAGCCGGCAGCGGCTGGCAGGACAGGAACGCGGCCGCCTCGATCAGCTCGCCCAGGCTGTGCGTCGCGATGATGCCGGCCTGGCCGAAGAGCGCCTCCTGCGTGACGAGCGACGTCGCCGAGGCAGCAGTATGCGACGCGGCCGCGCGCTGGCCAGCCGCGGACCGGCCGCCGATGACCGTCAGGACTGGCAGCTTCCGTCCCACGCGGCGCGCCGTCCGGGCGAAGCCGCGCGGATTGCCGAAAGACTCGACATACAGCACCGCGAGCCTCGTCTGCTCGTCCTGCTCCCACCAGGTCAGCATGTCATTGCTGGATACGTCGTACTTGTCCCCCACGGAGGCAAACGATGACACCCCGATGCCGAGCCGGCGCAGATGCTCTAGCAGCGCGATTCCTACGCCGCCGGACTGCATCACCACGCCGGCGATACCCGGCGCGGGCGGGCCGACCGCGAACGTGGCGTTGAGATGCGCAGAAGGGGATGCGACGCCGAAGCAATTCGGGCCCACCAGGCGCATCCCGTATCGGCGGCAGATCGCCAGCAGGTCAGCGCCGGCACCACCAAGGCTCGCAGTGATCACGATGAGCGCGTGCACCCCGCGGCGGCCGCAGGCCGCGGCGACGCCCGGCACCGCGGCCGGCGGAACCGCGATCACCGCGACGTCGATGCCAGGCGGCAGGTCAGCTGTCGAGGCGAGGCAGGTCAGACCCTCCATGGAGCGGGCCAGCGGGTTCACCGCATAGACCGGCCCGGCGAAGCCGCCGGTAACAATGTTGTGCAGAATCTCACGGCCGACGGAGCCCCGGCGACGGCCAGCACCTATCACGGCGACCGATTCTGGCAGCAGGAGGTGACGAAGGCTCGCGACTTCCGCGCGGCTGGCCCGGCCAGCCACGACGTCCAGGTAGTGATCGAGCTGACCGCCATCGTGCCCGGGCAGCGGCATGACCAGCTCGATCACCCCGTCGGCGAACTGGCGCTCGACCGGCAGGCCCGCATCGGCGAAGACTCGCTGCATCGCCACGTTCTCTGGCAAGGTCTCGGCGGCGAACGCCGTGAGCCGACGCTGTCTGGCGAGCGAAACCAGGTGCTCGAGCAGCAACGTCGCGACGCCTCGCCCGTGCATTTCATCCGATACCGCAAAGGCGATCTCGGCGACACCAGGCCGGTCAGTCGGCTCGTAGCTGGCAACGCCGACGAGTCGGCCGTCTAGCCGGGCGAGCAGCGCAGCGTGATCACCGTCCTCCGGGCGGCACAGCCGCTGTGCCTCCCGCTCGGGCGCCTGCGGGCTGAAGCTGAAAAACCGGAAGTAGGCGTTGCTCGGCGACAAGTCCTCGTGCATCTGCCGGATGTCCGCCGCGTCCGCAGGCCCCGCATGCCGGATCTCGACAGTGCTGCCGTCGGCGAGCAAGGCGTAGCTAGGCTGGGAGGTCACTAACAGCTCCGCGAGCTCATGGCTGCTCCGCGCTAGTCAGCCGCCTGCGCTGGGCGGGTCATGCTCTGGTACACCGCAAGCAGCGCTGCTTTCTGCGTGTCGTCGAGCGTCGCATCGGTCCTGATGGCGTGCTCGACCCCGGCGTCGTCGTCCGCCTCGCGATCGCTCCGGCGGTCAATCAGGCCGGCCTGCGCGAGCAGCATCTCCGCTGACACATTCAGCGCATCGGAGAGCTGCCTGAGCACGCGCACCGACGGCTGGTGCATGCCCCGCTCAAGCTCGCTCAGGTACGGGTTCGACAGGCTCGTCAGCTCGGCTAGCTGGCGGAGCGTCAGATTCGCCAGCTTGCGCTGGCTCCGCACGAACGCGCCGAAGGCCTCCATCTGCGCATCCCACTGGCTTGTCATGACCATCCCCTCTGCCGCATTAGTATCCCAGGCCCCGCTCGCCGGCGTGCGCCGGCCGGATGGTCGCAGTGCCCTCACGGCATCGCGCGCGGCAGGCCGTGCCTGCCGCGCGCAGCGGTGGGAGTGTCTGGCCCCTGCTGCTGGGCAGCCGCGCCGTCTTACTTCGCGGTCTGCGTGCCGGTAGACAGCAGTGGTGCGGTCGCCGTGAGCAGGTCTTCGGCGAACTTGCGCTGGCTGGCCAGCAGCTGCTCGGCGAAGTTGTAGGCACTCGCGACGACGTCCTGCGGCGTGGGCAGCTTGTCGGCGAACGGCAGGCTCGCCGCGGGCAGGTCGGGCTTGATCGACTGCACAGCGCTGGCCCAGGTCTCGATCGCGTTCACGACTGCGGCCTGGCTCTTGGTGATGGTGTTCAGGACCTCGTTGGTGAGCTCCTGAGCGACGTTGGACTCGGCCATCTTTTCCTCCTCAGGATCGGCTTCCTCGTCTTGCTCAGTATAACTAGCAAACATTCGCTGCGTCAAGCGGCCCGCGCTTGTGGCGGCCCGTGGTTGTGGCGGCCCGTGCTTGTGGCGGCCCGTGCTTGTAGCGGCGGGGGGCAGGTCCAGGCGATGTGGCAGGCTAGCCGCACGACGTCGGAAGGATCATTCGCGTGACGTGTACGTTGCACGTGGCCTGGGACGAACGGCTAACTAGCTACGATTTCGGACCCGCGCACCCGCTGGCGCCCATCAGGGTCAAGCTCACGATGGAACTGGCCCAGGCATTCGGGTTGCTGACTCGCGACGGGGTCACGGTGTCGACGCCGTCGCCAGCCTCGGACGCCGAGCTGACACTCGTTCACGACCCCGAGTACATCGCCGTCGTGAAGGGCGCGGGGGGGCTCGCGGCCGGCCGCGACGTCGCGCGGATCGATGCGGCGACGTTGCTGAAACACGGGCTCGGCACTGCGGACGACCCGGTCTTCGCCGGCATGCACGAGGCGTCCGCACTGGTCGCGGGCGCGACGCTGGCTGCGGCGCGTGCCGTCTGGTCCGGTGCTGCCCAGCACGGTGCGAGCATTGCTGGCGGTCTGCACCATGCCATGCGCGCTAACGCCAGCGGCTTCTGCATCTACAACGACCCTGCGATCGCCATTGCCTGGCTGCTCGACCAGGGCGCCGAGCGAGTCGCGTACGTCGACATCGACGTGCATCACGGTGACGGTGTGCAGGCCGCGTTCTGGAACGACCCGCGGGTGCTGACGATCAGCCTGCACGAGCATCCGGCCACGCTGTTCCCCGGCACGGGCCGGCCGTCGGAGACCGGAGGCCCGGCAGCGGATGGTTCTGCTGTCAATGTCGCTCTGCCGGCCGGCACCGGAGACGCGGGCTGGCTCCGCGCTCTGCACGCGGTCGTGCCGCCGCTGCTGCGGCAGTTCCGGCCGCAGATCCTCGTCAGCCAGCACGGCTGCGATACTCACTGGAGTGATCCGCTGGCCGATCTCCGGGTCAGCATCGACGCGCAACGCGCCGCCCACGCGCTGGTGCATCAGCTCGCGCACGAGACGGCGGCGGGCAACTGGCTGCTGACCGGCGGCGGTGGCTACCAGCTCGTCCAGGTCGTGCCCAGGACCTGGACTCATCTGCTGGCCGAGGCCGCTGGCCATCCGATCGAGCCCGGCACGCCGACGCCGGTGACCTGGCGGGAGTATGTCGACTGGGTCGCGACCGAGCCGGCACCGGAGCTCATGACGGAGGGCGCGACCGGCGCGTTCGCGAGCTTTGACGTCGGCTACGATCCGGCCGACCCCGTTGACCAGGCCATCATGGCCACTCGGGCCGCCGTGTTCCCGCTGCACGGGCTGTTCCCCTGAGGGCGACGGCGGGTACTGGTTAGCGGGTAGTTGCACCCGATTCCTGGTTTTGCACCTCTGGTTTGGGGGCCTGTCATGCAAGCCAACTCGCCGCATCCGGCCGAAACCGACGGCGGATCTGTCGGCGCGCTGTGGCGCTATCCGGTGAAATCCATGCTGGGCGAGGAACTGAACGCCGCCGAGATCACGCCGCGCGGCCTGCTAGGCGATCGGCAGTTCGCGGTCGTGGACGCGACGACAGGGAAGGTCGCCGGCGCAAAAAATCCCCGCAAGTGGGGCAACTTCCTCGACTTCCGCGCTGCGTATGTCGAGCCGCCTCAGCCGGGATCGCCACTGCCCGCCGTCCGCCTGACGCTGCCCGACGGGACGTCGCTGACCAGCAGCCAGCCCGACTTGCCGCAGGTCCTATCCGCAGCGCTCGGCCGCGAAGTCACATTCGCGGAGGCGCAGCAGGCCGACGACTCGCCGGGCACGACGGCCGAGGAGTACTGGCCCGAGGTGGAAGGCCTGGACCTCTACGACACGGTCACCGACTTCGACTTGCCGACCGGAACGTTCTTCGACGTCGCCGTCGTGCACCTGCTCACCACGGCCACCATGGACCGTCTCCGCGCGCTGCATCCGGACGGCCGCTTCGAGGTGCGGCGGTTCCGGCCGAACATCGTCGTCTCGTCCCGCCCAGATGTGCAGGGGTTCCCCGAGGATGACTGGATCGGTCACACCGTCTCGATCGGAGACCGCGTCCGCCTGCGGATCACCGGAGCATGCAGCCGTTGCGTGATGACCACGCTGCCACAGGGAGACCTGCCGAAGGACTCCGGCATCCTGCGTACTGCCGCCCAGCACCACAACGTCAACGTGGGCGTCTACGCCGACGTGATCGCCAGCGGCCCGATTTGCCGCGGCGATCCCGTCACACTCGGGTGAATCATGATCCGGCCCTGCGCCTGACGCGCCGCCCCGTGATCCGGGCGGGGGTGATGCGGATGAAGTGCTCGCGCACTCCGTCCGGCCAGGGCGCCACGTCGGCCAGCTGAGCGTCGGCACGCTCAGACTCAGAGTCCAGGTGATGTGCCGGGCCCTGGACCAGCACGCTCCATCCTTCGCCCGCCGACTGGTCGAACTCGTCGACCTCGAAGGCAACCCGGTACTCGGCGTGCTCGATGCCCGTGCGCAAGTCCTCATCGGTAGCCCCATGCTGCGTGGTCCGGAACAAGATCGCGCCGCCATGCAGCTTGTAGTTGACGGGCAGCACAGTGAGATCGAACCGGCCAGCGAACACCAGCCTGCCAATACCACCGGGGGCGATGAGCCGCAGGCACTCGGCCTCGTCCATATCCTCGAGCATCGCTTCAGGCACGGCGTCATCTCCTCTAGCTCTACCCATCAAGCTGCCAGCGAGCGCGCGCGGCCCGTAGGGGCGGAAGTCCCATGAGCCGGGGCCGCATGGCCCTACCCGGCGGCCAGCGGCCGGCGAGATGCTCCTCCCAGCTAAGTGAATCCACTGGCCGGGTGATCAGCCCGGAGAAGCTACAAGGAGGAAAGCGACATGCGCAGGAGGACGTTCGACGCGCTGGCGACAGCGGCAGGCCTGCTTTTGGTGGTCGTGCTGGTGGTCGCGGGTGTGCTGCTGTCCTGGGGGCACTCATACGCCAACAGCCAGGTGACGAGCCAGCTGTCCGCTCAGAAGATCGTGTTCCCGACGACGAGCAGCCCAGAGTTCACGATCCTGCCCGCCGCCAACCGCGCCCAGATGGCCAAGTACGCCGGGCAGCCCATGACCAACGGGGCGCAGGCCGAGGTCTACGCCAACTACTTCATCGGCCGGCACCTGTTCCTCATCGGCGGCGGCAAGACCTACTCCCAGCTGTCCGGTGCGGCGCTGGCCCAGCCGAAGAACCTCGCCCTGCAAGGCCAGGTCGAGACCGTGTTCAAGGGCACCACGCTGCGCAGCATGCTGCTGGAGGCCTACGGATTCTGGCAGCTCGGCCAGATCGCGCTGATCGCCGCCATCGCATCCTTCATCGCGGCAGGCCTGATGCTGATGCTGTCCATCCTCGGCTTTGTGCACCTGCGGCGGACCGCCCCGGAGGCGGAAATCCTGCCTGCCATCGCTACCCGCGTCCAGGTCAGTGCCAGCTGACACGACGTAACCCGGCGCACAACCCCGCCACCTGCCTCCCGCCCGCGGAACACGCGGGCGGGAGGCAGTTCTCTTGCGCCCAGTCAGTTCAGGACCAACGTCCCGCTGACTGGTGACTGTCCGCACTGCCAGCCCTATCCAAGCCAAGACGAAGATCTGGATGCGGCTTTCCGCATCAGGCTTCAGTCCCGCAAGGAGCTAGACAGATGAGCCCGAACGCACTGGCAGGTACTGCATCCGCCGTTAACCTGGATCATCCAGGCACGTTTCTGAGCTGGTCGTTCATCGACATCTCGGTGGCCAACCTGATCGTGATCGCCGTGATGGTGGTGATCTTTGGCGCGGCGCTGCTGATCCCGTTCGGGTCCCGGCAGGATGCGCAGGTTGCAGCGCCCGGCACCGGCACGCTGGCCGGGGCCACCGACACGGACGGACCGTCCAGAGCGGATGCCGCGGCCGCCGATCCGGACGCGGACATGTGGACCAGCCGCGTGCGCCGCCGCGCGCTGCGGCTGCTGCCACCCGGCAAGCTGCTGCCCGACCGGCAGCCGGCCTACGTTGCCTCCTGGATCTACGTCTTCGGCGTGGCCACCCTGGCCACCCTCGCCCTCGCGATCGGGACCGGTTTCGCGCTCGCGCTCGGCGGGCCGGACTGGTATCACTACAACTCCGTCGGCCACTTCTTCAACAGCATGCACCTATGGAGCGTCGAGTTGTTCATGGCCTTCATGGTCATCCACCTGTGGGGCAAGTTCTGGATGGCGGCCTGGCGCGGCCGGCGGGCCATGACCTGGATCACCGGCGTCATCGCGTTCATGGCCTCGGTCGTGGAGTGCTTCACCGGCTACCTGTCCCAGTCGAACTTCGACTCGCAGTGGATCGCCACCAACGGCAAGGACGCCTTCAACGCCGTGGGCGCGGGTGCCTTCTTCAACGTCATGAACTTCGGCCAGATGCTGATGTGGCACATCGTGCTGATCCCGATCATCCTGGTCGCGATCGTCGGCGCGCACGTGCTGATGGTCCGGGTCCGCGGCGTCGCCCACCCGCTCCCTGCCACGACCACATTCCGCCGCCGCCGCGCCGACCGTAAGGCCGCTGCCGCCGCCGACGCGGCGCCGTGGCGCGGCGCCACCCGGCGCTACGACATCCTGAAGGAAGGCACCGTCGCGGTCACTATCGCCGGCGTCCTGGTGCTGCTCATGGCCGGGCTGCTGTCGTCGCCGGACGTGCCGTCGGTCACCATCAAGACGTGGGCGACAGTTGACCAGATCGGCTTCGTTAACACGGCGGCGACCGAACTGGACGGCAGCGCCCTGGCCGCGTCCTACGGACCGCCGTACAACAACGGCACCTCGGGGGTGCAGCAGGTAGGCCCGGTCAACTGGCAGAAAGTGGCCGGCATCACCCAGCCGATCAACGCCGCCAGGCTGTTCGTGCTGGACCCGCTGGCGGTTCAGGCCAAGTCCAGCCCGGCCGTCGCCGCCGCGCTAGCCGCTTACACCAGCGCCACCGCGAGCCAGCAGCTGACGTGGGCCACGGCCTACGACAAGGCCACCGCCCCGGGCGCCAAGAAGGTGCCCTTCCACGGCGGGAACCTGAACCTGCCGGCCGCGGGCCCGGTGCCCGCGATGATGGCCGGCGAGCTCGCCATGGGACAAAGCGGCGCCCTGGACGCCGACCTGCTCGCACAGCGCCAGTTCTACGGCACTGACTTCACCAAGCCGCTGCTGTTCATCGCCGACGGCGGGTACTACGCGACGCAGGCCTCCACCATGCACCTCACCGGCGACCAGTGGGGCGTCATGAACGAGACCGGCAGCTACCCAGGCCAGCCGTGGCTCTGGCTCTACCAGCTCTGGTACCACGTCTCGCCATTCCAGAACTCCGCGAACGTCGACATCTGGGCCGTCTACCTCACCGGCATCGCCACCATCCTGCTACTGCTCGTCCCGTTCATCCCCGGCCTGCGCGACATCCCCAGGCTGATCCCCGTCCACCGGCTCATCTGGCGCCGCGACTGGAGCCAGCAAGCCAGTGGAGAAGCGCCCACGGCACCGAGCGAACGGGACGTGAGCCTCGACTAACCGGAGACGAACACGAGGGGAAAGGAGAGCCGCGATGCATGCACATGTGGGCGACCGGCTCCTCGTCGAAGGTGACGAGGCCAGGATCGGCCTCATCATTGACGTGCCGCAGGCGGATGGCTCGCCGCCGTACATCGTCAAGTGGCTGTCAAACGGTCACATCTCAATGGTTTCGCCCGGCTTGTTCGCACGCCTCATCCCGGTTGCTCAGCCGACCGACAACGCCCAGTTCGAGTTACCTGCGATGAGTTCCTGACCCAGCCGCGAGCAACTCTGCTACGTAGTCAGGCACGAAGGTCTGCGATTCACGGGGCGCCCGCACGTACCCGGTCGACTTAGGAGGCTGCGGCAACTCGAGCGGTTGCCGCTGCACGTCGTGATAGCTGACCGTACTGAGCAGGTGGGCCATCATGTTCAGGCGGGCGCGGCGTTTGTCGGCGCTGTCGACGACGTACCAAGGCGCCTCAGGGATGTCGGTGTGCACGAACATCTCGTCCTTGGCGCGCGAGTAGTCCTCCCAGCGGGTGATCGACTCCAGGTCCATCGGCGACAGCTTCCACCGCCGCATCGGGTCATCGAGCCTGGACCGGAACCGTCGTTCTTGCTCCTCATCGCTGACCGAGAACCAGTACTTCCGCAGCAGGATGCCGTCCTCGACTAGCAGCCGCTCGAAGATCGGGCACTGATGCAGGAACCTGCTGTACTCCTCTTTCGTGCAAAAGCCCATGACGTGCTCGACACCGGCCCGGTTGTACCAGCTGCGGTCGAACAGCACGATCTCGCCGGCCGCCGGCAGGTGGCTGATATACCGCTGGAAGTACCACTGGGTCCGCTCGCGCTCGCCCGGCGCAGGCAGGGCGGCGATGCGCGCGACGCGCGGGTTGAGGTACTCCGACACGCGCTTGATCGTGCTGCCTTTCCCGGCCGCGTCCCGGCCCTCGAACACCACGACCAGGCGCGCACCCTCGGCCCGGACCCACTCCTGGAGCTTGACGAGCTCCGCCTGCAGCCGCAGCAGCTCAGCCTCATACAGCTTCGCCGGGACGCGCTCTTGCGTGACCGCGCCATCGGCTGCCGCCTTGCGATTTTTGCCACCGTTGCCCGACATGATCATCCTCCTGCCATCCAGCGTAGTGCGCTTGGTCCGGGAGCGGATCTGTGCCGTTTGGCACCCGCTGATCGGGACCTAGGTCCTGCATCAGCGCAGGCGGCCGCCGCTATCGTGAAGTGGATGCATGGGGACGGCCCCGTTCCCGGCATGGGCGACCGCGCGGAAGGCGACAGCGATGACGGACGGCGGGCAGGGCAAGGCAGGCATCAAGGTGTTCCTGCTCGATGACCACGAGATTGTCCGGCGCGGCGTCAGGGACATGCTGGAAACCGAGGCCGACATTACGGTCATCGGCGAGGCGGGCACCGCCGAGTCGGCCCTGGCGAGGATCCCGGCGCTGATGCCCGACGTCGCGGTGCTGGACGTGCGGCTGCCCGACGGTGACGGGGTGACGGTATGCCGGGAGATCCGGTCCCGGCATCCGGAGATCGCGTGCCTGATGCTGACCTCGTTCGGCGACGACGAGGCGCTGTTCGACGCGATCATGGCCGGCGCAGCCGGGTACGTGCTCAAGCAGATCCGGGGCACCGACCTGGTCGGCGCCGTGCGGACCGTCGCGTCGGGCGACTCGATGCTGGATCCGGAGGCAGCCCGCAAGGTGATGGCCCGGATGCGCGACGAGGCGAACCGGAAGGATCCGCTGGCCGGGCTGACGCCCCAGGAGCGCAAGATCCTGGAGCTCATCGGCGAGGGACTGACCAACAGGCAGATCGGCGAGCGGATGTACCTGGCGGAGAAGACCGTGAAGAACTACATCTCCACGCTGTTCGCCAAGCTCGGCATGCAGCGACGGACCCAGGCAGCCGCCTACGCAACCCGGGTATTCGACCAGGCCGGGCATTAGCCGGCGGAACGCGCCCGCCGGCGGCTCAGCCGGCCGGCTTGGTCAGCGGCACTCGCCAGGCAAGCTCGGTGCCGCCGCTGGCGAGCGGCTCGACGCGGAAGGTTCCGCCGAGCTTGATGGCACGCTGCTCCATGTTGGCCAGCCCGCTGCGGCGGCCAGTTGCCCTGATGCCCGATCCGTTGTCGCGGACCGTCAGGACGAGGTCGGCGGCGGCCCGCACCAGCACGTCGACCCAGGTGGCGCCCGAGTGCCGGGCTGCATTGGCGAGCGCCTCGCGCAGCACCACGATCAGCTGCTCGCCCAGATCGTCCGGCACCCCCTCGTCCAGCCTTCCGTCCAGCTGCAGCGACGGCGGGAACCCGAGCAGGCCGGCCGCCTGGTCGGCCTCGTGCAGAATCTGCGCGCGCAGCCTGGGGGGCTTGGTATCGTCGCGGGCCTGCAGCGCAAAGATGGACGACCGGATCTCCCGGATCGTCTCGTCCAGCGCATCAACCGCCACGTTCACTCGCTGCGCCGCCTCGGCCGAGCCGATCAGCGACACCGCGCCCTGCAACGACATGCCGGTGGCGTAAAGCCGCTGGATGACCAGGTCATGCAGATCACGCGCAATCCGGTCGCGGTCCTCGAAGACTGCGACGCGCTCGGCCTGGCGGCGGTGATCGGCAAGCTCGAGCGCGATCCCGGCCTGGGTAGCGAACGTCACAAGCATGTCGGCTGCGGCCGGCGCCAGCGGCATGGCACCCGGATGACGACCGGCGGTCAGCACGCCGCGGACGTTGCCCGCGGTGCCGAGCGGCACAATAATCGCCGGGCCGAGCTCCATGTGTTCTCGTGCAACGCGGGCGACCCGATCATCATGACTGAAGTCATCCACGCTCAGCAGCTCGCCGGTCGACAGCACGTAGCCGGACGCCGAGCTAGTAACCGGCAGCACTAGTCCGAGCGCCTCCTCGGCGCCTACGCCGGCCGCGTGCTCGATGTGGAGCCGCGTCTGGTCCGCCGTCGGCAGGGCAAGCACCACGAGGTCTGCGCCGGACATTTCCAGCGACTTGGCAGTGATGAGGGCCAGCGCGTCGCTCAGATCGGCACCCGACAGCAGGGCCCGCGTGACTTCCGCGCTCGCGCTCAGCCAGCGCTGCTGGCGGCGCGCCTCGTCATACAACCGGGCGTTCTCGATCGCGACGCCGGCCGCAGCAGCCAGTGCCACCAGGATGGACTCGTCCTCCTCGTCGAACTGACCGCCGCCCCGCTTCTCGGTCAGGTAGAGGTTCCCGTACACCTCGTCCCTGATCCTGATCGGCACACCCAGGAACGAGGTCATCGGCGGATGACCGGCCGGAAAGCCGGAGGACAGCTCGTGCTTACTCAGATCAGCGATCCGCAGCGGCTTCGGGTCGCTGATCAGCGCGCCGAGCAACCCGCGCCCTTCGGGCCAGCGATGGATCAGGCCGATCTCGTCTTCGGTGAGGCCGACCGGGATGAACTCGGCAAGCCGGCCACCATCGCCGATGACGCCCATAGCGCCGTAGCGGGCATCAACTAGAGAGACGGCAGACTCGACGATCCCGCGCAGGACCACCTCAATGTCGAGATTGGTACCGACCGCGACCACGGCGTTGAAGAGGGCATTCACCCGGTCGCGCGTCGCCAGCACCGCCTGGAGCCTGACCTGAAGCTCGGCCAGGAGGTCATCCAGGCCCAGATTGGGGAGCAGCGACCGCGGCTGCTCAGCTGGCATTCTCACTCCCGCCGTTGACGCCCGCCGTTGACGCCCGCCGTTGACGCCGGGCGCTAGCTTGGGCAGTGTCGACCGGCTCCGGGTCGGCCGACGGTACCCGGAGGACCAAACATGACTATGGACAGCGTAGCCGCAGCGTACGCGCCATTTGTCGCCTCGCTGCTGGCCGGCGGGTTCCGTGACCCCGCGGACGGCGGCTGGCCAGCTGAGCTCGTGGCGGCACATGTGGCCAGGAACAACGACCTGATCGCGGCGACTGCAGAGGAGGTGGCAGAGGGGACCGAGGCCTCCTACGACAACGCGAGCACCATTGACGACGTGGAACTGGCCGCCTACGCGACCAGCGTCGGCGGGCTGGCCGGACTGGCCGGCGAGATCGAACGGTCCGCGGCGCGGCTGGCGGCGGCCCGTGACGGGCTCGGCGCACTGGCCGACACGCCTGTGCACGTCGTCATCCGCGACGGTGGCACGGTGGTCCAGGACGGCCCGATCCCGATCGGCGCCTTCATCGATGGCAACGCGACCTTCCACCTGCAACTGCACCACGAGCAGATCAAGGCCCTTGAACCGGAGTGGGCGCCCGACGCCGCGCCGGACGAGTTCGATACCTACCAGCTGATCCTGCTGGTCCGGCCGCCGGATCAGCCCGAGCTAGACGATGAGGCGAGCGCGGCGCTCGGACTCCAGCATCTCGGGCACTTCCGGAAGATGCGGGCCGCTGGATTCCTGCTGGGCGCCGGGCCCGTCGAGGGCGACAGCGAGATCGCCGGCATCTGCTTTTACCAGGCAGGCTCGCTGGCTCGGGCCCGCCTGCTGGCCGAGGACGATCCGGCGGTTCGGGCCGGTCGCTTCGCGGTGCGGGCGATGACCTGGTACACGACCAAGGGCGCGCTGACCTGGCGTGACATCCTCGACGCTGGCGCAGCGGGCGCCGCGGTACCGCCCGAGGTCAGAAGCTGACGCCCCACGAGGCGGACATGTGCATCGTCACCGCGGCCACCCCGACGCCGATCGCCAGCGACGCCAGCAGCAGCAGCCAGCGGGCCGGGCCGCCACGAACTGCCACCGCGCGACCGCCGTAGGCCGACCGCGCGCCCAGCATCCTCGGCAGCCGCGGCGCGTAGTTGAGCACGTGAATGGTCATGGCGCCGAACCAGAGCACGAACGACGCCTTGTGCAGGAACAGCCAGGGCCCGCCGCGGCCGACCACCGCCAGGATCACGCCAGTGCCGAGCACGGCCACCGACGTCAGAACCACGAGGGGGCCGAGCACGCGGAGCACCGGGGCGGGCGGGCCCTTGCGGACGTACGGCGCCGAGCCGGCGTAGTAGCGGACGAACCGGTACAACGTCGAGGCGATCTTCAGCAGTACCGGGCCGATCAGCACCAGGCCTAGCAGGAAATGCCAGTACAGCAGCCGGTGTATCTCGAGAATGGTGAAGCCCTCGATAGCGAAACCGACGAGCAGGATGGCGCCCGTCATCGCGGTCAGCTTCTCGTTACCCTCGGCTCCGGCGGCCGGGGCCGCCCGCCTGTGCTGCGGGGCGATCCGCGCGGTGTCCGGCTGTCCCACTTAGCTCTTCTCCTGTTGACGGTGCGTTCTGGTCAGCCGGAGCGCGAGGGTCGGACAGGCGTTGACAGCGCGCCGGGCGTGCACGGCCAGGTGGCTCGGCACCTGGTCGCCGATGATCGGGTAGCCCCACTCGTCCATCTCGACGAGCTCGGGGAGCAGGTCGGCACACAGGCCATGGCCGGTGCACGCGATGGGGTTGATCTCGAGTTTCATGCTCATCGCCAGTCCAGCTCGGCCGTGCGCGACTGCGGCGGGTAGGGACGGGGACGCTGCGCCGTCAGGCACGTCCGCCGCCGGTCGTGGGCGTGAGCATCGGCGGCGAAGGTCCGCAGCGCCGACTCGGCCATCCGCACCGCGCCGTCGGGATGGCGGCACGCGCCCCGCCCTGCTATCTGGCCGAACCGGCGCTGCATGCGCCCGATCGGGTCACCTTCGGGCCGGGCGGACGCCAGCTGGGCCAGGTCATCGGCGATTGCCGGCAACCCGAAGATGCAGGGGCCGCATTGCTGCGCGCCCTGGCCGGCCAGGTACGACAGGATCCGGGCGGCCTCGGCCAGGCCGCAGCGTGCGGGCGGCAGGACATACAGGACGGCAGCGCCAGGCGCAGCGCCGATAGCCCGCAGCCCGGCGGCCGTGAACGGCAGCCTGGCCACCTCGCTAATGTCATGCCACGTCCCGAAGTAGCCGCCGATCAGCACGGACTGCGCGGCCAGATCAGCTCCGGCCATGGCCAGCACCTCGCCGACACCGGACCCGGCCTCGATCTCGTACACACCGGGCTGCGCCACCGCGCCGGACACGGTGGTCAGCATGGTGCCGGCCGCGTCGGCCCGCCCGGCCTCCCGGAACCAGCGCGCGCCGTAGCGGGCGATCAGCGCGAGGTGAGCCAGCGTCTCGACGTTGTCGACGAGCGTGGGCCGTTTGCTAACGCCGCGCTCGAACGGGCGTGGCGGCGTGTTCGTGGGCTTGGCCTCGCCGCCGTTCAGCCAGTGCACAAGCGAGGTTTCCTCACTCGACACGTAGTTGGGTGGCAGGTCATGCACAAAGACCGGAACGCGGTCGAGCTCAGCCCGCTGCCGCTCCGCGATCGCCGCGAGCAGGCTGTCGATGAGCCAGTCCCTGGTGCGAGGCAGACACAAATGCGCTTCGTTCGCGCCGACAGCGTCAGCCGCCGCCGCGATCCCGTCCAGCACCAGGTGCGGCGCGCGTGCCAGTAGTGCCTGATCCTTCTCGCTGGCGGGCTCGCTCTCCATGCCGTTCGCGACGACGACACGCAGGCCTCGCTTCGACGCCACCGTGCGCATCTTGACCCCGGTCGGGAACCCTGCGCCGCCGCGGCCAGTCAGCCGGGCGGCAGCGACCTCATCAAGCAGACTGTGGCCGCCGCGACCACTGCTAGTCGGCAACAGCCCGTAGGTGGCAGCATGCTGGCGAAGCGTGGCGGCGCGGCCCGCGTCCTGCCAGCCAGCTGTCAGGCGGCTGAGCTGTGTCCGGTGCGGCGCTCGCCTCGCTGTCGTGTCGAGGTTCATGTCAGTGACGCCCCGCCTGCAGCGGGCCGATCGCCACAAACGCGATGGTCGCCAGCACGAATCCCGCGGTTCCCAGGATTCCGAAGGTGCGCACGTCGGCACTCGGCGCGAGCTGCAGCCGCCAGCACACCGCCGCGGCGACCACGAGCACGCACACGGCGTCCAGGAGGAGCAGCCATGACAGGCGGCTGTCGGTGCCCGCCCCCAAGCCGTGCCACAAGGCCACCGGCCAGCACGCGTACGCAAGCCAGTGCACCGCGCGCCAGGCGCGGTAGGGAAGCCGCCTGCGGATGAGGCTGCTGATCACGATGGCGAGCATCAAGTCGAACGCGATGGCGCCGAGACTGACCCACAGCGGGCGGTACGGCGAGGTGAACGGAATAACGGCCGAAGCAAAGCCAATCCCCGCATATGGGTCGATAATTGAGGTCAGCACGTGCGTGGCCACGAACGCCACCGCCAGGAGCGACACGTTACGGTGCAAGCCGGACCGGACCGCCCGCGGCATCGCGCGGGTCTCCAGCCGCGCGGTGCCGGCGACGCCGAGCGCCACGGTGGCGGTCAGCAGGACGAGCGCGACGACGCCGGTCGCTCGGGTGGTGTACCACAGCTGGATCGGCCCGGAACTGCCGGCGGCCAGCGCGTGGCTGGCCGTCAGCGAGATCGGAGCATCCGCGGAAGTGAGCATCACGGTCACGATCCGCCCGAGTGGACCACCGGCGGCGCCGGTGCGGGCGCCTGGGACGGCGGCTGCTCCGGCGGCGCGAGCGCGTGATGATGACGGTGCTTGCCGCCCGTAACGGTTCCTCCCGCGCCGCTACCGGTGGTACCGGTACCAGCCGAGCCGCCCGTGCCAGGCGAGCCTGTGGCAGCTGGCGCCGATCCTGCACTCTGCGATCCGGCGGCGTGGCCAGGAAGGGCATGCGCGAAGGCTGTGCCGAGGCCCAGGGACGCAGCGGCCGCGCCGCCGCCAATCCACAGTGTCAGCTTCCGGACCCGGGCCAGCCTGTCATCGCGCCGCGCGGACGCAAAATGCAGGTGATCGCGCATGCAGGTGTCCCTGTTCCTGGTTGAGGCCCATTGGTGTAGGCCCAGTCTCCGTGTCGCCGAACGCCTAGATCAGCTTGCCCGGCGGGGTCCCGGTTACCGGTTCAGGAAAAGTTCAGAACTGGTTAATCATGATCAGTCGGGCGAGCCGCTGGCTCAGCCGGCCGCCCAGTGCGGCGCTGCCAGCGCTGCTGAGGACCTGTATCCGCCAGGGAACTGGCCCCTGACGTCAGGTGAATGCCCCGCCGCTGGCCGCGTTCGCGCCGTGCCAGCGGCAGCTCGATCGTCACCGTAAGCCCGCCGCCGGCGGTGTCAGACAGCGCCGCAGTGCCGCCGCTGGCGACCGTGAGCCGGTCGACGATCGCCAGCCCGAGGCCTGTGCCGCCACCGTTGCTGGTGGCGAACCGCCGGAAGGCGACCTTCTGCTGCTGCTCGCTCATGCCGGGACCGTTGTCCGCGACGATGATCCGGGCCCGGTCTCCGACTGCCCCGCCGGTGATCCTGATCACGCCGTCGGCCGGCAAGACGTCGAGGGCATTGGCGATCAGGTTGTCCAGGATCTGCTCCAGATGCCCCTCCCCTATCCGGGCCCACACCTGTTCGGCATCGGCCTCCAGCCGGATGCCGCGCTCGTCGGCCGCCGGCAGCCAGGCCGCCACCCTGGTCCTGATGACGACGTCGAGCTGGAGGTTGACCTGAGGGGTCGCGATATTTTCCGCCCGCGCGACCGCGAGCAGGCCGTTCACCATCCGAGATAGCCGAGCGATCTCCTCCTGCGCCCCGGCGAGCTCGGCGGCAGCGGCTGCGTTACTGTCTTGCGCGAGCAGGTCCAGCCGCAAGCGGAGCGCGGCCAGCGGCGTACGGAGCTGGTGCGATACGTCCGCGATTGTCGCCTGGTGGCCGCTGACCAGCGCCTCCAGGCGAGCCGCCATCGAGTTGAAGTTGGCTGCCAGCTGGCGGACCTCACCTGGTCCGGTGTCACCTGGCGCCCGGGTGCTCAGCCGCCCATCTCCGAGTTCCTGAGCGGCCAGCTCGAGCCGGCTGAGGGGCTTACTGACCCAGCGCGCCAGGCCGATCGCCACCAGAGCCGCGGCGAGCAGGCCGGCCGTCGCGATGGCGGCGATCATTCCCCATAGCAACGCTGCCTGGTGATCGACGGCGGACGTCGGACGGCCGAGCACGACGACGCCGACGATGCCTGCGCCCGTATCGTGATGCACCGGCGCGACGATCAGGAGCCGGTCATCGCTCTGAAAGCTGACCGGCTTGCCCCTGGCAACGGCCGTTGCCAGCTGAGACTTGGTCACCGCCGGGCTAGCGACAGTCCCGACGACCGGCCGGCCGGCTCGGTCAAGTACGACAATCCGATCGCCGCCGCGAGCCAGCTGGCGCACCGTGCGACCGAGGGAAGAGCCGTGCACTCCGTCATCGAGCCGTTCCTCGGCGACGTTCACGACGGTGGCGGCGGCGACTACCGCTTCGTTCCGGAACGCGCGCATGTCCTGGCTCGTGGTGATGACGCCGAGCGGAACCGCGACGATCCCGAGCACCGCGGCAACCAGGGCCAGGACCGCAAGCACGATCCTGCGAGTCATCTAGACATCGCCGAGCCGGAACCCTCGGCCGTAAATCGTCTCGATGAGTCCGGGCAGCCCGAGCTTGCGGCGTAGCGACGCCATGTGCACATCAAGCACCTTCGTCGGGCCGTACCAGTGCGCATCCCAGGCGCCCTCCAGGATTTCCTGGCGGCCCACGACGCGGCCTGGATCGGCAACGAGGATCTCGAGAATGTCGAACTCCTTCGGCGTCAGCACGATCTCCGATCCCGACACGCTGACCCGTCGAGTCCGGATGTCCACGATCAGCGGTCCGTGCTTCACGACGTCGCCGCCAGGGTGGACCCGGCGCAGGACCGCCCTGATCCTGGCCTGGAGCTCGGCCAGTCCGAACGGCTTCACCAGGTAGTCATCGGCGCCGGCATCGAGCGCCATCACCCGGTCTGGCTCCTCTCCGTGCGCCGTCACCACGATGATGGCGGCGTTGGTCCGCTCCCGCAGTTTCCGGCACACTTGCACGCCGTCCAGGTCCGGCAACTCCAGATCGAGCAGGACGACGTCCGGCTCGCCCCGCTGCAGGGCGTCATGCCCGGTCGTCACGTGATCGACCCGGTAGCCGCCCCTGGTCAGGGCCTTGACCAGCTGTGCGGCGATGCTCGCGTCGTCCTCGACGATCAGCACGCTGGTGCCTGCATCGTCCGGTCCAGGACCGGCGCTTGGGCGGCTACCTGGCGCTTTCATGCTCCCTACCGTAAGCGACCGCACCTGGTGACCGAGGCGTAGATTCAGCCACAGGCCGACGGAGAGGGACCAACGTGAACTTCATCCTCGTGATGCGGAATGAGAAGGGTGACCTTGTCGCGATCGGCCCGGTGTCGATCGAGTACCAGGCCGCGATGCTCCGCGACGAGCTCGAGGAAAGCGCCGGCTGGACGACCGTCGGGATCGCCCGGGTGCTGACACAGGATCAGGCTCGCCGGGCTGTCCCGGCCTCGTAGGACGCAGCTCCCGCCAAAACTGGTTGCCGTGCGGACGATCGCGTGCCACGCTGTCACACCGGCGAGCAGGTGAGAGTCCCGCTCGCCCAGACGGCTGCTCCGACGCAGAAGGGAGGACGCAAGTGACGAACGTCCCGAGCTTCACTCTGCCCATCCTTCCTTTGTGCCTGAGGAGTACTAGTCGTGCACGACCCTGCGCGCCAGCGCCGTAGCAGACGGCGATTTGACGACGACGAGCCCACCTTTGCCAAGCGCGACCGGCATCGGCCGGCCTTGCCGTCGCTGGACGACTTCGACGTCGCTGACGGCCTTCCAGCAGGCGACCGATGGTCGACCTGGGATCAATCTGCGGCTTCTGAGCGCGGGCCGCGGCCGCGCCCGGACTGGCTGATCACCGACCTCGCGGCCACCGACACTGAGCTCGGGATCTTGAAGACTGGCAAGGAAGCCGACGTCTTCCTGCTGCGACGCGGGGTGCCAGGGACCGGCCGCTCTTGCCTGCTAGCGGCCAAGCGCTACCGGTCGGCAGAGCATCGCCTCTTCCATCGCGACAGCGAATACCTCGAAGGCAGGCGCGTTCGGGATTCGCGGGCCAGCCGGGCCATGGCCGGCCGCAGCGCTTTCGGCCGCGAGATGATCGCCGAACAGTGGGCGGGCGCGGAGTTCTCCGCGCTCTGCCAGTTCCATCTGGCTGGCGTGCCGGTGCCCTACCCGGTTCAGGTACTCGGTACCGAGGTCTTGCTCGAGTTCATCGGAACAGCCGACGGGACAGCCGCGCCTCGGCTGGCCGAGTGCGGGCTGCGTGGCGCCGACCTGGCCGGATTGTGGCGTCAGCTCGTGCAGTCGATGGCAACGCTCGCCCGGCTTGGCGTGGCTCACGGCGACCTGTCGGCCTACAACCTCCTCGTGCACGGCGGTCAGCTCGTGCTCATCGACACCCCGCAGGTGGTCGACGTGATCGCCAATCCTCGGGGTGCCGAGTTCCTCGACCGCGATGCCGCGAACGTCGGCAACTGGTTCGCGGCGCATGGCCTCTCCGACTATGACGGCGAACCTGGGCCCGACGAGCTGGCCGCGTATCTGCGCGCCGAGGCACGGCTGCGGTGACGAGCCGAGCGGTGGTCCCCGGCCGGTCAGCCGGGCGGACCAGGCGGTCAGGTAAGCCGGCGCTCGGTTGCCCAGCGGGTGAGCTGATGCCGGGTCGAGAGCTGGAGCTTGCGCAGGACCGACGAGACATGGCTCTCCACGGTCTTCACCGAGATGAACAGTTCCCTGGCGACCTCGCGGTAGGTGTAGCCACGCGCGATGAGGCGGAGTACCTCGCGCTCGCGCGCGGTCAGCTGGTCGAGTTCGGGATCGAACGACGGGCGGTCCACCTCGGGCGCCGTCCCGGCGGCGAACGCGTCGAGCACGAACCCGGCCAGCCGCGGCGAGAAGACCGCGTCGCCGGCCGCCACCCGCCGGATGGCGTCGACCAGTTCACTGCCTGAGATCGTCTTGGTCACGTAGCCGCGCGCGCCGGCCCGGATGACCGCGATGACGTCCTCTGGCGCGTCCGAGGCCGACAGCGCCAGGAACTTCACCTCCGGGTGCCCGGCCTTGACAGCCGCGACGACGTCCTGCCCCCCGCCACCCGGCAGGTGCACGTCCAGCAGGACCACGTCGGGAACGCACTGCGTGATCTCGGTGATCGCCGGCGTCACGTCGGCGGCCTCGCCCACGATGTTGACCTCCTCGGCCAGCTCGGACCTCACGCCGGCCCGGAACATCCCGTGGTCGTCGACCAGGAAGACGCGCGGCCTGCTGTCTGTCACGACCGTCTCCGTTCAGCGCCTCTTGGCATCGTCAGGCCGATTTCGGTGCCTTCGCCAGGGGCGCTGCGCACGGTGACCGAGCCACCCCGCCTGGCCATCCGCGCCTGCACGGACTCGGCCAGGCCCTTCCGGTCGGCCGGCACTGCGGCGGGGTCGAACCCGCGTCCGCGATCGCGGACAAAGAGCGACACCGAGTCAGGCTCGACCTCGGCGAACAGCGAGACGACATCGGCATCTGACCACTTGGCCGCGTTGACGGTGGCTTCCCTGGCGGCTCCGAGCAATGCTGTGAGGTCGTCGTCGAGCTCGCAGTCCCCGACCGTCACGGCGTCGACCGGCATCCCGTGCTTGGCCTCGATGTCCTGCTGAATGAGCCGGACCGCGCCGGCCACAGTCACGGCCTGGCCGTCGATCGACCCTGGCGGCTGGCCGTCGAACAGCCAGGAGCGCAGCTCGCGTTCCTGCGCCCTGGCCAGCTGCACAACCTGGTGGGAATCGCCGGCCCGCCGCTGGATCAGGGCCAGCGTCTGCAGTACCGAGTCGTGCACTCGCGAGGCCATCTCGGCTCGCTCCTCGGCCCGGATCCTGGCCTGCCGCTCAGCTACGAGGTCCCTGGCGATGCGCAGCCACCACGGGCCCAGGGCGGTGGCGATGCTGCCGATCAGCAGCAGGATCCCGCCAAGCGGCCGGAGCAGCTGGATGCTCTTATCGTGCCCGCCCAGGAGGGCCACGAGGCCGAGCAGCAGCAGCGCGAGAGCCAGCAGCATCCTCAGCAGGCGGCGGGACCTGGTGCCGGATCCTGTCTTGGCTACCGGGTCTGCCAGGCCACGCAGGATGTCGAGTTCGGCCGCCGGGGCATTGCGCCAGATCAGCGCCAGGCCGACGACGCAGACAATCAGCGGGACGGCCAGCGAGGTGACCCACGGTGCATTCAGCGCCGATGCGACGATCAAGCCCAGCACGAGGATCGAGGTCAGTCCGGCTGCGAGACCCAGGCCGCGTTTGTCCCTCAGCGCCCTGGTGCCGATGCTGGACTCGGCGCCTGCCGCCGGGATCAGCAGCCACCCGACGACGTAGGCGGCGGCGCCGAATCCGCTGGTCGCGAGCGCGGCCACGACGATGACCACGCGTACCATGCCGACCTCGAAACCCGTGCGCTTCGCGATGCCGGCCGCGACGCCGCCGAGCAGGGATCCGTCGATCTCTCGGCGCATCGGGCCGTCGCTGCTCGGCCCGCGGCTCACCCGAAGGCCGAGCGTTTCCAAGCGGTTCATCAGGCCGCTCCTACGGCCCGGCTGTCCTGCTCGCGGCTGGCCCTGGGATCGCGCCTCGTCTTGCGGGCGCTGCGACGAGGGGACGGGCCGAGTGGGGCCGCTGCCCTGGACTGGCTCGGCCGCCTGGTCCTGCCTGGCAGCCTGGTCCTGCCCGGCAGCCTGGTCCTGCCTGGCAGCCTGGTCTCGCCCGGCAGCCTCGGCCGGGCCGGCGCCCCGGAACGGCCCGGCCGGAGCTGGACGCGCCTGACCGTCGCCGCGCAGCGGGCCGTACGGCTGCGTGACGGCGTCCGCCCGATCTGACGTGGACATGGCGGCAGCGGCGGCGCCTAGGCTCGCCGCTGGGTTGGCGTTATCCCGCATGCGCCCATCATCGCGCCTGAACCCGCTAGTCGCCATCCGGGCACGCCCTGGTCATGGCGCCTGCCGCTTAGGGTCCGGTCAGGGTTCTTCCCGATAGTCCGGCGGGTGGCGAGCGGGCAGGCTGAACTCATGAACACCACCACACCGCCTCCGCAGGAGGACCTAACCGCCAAGGCTGACGGCAGCCGCAGGCCAGGACTGCCGACCCGGTCACGGACTTTGACCCGGAACCGGGACGACCGGATGCTCGCCGGGGTGGCTTCCGGCATTGCTGGGTACGTCGGCGTTGACCCGTTGTTTGTGCGGATCGCCTTCGCCGTGCTCGCCATCGTCGGCGGTCTCGGCATCCCGCTGTATGTTGCCTGCTGGCTGCTGATTCCCGACGACGGTGCTACGCAGTCCATCGCCACTGATTTCACCAGCAGCATGCACGAATGGCGCAACTGACCAGGGAGGCCAGTACACAATGTCCAATCCGGTGAGCCCGCCACAGCCATCCGCTGCGCCGCGGCGGGCTAGCGGGCCGGGCGCTGACATGCGGGTCGGCGATGCCGAACGAGCCGAGATCGCTGATCGCCTAGCCCGGCACTTCAGCGACGGCAGGCTCGACGAGGCCGAGTTCAGCGAACGTCTCGATCGGGCGATGCGGGCCAAGACGATGGCCGACCTGTCCGGGCTGCTCTCCGATCTGCCTGGCGAGGAAGCCCCGCCGCCGCCGCATGGCGGCAGCCGTCACCAGCGCAAGATGCGGAAGGTCCAGCTCGAACGAGAGCGCCTTGCGCTCAGGCATGAGCAACGAGCGCACCGGCGAGCTGAGCGGCAGGTGCGCTGGCGGACGCTGCGCTGGATTCCGTTGCTCATCGCGGTGCTCGTCGGAGCCGTGATCGTCGCGCACACGCTCACGCACTCGATTGCCGCCTGGATCGTGATCGGCGTAATCGCCTTCTTGTGGATGCGCCGCAATGCGACGGCCAGCCAGCACGACCACGGCCAGCACGACCACGGCGAGCACGACCACGGGTACCACGGCGACAGCCCGGACGACCAGGACAGCAACTAGCGGGACGTCAGGGGGTGGCGATGGCCTCCAGCCACTCCCTGATGTACCACTGCCTGATGACGCCATTCAGCACGAATGGGTCGCCGGCGGCAAACTCCTCGGCGGCGGCCCTGGTCGTGAAGACGGCCATGGCACCGGTCTGATCGGTGAACGGGCCGATGAGCAGCAGAGTGCCACGTTCAAGGAACTCATGCCACCGGGCCCGATGCGCCGCGAAGTGCAGTGGCGCCGTCTCCGCCACGTCATCGGCGGACTCGTAGAACAGCACGTATTTCATGAGACCTCGGAGCTTAGCGCGACCACCCGGTCGATGCCGACGCCGCTGATGAGAAGTCGTTCCTTGTTGCTCGCCGTCAGCCGCGCGATCCAATCGGTGAACCCGCCATCGCCAATCTCCGCCCATTCGGCCCCGGCCCGGACGTTGATCTTGAAGCACAGCTCGCGGTAGTAGCCACGGCCCGCCTCGCGGTCGTTATCGACCAGCACCTCGACCGGGACCGGATCGCCTGCGAGCAGCACGGTTACGGCGCCCGCTATCGTCTTCCCGGCGGACGTCAACGGCGTCAGCGCCAGCTGGATGGCAGTGAATCCGGCCGCTCGCAGGCCGGCCGCGACGGCGCGGACATGCTCGGCAACGGCCTCCCGCTCGAACTGGTGGCCGCCGGTATCACGCCCGGCGGTCACCAGCCCGAGCAGGCTGAAGTGCGCCAGGTACCCACGTCGCTGGGCGTGCTGCGCACGCACGACACGCTGGAACGCGGCGAGCCGGACAGCCGCGCCCCGGCTGGCGACGCGGCGGGCGGCCGCCTCGAGCGCCAGCGCGTTCGTCGGGTCGGCCGCGGTCTCGCAGGCCCGCATCGCGGTCACGATCTTGTCCTGGCTGACCGGCCCGAGCGCCGAGTGCGTGCCGAGCGGCGCGAGCGGCGCCAGCGTCAGCACCTCGAAGTCGGCCGGCAGGCACGCGCCGAGCAGGTCCTCGGCGCGACGCAGCCGGAGCCACGGCGTGGTCGCCGGCTGCACGAACCGGTCGGTGCGATACCGCCGGAGCACGGTCGCGGGCGTCTGGGCCGCCGCGCGCCGCCTGGCTACTTCAAGCATCACCGTGGTGAAGTCGCTGCCGCTTAGCCTCGCGAGGCGCTCGATGGCCTCGTCCCCCCCGATCGCCGGCAGTACCCGAGCCAGCGCCCCCGAAATGGGCTCCTCGTGCGCGTCAGTCAACACGTAGCCATTCTCCACCGCGAGACCCTGATGGTTCCGTGGGTATTAATGGTACAAACCGAACGTGATCGTGCCTGAAAACGACAGGGTCTCTGCACGAAAACGACAGGGTCTCCGCGCCGGGGGCACATTGTCAGTGGCTTCGACCACTCTGGAAGCCGTGGCCTCACCGACACAGCGGTCGTTTCGACGTGTAGCAGACATTATGACCACAGCTGAGCTACTCGCTGCTGGCTGCTCGGCGGACCAGATCCGGACTCGAGCACGACGGGGCGACTTGCTCCGACTGGGACGCGGTGTTTACGCCGGCGGAGTACGGGCTCGCGAACTGATGACCATGGCCGGCGGTGATCAGCTGTTAAAAATCGCCGCCGCAGCCGCAGTAACTGGCCCGGACGCTGCGGTCAGCCATCAGTCAGCCGCCGCCCTGCAGCGAATTGACCTGCTAGGCCCGACGTATCCGCTGGTGGCCCTAACGTGTCCGCCGCGGCGCGGCTGGCACAGCCGGCCGGGAATCCGGTTGCACGCCGCGACATTGCCCGCCGAGCAGGTTACGGCCTACTTGGGCATGCTGCTGACGACGCCGGCCAGGACCGTGGTCGACCTGGCCCGGATGCTGGATTTCCGTGCGGGCGTGGTCGCGGCCGACTCCGCACTGCACCGCAAGCTGACCTCGCGCGAGGAGTTGCGGGCGGTACTGGCCGCGTGTCCGCTACGCAGCGGCGTGAACCGGGCAGCAGAGGTCATCGAGTTCGCCAATGGACTCGCGGAATCGCCGCTCGAGTCCATCGCCAGGGTGGTGTTCCGGGACTGCGGCCTGCCACCGCCTGCCCTGCAGGTCTGGCTTGGCGGGACGACAGAGCCGGCGGCTCGCGTCGATTTCTACTGGCGGAAGTACCGCACGATCGCCGAGGCCGACGGGAACGTCAAGTACAACGATCCGCTGCGCGCCAGTGCACAGATTCGCCGTGATTCGATCCTTCGCGCGGACGGATTTGAGATCGTCCACTTTGGCTGGCAGGAGATCACCGAGAACTCAGCCTTCGTCATCTCGTCTATTAGGACCGCCTTCCAGCGCAGCATGATCATGTCCGCTCATCACGGCCCGGCTGGCTAGGAATGATCGAGCAGGGCATCGAGCGCGGACCGGATCCGCTTCTCAGAGACCGGTCCCGGCGTGCCCAGTACCTGCGCGAACAGGCTGACCCGCAGTTCCTCGATCTGCCAGCGGATCGCAACCACGTCGGCACGCGAGCGGGCGGCCGGCGGCAGCTCCCGGCGGACCGCGTCGTACTCGGCGGCGACCCGGCGCACGGTTGCCATCCGCTCAGCGTCCCTGGCCTGATCCCCGCCGAGCTTGTCCAGGCGCCTCAGGATCGCCCGCAGGTACCGCATCAGGTCGGGCAACCGGACGGCCCCGGTTTCGGCGATAAAGCCCGGGTAGATGAGGCCGGCGAGCTGGGTCCGCATGTCGGCCAGGGCTGCGGCCAGCGCCGGGCTGCCAGGGCCGGCGCTAGCCAGCCGCAGCTCGACCTCGTGCGCCTCCGCCAGGATCTGAGTGACGCTGTCCAGGACCGCGGCCGTGCGCGGCGCCAGCGCATCGCGCGCGGCATCGATCAGCCGGTCAAACCCGTCGGCGTCCCACACCGGACCGCCAGCGTCGTCGATGACCTGGTCGGCGGCACACGCGGCGCAGTCGTCGAGCAGCGCCTGCGCGCCGGAGTACGGATGGCGGCTCATCGCCATCTTCGCGTTCATGGGCAACCGCCCGGCGATCGAGCGCACGCCTGACGGCACGGCGAGGAGCAGCAGCCTGCGCGTGCCTTCCCGCATCGAGGCGGCCGCTTCCGCCTCCGTGTCAAAGAGCCGGATATCCACCGATCCGCCCGCGTCAGCAAGGGCGGGATAGCCGCGCACCTGGCCGCTGCGGAACTCACGCGGCAGCGTGCCGAAATCCCAGCGCGTCAGCCCAGTCCGGGTCAGGCCCGCAGCCGCCTCGTCGAGCTCGGCCGCTAGCCGGGGCCGCAGCTCCGTGCGCAGCTCGTCCAGGTCCTTGCCGGCCCCCAGCTGTGCACCATCGTCGTCCACAACCCGGTAGGTGACTCGCAGGTGGGCCGGCAAGCCTGTCAGGTCCCACGCTGAGCGCGGGATCCGCACTCCGCCGAGGCGGCCGAGTGCGCCGCTCAGCGCATCGAGCAGGTCACCGCGCGGCTCGCCGAGCGTGGCGAGGACCGCCCTGGCAGTATCCGGAGCCGGGATGAAGTGGCGGCGCAGGTCTTTCGGCAGTCCGCGAATGAGCTCTGTCACAAGCTCCTGCCGCAGTCCAGGCACCTGCCAGCCGAGATCAAGCCCGTTCCGGTCAAACAGATCGTGTAGCGGAACGTCCGCCGTCACGCCGTCGCCCGCCTCGCCCGGCGCGAATTCATAGGACAGCGGGATGGCGCCCCAGCGCGCCGGATAGTCCTCCGGCCGGATCTCGTCCGCCCCTGGCCCTGCCAGGTCAGCGGGACTCAGGTCGAGCAGGCCGGGATCGGCCTGGCGTGCCTTTTTCCACCAGGAATCGAAGTGCCGTGCCGAGGTGACTGTCTTGGGTATGCGCGCGTCGTAGAAGTCGAAGACCGCGCGGTCGTCGGCGACCAGGCCACGACGGCGGGCCTTGTGCTCGAGCTCCTCGGCCTCGGCTCTGGCCTGCTGGTTGCCGGCCATGAACCGGTGATGGGTCTGCCAATCACCCTCCACCAGTGCGTGCTGGATGAACAGGTCCCTGGCCATTGCGGGGTCGATGGCGCCATAGTTCACCGGCCGCGCGGCCACGATGGGCAGACCGTAGAGGGTGACCTTTTCCGTGGCCATCACAGCACCGCGGCGGGCGTCCCAGCGCGGCTCGCTGTAGCTGCGGCGGACGAGGTCCCCGGCCAGCGACTCCGCCCATTCCGGCTCGATCCGCGCGATCGTCCTGGCCCACAGCCTCGAGGTCTCGACAAGCTCGGCCGCCATGACCCACGGCGGCGGCTTGCGCGCCTGCGGTGAGTCGGGGAAGATCGCGAACCGCGCGCCGCGCGCGCCCGCGAACTCGACCGGCCCGCGCCGGCGGTTGGACGCGGCATTGCGGTCGGCAGGCCCGCGGTCACCCGACCGGCGGTCGCCGTCCTGCATGCCGATGTGGGAGAGCAGCCCGGACAGCAGCGACTGGTGGATCCGGTCGGCCAGCTCGCCGGGGTAACGGCCGCCGTTGTCGGCGCCTGGGCGTGTGCGGGTGCCCGTGCCGGTGCCGGTGCCGGTGCGTGGGTCTGCGCCGGCGTGGGTATCGCCGCGCCCGTCGCGGCCGACCACGATGCGGAGGTCCCGCGCGGCCTGCTGGAGCTGGCTGTAGACGTCCTGCCACTCGCGCACGCGCAGGTAGTGCAGGTACTCGCGCTTGCACAGACGGCGGAACGCGGACGACGACAGCTGGCGCTGCTGCTCACGCAGGTAGTCCCACAGGGTCAGGAACGCGAGGAAGTCTGAGCCCGGCTCGGCGAACCGGCGGTGCACGGCGTCGGCCGCCTCCCTGGCGTCGGCCGGCCGTTCACGGGGATCCTGGATCGCCAGCGCCGCGGTGATGATCAGCACCTCGCGAACGCAGCCGTTGTCGCCGGCCGCCAGGATCATCCGGCCCAGGCGCGGATCGACGGGCAGCTCGGCCAGCTTGCGTCCGGTGTCGGTCAGCCGGGTCTCACCGCCAGCGCCGCCGCGGCCGCCCGGAGCGATAGCACCGAGCTCTTCGAGCAGCCGCAGGCCATCGGCCACGTTCCGGGCGTCGGGCGGGTCGACGAAGGGGAAGTCCGCGACGACGCCCAGGTCCAGGGCAGCCATCCGGAGGATGACCGAGGCCAGGTTCGTGCGCAGGATCTCCGGATCGGTGAACTCCGGCCGCGCCTGGTAGTCGTCCTCGCGGTATAGCCGGATGCAGATACCGTCGGCGGTGCGGCCGCAACGGCCCTTGCGCTGGTCGGCCGAGGCGCGGGAAATGGGCTCGATCGGCAGCCGCTGCACCTTCGTCCGCTGGCTGTAGCGCGAGATCCGGGCCGTGCCCGGGTCGATCACGTACCTGATGCCGGGGACAGTCAGCGACGTCTCGGCCACGTTGGTGGCCAGCACAACCCGCGTGCCCTGATGCGGCTGGAACACCCGGTACTGCTCCGCGGCCGACAGCCTGGCGTATAGCGGCAGGATCTCCAGGCCACGTTCGTCGGCGAGCGCGTCGGCGGTGTCCCGGATCTCCCGCTCGCCGGACAGGAACACCAGGATGTCGCCTGGCCCCGCCCGGCGCAGCTCGGTGACCGCGTCGGTGATGCCCTGGATCTGGTCCCGCGGTTCGCTACCGTCGTCGTCGGGCGCCAGCGGGCGGTAGCGCACCTCCACCGGGTACGTCCGGCCCGACACCGCGACGATGGGCGCTCCGCCGCCGGCGAGAGGCCTCGTTGAATCGCCTCCGGCACTCTGCCTGTTTGATTCGCCTCCGGCAAAATGCTCGCTGAACCGCTCTGGGTCGATCGTGGCCGAGGTGATGATGACCTTGAGATCAGGGCGGCGCGGCAGCAGCTGCTTGAGGTAGCCGAGGAT
>DATHQE010000439.1:0-1784 GCA_035483035.1 Streptosporangiaceae bacterium | reverse complement strand
AGGGTCCGCGGAGTCGTCAGGTCATCGCAGTACCCGACGAGCATCCTGCCCTCGGCGGGCAGGTGGGAGCGCAACGCCTCGACCAGGCTGGACTTGCCGATCCCAGCCTCGCCCATGACCAGCACAACGGACCCGTGCCTGCCGGCGGCCTCCCGCACGGCATTGGCGAGCAGCGACAGTTCGGCGTCGCGCTCCAGAATGCCCCGCCCCATGACCTGATTGTAAAAGGACGGCAAAACTGTCAACCCGCCATCGCTCAGCCGGGTGGCCGAGCCGATCCGGACTTCACGCACCTACCGTCCTGGCGCCGCGGTACATGGCGCGCCGGTACGGACCTGGCTGGACCGGATCGCAGCTAACGCACGCCGGCCAGCCCATCCAGAGGCGCGGGTCAAACCGGACGAGCGGTAGCCGCCGCTATCGCACGCTGGGGACATACGCCGGAACATCTCATCTGTTCACCCCGGGCTGCTAATGCTGTCTGCGCTGGTGATCGAGCTGACCGCCGCCGGCACTGGACCAGCTGCCGAGTCCTGAATCGCTGGCGCAATTCCCGAGATCGGTAACCGCAGTCCCCAGAATCCGTGATGGCTACCGATGTGCGGCAGCTAGCTCTCCATGACCCTGGATCGGGCGGCACAACGGTGCCGAGCTGATCAGCCAAGAGGAAGCGGTCCCATGCTGAGTCCCTCTATTCATGCGGCGCTCGCGCACGAGCGTCATCAGACATTTCTGGCGCAGGCGGAGACCGACCGGCTGGCCCGGCAGGCGCGGTTGCACCGGCGGCAGGCGGGCACGCCCGGTGCCCGCAGATCGCCGCTAAGCTGGCGTCCAGCCTGGCTACAGCGCGGCCGGAGCCGCCTGCTCGGTCACTGGCCGCAGTCCGCGGTGACGGGCAGGCCGGTAGTTCTCCGCGACGGGTCGACAGTGCTGATCCGGCCGGTCCACAGCGCTGACGCCCCGCTTGTGGCCGACGGCTTCGCCCGGTTGAGCGCCCGGTCCCGCCAGCTGCGGTTCCTGACGCCGAAGAAGGAACTATCACCAGCCGAGTTGCGCCACTTCACCGATGTCGACCACCACGACCACGAGGCGCTCGGCGCACTGGATCATGCCGACGGGCGCGGTGTCGGTATCGCCCGCTACGTCCGCGATGCCGACGACCCGCAGGCCGCCGAAATCGCGGTCACCATCATCGACGACTGGCAGGGTCGCGGGCTCGGTACCGAACTGGTGGCTCAGCTATCTGATCGTGCCCGCTCCGCAGGCATCCGCCGCTTCACCGCGCTGGTCGCGGCCGACAATCCGGCGGTGGCCGGACTACTGCGCGCCGTCCGGGCCGACCTTGTCTGCCGCGAGCCGGGTGCCCTACGGTACGAGATCACACTGGGGCCCGCGGACAGCACAGCCCGGCTGGCGTACCCAGCTCTAACGATGATCCGCCTGGTCACCTGCCAGATCCGACTGCGCCAGAATCCGCCGCCATCACCATGATCGCCGAAACGCGCCAGAACAAAGCCCGCCGCAGCGCCGACCGGCTATTGCCCCGCGACATCTATTCGTGCTGGGCTCAGCGTAGAGCCGACGCAACAGGCTTGGTCTGGTCTCCTGCGCACCGTCTGCGTGTGGGCGCTGGATTGCGTGTTGTGGGGTGGGTGGGAGGATGGCGGTCATGGACGCCGGCGTTCATCTGCCGTTGATCGACTTCAGCGGCGGGGGGTTCTCCTACCGTCGGCTCGCCGAGACGGTGGACGCCGCGCGGGCGTGCGGGTTCGGGGCGGTCTCGG
>DATHQE010000438.1:0-4833 GCA_035483035.1 Streptosporangiaceae bacterium | reverse complement strand
ACTGGTCGAGCCAGATCCCTCCCCTGAGCTGCGGCAACGGCATGCGCAGGACTACGACAAGATCCGCGCCAGGCCGGGGTTCCTGTCCTTCCGGCTGACCAAGAGCAGCGGCCCCATGAGCCGTGACTAGGGCAGCGGGCTGAGGCCGTCGGCCTTGAGCAGGTAGCTGGCCTGGTCCAGGTCCGGGTCGGCGATGAGCTGGCTGATGGAGACGCCCGCCTGCTCCGGTGTGAGGACCGGTCCCCTGGTGGCGAGGAAGTCCGCGACGGTCATGCCTTCCCTGGCCGCATACGCCGCGACAGCGGCCGCACCGAGATCGGTGGCCGGCGTGAGCTGCGGCAGGACCGAGACAAACCGGATCCCGAGCTCGCCGCGCTGTGATTCGGCCGCCGCGTAGGCCGCGATGAACCGGATTGTCGCCTTGGCGCCCGCGTATCCGCCGCTCAGCGGCGAGCCGAACAGCGCGGCTCCGCTGGACATGGCGACGACGACGCTCCCCGGCCGCAGCGGCCGAAGCAGGGCCTCGCGAGTCCAGCCGAACGCCTGCTGCACATCGACCTCCCACACCCGGCTGAACGACTGCCAGGTCTGCTGGTGCAGCGGACGCGAGAGCGGCGGGACGCCGGCGTTGAGCACGAGGATGTCGGGATCGTACTGGTCGAGGAGCTGACCGGCGGTCACCGGATCGGCCGCGTCAGCGACGACAGGCGTGAATGAGTCGCCGAGTTTGTCGCCAAGCTCGGCGAGGCGGCCGCCATCGCGGGCGAGTCCGACAACGGCTGCCCCGGCTTCGGTCAGCGCCGTGGCGATGGCCCGGCCGAACCCCCTGCTGGCCCCGGTCACCACGGCCGTCCGGCCCGTTAGCTGCTGCGATGTCATGTGGATCTCCCTCGCGTGATGGACTTGAGCGGAGCGCAAAGGTGCGCCTGCCAGTACTGATCCGCGCGAGTCGCCAAAGTCATCGGGTGGGCCGGCAGCGATGAATCTGGCCCGCAGCTCGGGTCTACCTAGGTAGGGGCATCCGCAGCCAGGAGGAGATATGTCAGCTAGCGGCAGTGCAGCTCCCAGCCGGGCAGCGCCAGACAGCGAGGACTTCGCGCTGCTCGCCGATCCGTACCGCGGCGAGCTGCTGGCGCACTGCTACCGGATGCTCGGCTCGCTGCACGACGCCGAGGATCAGGTGCAGGAGACGCTGCTGCGCGCCTGGCGGTCGTACGGCGAGTTCGAGGGCCGCTCATCGATGCGCACCTGGCTCCATCGGATCGCCACGAACACCTGCCTGCGCGCGCTCGAGACCCGGTCGCGGCGCCCACTGCCGTCCGGGCTGGGCGAGCCGGCCGAGGACACCGACGGCCCCGTTCCGGTTCCGAATCTGGACGTGCCGTGGCTGCAGCCGTTCCCGGCTGCGGTAACCGGAGCCGGCGCCGACGATCCGGCCGCGGTCGTCACGGCCCGCGCCAGCCTGCGGCTCGCGCTTATCGCGGCGCTTCAGTACCTGCCGCCGCGGCAGCGCGCCGTGCTGATCCTGCGGGACGTACTCGGCTGGCACGCGGCAGAGGTGGCTGACCTGCTCGGCGCGTCGACCGTCGCAGTCAACAGCGCGCTGCAGCGCGCGCGGGCGCAGATCGCGAGCCTGGTCCCCGCCGAGGACGAGATCGTGGAGCCCGACGACCCGAAAGTACGGGAACTCCTGGCGCGCTATGCGGCCGCGTTCGAGACCGCCGACGTCGCCGGTCTCACCGAGTTGCTGCGCGCCGATGCGGTGCTCGAGATGCCGCCGATCGCGATCTGGTTCGCCGGCCGCGACCAGGTCACCCGGTTCCTGGCGCGCCGGGTCCTGGTCCGGGCCGGCGACTTCGCGATGATGGCAGTCCAGGCCAACGGCCAGCCGGCGGTCGCCGCCTACGAGCGCGGTGATGACGGCAGTTATCGTGCTCACGCGATTCAGGTCCTGACGGTCCGCGATGGACGCATCAGCCGGATCACGTCCTTCAACGACGGCAGCCTGTTCGCGGCGTTCGGCTTGCCCGCCCGTTACCCCGGCACGCTGCCAGTGCTTGATTGACCAGTGCCTGATTGACCAGTGCCTGATTGACTGGTGCCATGCCCGAACAGCCGCCCGCGCTGCGTGCCTGGCACGCCGTCGCGGAGAGTCGCGATCCTGCCCTCCTAGCCGACCTGCTGGCCGACGACGTGGAGTTCCGCTCGCCGGCCGTGTTCCGGCCGCAGCAGGGCAAGGCATTGACCACCGTGTACCTGGCCAGCGCGATCGCTGTCCTCGGCCCGTCGCTCCGCTACGTGCATGAATGGCACGACGACTTCAGCGGCGTCCTGGAGTTCGAGGCAGAACTGGAAGGCGTCTATCTCCAGGGCATCGACATGCTGCGGTGGAATGAGGATGACAAGCTCGTCAGCTTCACCGTCATGGTGCGGCCAATGCGCGGCCTGGAGAAGCTCATCGAGCTCATGAGCCGCCAGCTGGCCTCGGTCCAGGGCTGAGTTCGCCCCGCGCAGGACTGGCGGAATACGCCCTTACTGACGGCTGTTCCGATCGACTGTGACGACGCAGCCGCAGACAGCAGATGCAGATTCCGCCGAGGCCGTTCAGTTCTGGTTCGATCCGGTCTGCCCGTGGGCCTGGATCACCTCGCGCTGGATGCTTGAGGTCGAGAAAGTCAGGCCGGTCCGCACAGACTGGCGTGTTATGTCGCTCGCCTACCTCAATCTGACTCAGCATGAGGGCAAGGGCCTGAGCGAGGACTACCTGGAGCGGATGGGCAAGGCGTGGGGACCGATCCGTGTCGTCGCGGCCGCCGCGAGCGACCGCGGGCCGGACGTGCTCTTGCCGCTCTACACCGCCATCGGGACGCGTATCCACGTACGCGGACAGCGCGAGGATCCGAAGCTAGTGCCCGACGCCCTGGCCGAGGTCGGCCTGCCCGCGTCACTCGCGAGCGCGGCACAGAGTACCGAGTTCGACGATGCCATCAAGGCATCGCATCACGAAGCGTTCGACGACGTTGGCCTGGACGTCGGCACGCCTGTCATCCGGATTCGGGGCAAGGCCATATTCGGGCCGGTCGTCACGCCAGCGCCGAAGGGTGAAGCGGCCGGCCGGCTCTTCGACGGGGTCGCGCTCGTCACCGCGACAGACGGATTCTTCGAGCTCAAGCGCACTCGCGACCGCAAGCCGACCTTCGACTGACCGACGCAACGCTGCGCGCGCTGGCCTCGGTCTCGGCCTCGGCCGGACCCGGGGCTGTCCGATCAGGCGGCTAGCGCTGCCACCGGATCGCCGCGAGCCGGTCGGCTGAGACGTAGCCGTGGTCGGTGAACCAGCGCGCCGAGTCCTCGATCGCCAGGCGCGCCGGCCGGGACTTGTGCCCGATCTCTGCCCGGGCGCGGTCGTCGTTGAAGATCATTCTCGTGGTAGCCATCCGGGCGCCTTCCAGGGGCACCCTCGGCTCACGGCCCAGCAGCCTGCCCTCGACGAGGCTGGACGCCATGCCCGCAGCGACCACCAGCTGCCGCGGCACTTCGAAGCGAGGCATCGGCAGCCCCGAGCAGTCAGCCAGGGCCTGGAGGATCTCGCGCATCGACATGTTCTCGCCGCCGAGGATGTAACTGCGGCCGGTCCGGCCGTGCTCCAGCGCGGCGACGTGGCCGCGCGCGAGGTCGTCGACGTGGCAGACGTTCATGGCCGTGTCGACGAAGCCCGGCATCTTGCCGTTGAGGAAGTCCAGCACGACCTTGCCGGTCGGCGTCGGCGCGATGTCGCCCGGCCCGAGGGGGAAGGTCGGCATCGCGATGCTGACGTCGAGCCCCTCGGCCGCCGCTCGGAGCACCTCGTGCTCGGCGGCGAACTTCGTCCGCTTGTAGTAGCCGAACAGGTGCGCCAGGTCCGCCGAGCAGGTCTCGTCGGCTGACTCCCCGTGCCTGGTTTTGCTGAGCCCGAGCACGCCGACAGTAGAGGTGTAGACCAGCCGCTCGCATCCGGCCGCCTGCACAGCGTCGATGACGTTGAGCGTCCCGCCCACGTTGACCTCGTGGAAGATCCGCGGGTCACGGGCCCAGAGGCGGTACACGGCCGCGAGGTGGAACGCGTACCGGGCGCCTTCGAATGCGGACCTCACGGCCCCGCCGTCTCGGATGTCCACGATGACGCGCTCGACATCCGGCAGGCCCTGCAGGTTCTTGGCGTCCGCGCCCGGCTCGACGAGAGCCACAACCTGCGCGCCCTTGGCCTGCACGGCCCGGGCGACAGCGGAGCCGATGAAGCCGGATGCGCCGGTGATCACGATCCGGTCGCCCGGCTCGATCGAGGCGACTGCCGGGACGTAGCCACCATCCGTCGTCGGGCCTGGCGCGTACCCCCGGGCCAGCGTCCTGGCGACCTGCCGGTCTTCGCCGCGGGCTTGGTCACCGGCTTCGCTGAGGTTGCCAGCCGGGCTGGCCGGGCTGGCCGGGACTGCGATCGGGCCGGCGGGTCCTGAGACCCGGCTGGCGCTTGCCACGCTGCGCCGGGACTTGCGCTTGAGCGCACCGCGAGCCATGGTCCGGCCGAATTCGTAGGTGAGCCCAGAGCCGCGGTGCGCGTCTGCCATGACGTCATCGAGGGCCTGCACGAAGTAGTCGACTTCCTCCGGGCCGGAGATGAGCGGGGGCAGCAGCTTGATGATGTTGACGTTGTCGGCCGCCACCTGCGTGATGATGCGGTGCCGGTGAAATAGCGGCACGACCACCAGCTGGGAGAACATGCCGGTGCGGAGCCGTTCGAGGGTCCGGAACCGGCGGCCGGCCGAGCCCGACTCGGGCTGGCCGAACTCGATCCCG
>DATHQE010000437.1:0-3229 GCA_035483035.1 Streptosporangiaceae bacterium | reverse complement strand
CTGCTGGAGAATGTTCGTGGGCTCGGAACGGGGAAGTTTGCCGCTTATCGGGCGCACGTGCTCGGGCGGCTCGCGGAACTCGGATACCACGCCTGCTGGCAGCTGATCCACGCCAGCGATCACGGCGTGCCCCAGCTGCGGCCGAGGTTCGTCCTGGTAGCCGTCGCCGGCCCGTGGGCTGGCTCATTCCGCTGGCCCACACCGCTGCCGGGTCCGCCGCCCACGGTGGGCGAGACGCTGGCCGACCTGATGGGCTCTGCGGGCTGGCCTGGCGCGGCCAGCTGGGCGGCGCACGCGGACCGAATCGCGCCCACGATCGTGGGCGGCAGCAAGAAGCACGGTGGCCCGGATCTGGGCCCGACCAGGGCGCGTGCCGCCTGGCGTGCGCTCGGCGTTGACGGGCTCGGCATCGCCGATGGCCCGCCCGGGCCTGGCTTCCCGCCTGACCAGGCCCCGAAGCTGACAGTGCGCATGGTCGCCAGGCTTCAGGGATTCCCTGACGCCTGGGAGTTCAGCGGCCGGAAGACGGCGGCTTATCGTCAGGTCGGCAACGCGTTCCCGCCGCCGGCCGCCCGGGCGCTCGGCCTGGCCATCGCGGCCGCCCTCAACTCGGCCTGCTAACCGTCCCGGCTGCCACTACACCGCTTTCCATCCGGACATAACGACGATCGCACGAGGTCAGCATGCCCACACGCCGCCGTCAACCTTGGGCAATGCCGCTCTTACCCGGTGCTATAGCCGGGTACGTAGTCCGAGGGCCGCACGCGGTACGCCGACCGACGGGAGCAACCACCATGGAGCTGAGCGCACGCAATCAGCTGCGAGGAACCGTGACCAAAATGAAGGCGGGCGCCGTGATGTCGGAGGTGACGGTTCACGTCAGCCCCGGCGACATGACGGCCGCCATCACCGACGAGTCGCGCGAAAAACTGCACATCAAGGTAGGCGACGAGGTCACGGTGATCATTAAGGCGACCGAGGTGCTGATCGGCAGGGAGGAGCGCTAGTCAGCTCACCTGACCGCGACCCGACGGGCCAGGAGCTGCCGCATGCGACCCCGTTCCCGGTCTGTTGGCTTATCTACCAGTATGTCGAAATCAGGTGTGAGCAGCGACGCCGGCTCGCCAGGTCGCAGACACCATTCCGGCGGCAACTGCGGCCGGTCGAGGCGGGCCGCCTCCGTGAAGGCCTGCCAGCCGATGACCCCGCCCGGCAGCGTGGCCTGCGCCGCGGCGGTGAAGATGGCGCGGTCCCAGTATCCGGTGCAGAGCACGAGCGCATAGCTGGTCGGCTCAGGCCGCCAGACAGCCAGGTCAGCATGCACCGGCGTGATCAGCCCGCCGAGCCCGCGCCGGGCCGCCTCCTCGGTGAGCAGCCGGAGCGCCACGTCGGACACATCGACCGCCGTCACGCGCCGGCCAGCCTCGGCGGCCGCCAGCGCCGAGCCGGACGGCCCGCAGGCCAGATCGAGCACTGGACCAGCAGGCAGGCCCAGGGCGAGTGCGGTCACCGCAAGCGGATGCGGCGCGAACGACGGCACGTCGCCCGTGGCATACCGCGCGTTCCATCGGACTCGGTCGGGGTGCGTCAGCGGGTCCATATGCGACCGCGGCCGCTACAGCAGTGGCCCGGTCACGGCCTCAGCCGCTCGCAGCGCGCCGCCGCCGGCCACGTACTCGACCGTCCGCTCGATCTCCGGCGCCAGGAACCTGTCCGGCCCCGGCCCGCCCACGCCGGCCCGCAGCCCGGCAAGCACAGCCGCCGTGGCCGGAGCCGGCGTCAGCGGCGCTCGCAGCTCGATTCCCCTGGCCGCGGTCAGCAGCTCGATCGCCAGCACGCGGGTCAGCCCGTCTACCGCGCGCCGTAGCTTGCGCGCCGCTGACCAGCCCATGGAGACGTGGTCTTCCTGCATCGCCGAGCTGGGGATGGAGTCGACGCTGGCGGGCACCGCCAGCCGCTTCAGCTCGGAGACAATCGCCGCCTGCGTGTACTGCGCGATCATGTGACCGGAGTCGACACCAGGATCATGGGCCAGGAACGGGCTGAGTTCCTGGCTCCTGGCGGCATCAAGGAAGCGGTCGGTTCGGCGTTCCGCCATGCTGGCGACGTCGGCCGCGGCGATGGCGAGGAAGTCGAGCACGTAGCCCAGCGGCGCCCCGTGGAAATTGCCGTTCGACTCGACCCGGCCGTCTCGCGTGATCACGGGGTTGTCGATGACTGCGGCCAGCTCGCGGCTCGCCACCAGGGCGGCGTGGTCGACCGTATCCCGCGCTGCCCCGGCGACCTGCGGTGCGCAGCGCAGCGAGTACGCGTCCTGCACTCGCGTACATTCCGGACCCTGGTGGCTGGCCATGATCGGGCTGCCTGCCAGCATCGCCCGCATGTTTGCTGCAGCCGTCGCCTGGCCGGGATGCGGCCGAAGGGCCTGCAGGTCAGCAGCGAACGGGGCATCGGAGCCGAGCAGGCCTTCCACGCTCATCGACGCGGTGATGTCGGCCACCTTGAGCAGCGCGCGGAGATCAGCGATCGCCATCACCAGCATGCCGAGCATGCCGTCAGTGCCGTTGATCAGCGCGAGGCCTTCCTTCTCGCGCAGCTCGACAGGCTCGAGGCCGGCCTCAGCCAGCGCCTCGGCGGCCGGGCGGTGGCTGCCCTTGGCGTCCCGCACCACGCCCTCGCCCATGATCACCAGCGCGCAGTGCGCGAGCGGGGCGAGATCACCCGAGCAGCCCAGGCTGCCGTACTCGTGCACGACTGGCGTGATCCCGGCGTTCAGCACCCCCACGTAGGCCTGCACGGTCTCCTCCCGGACGCCGGTCAGCCCGCTAGCGAGGGTGGCCAGTCGCAGCAGCATCAAGGCCCGGACGACCTCGTCCTCGACCTCGGCGCCGGAGCCGGCCGCGTGGCTGCGGATCAGGCTCGCCTGCAGTGCAGTGCGCAGTTCGACCGGGATGTGCCTGGTGGCCAGCGCACCGAACCCAGTCGAGACACCGTAATGCGGCTCCGCGTCGTCCGCGAGCGCGTCGACGATCTCGCGTCCGTGCCGGATCGCGGCGAGGGACTCCGCGGCCAGCTCAATCCTGGCGCCGTCGCGGGCGACCGCGAGCACGTCGTCCGGCGTCAGCGGACCAGCCCCGACCGTTACCGTCTTCTCCGGCTGGAACCCGGTCATCGCACTACCGTCCTCTCGCTCGCACGTCGTAAATGCGGCTCTGATGTACTTGCAACT
>DATHQE010000436.1:0-21278 GCA_035483035.1 Streptosporangiaceae bacterium | reverse complement strand
GTGCCACAGGGGCTCAGGCCCCGTCGTGCCAGCGTTCTCCCGTCCAGCGGACCCCTCAGAGCGAGGTAAGGTGCTCTAGACGAAGGAGCTCTCGCGCGGTGCGGCAATTGCCCCGTCGCATGATGCAACGCGCCGCAGTGGCGTGGTGTTCCCGGCGAGGGCTGCCGCATGGCTGCGGCGCTGGTGTGCATGGCAATCCAGGCGCGCAGGCCGCCGCATAATTATGCCATCTGGCCGGTCCGTCGCGCAGCCGAGATCACGAATATGCCGCCCGACGTAAACGTGGGGCGGGTCACACTAAGTGATCATTAACTGGACAGATCCCATAGTTCGGGCCACCATAGCTTCATGTCCGCGTCCGATGCAGCGCCGCTGCCTCGCCTCGGCGAAGTGTTTTTCGACGTCAGGGGCAATTCTCGGAGCATGCGGCTGAGCTGGTACGCCGACACCGGGGTGGCCGTCTTCAGCATCTGGCAGGGCGGTATGTGCACTGGCACGTTCCGGCTGCCCATCGATGATCTGGCCAGGATGATCGAGATCTTGCAGCGCGGTCCGCGCGGGCACCGTGAGGTCGACGCCGCCGAGCATGGCGGGCCCAGCTACGCCGAGCCGGCCGCCTACGACGACTATGACGCCGGCTACCCCGGCGATCACGACGGCGGCGCCGAGCACGGGGCTGGCGAGCATGGGGCGGGCGAGCACGGGGCGAGCGAGTACGGCCGCGGTGCGCACCGTACCGACCGGCACCGGCGCTCCGATTACGGGGCTGACGAGTACGGGGCGGACGAGTACGGGGCGGACGAGTACGGGACCAGCGAGCACCGGACGAGCGAGCACCGGACCAGCGATTACCGGGCCGGGGACTACGGGCAGCCGGACTACGGGGCCGGATATGCCGGCGGTGATCCCGGCTACGCCGACGGTCCCTACCGCGATCCTGGTCACCGCGCTGAGGGCCACCGGCCTCCGGGCCACCGTGGTGGCGGTCACCGGGCTGACGGCTACGGGCCTGACGCTTATGGGGCTGAGGGTTACCGGGCCGCCGACCACGGGCTGCCCGATTACGAGCAGATGCAGCCCGATTACGAGCAGATGCAGGGAGCACCGCGCCCGGCGCGCTGGCGCGACGATGAGCGCTACCAGCCCGACGTGACAGGCCAGTACTCGGTCGCGGCCGAAGAGGCCGGATACGACCAGCAGCGCTTTGTGCCGCCTTATGTGCGCCCTCAGCCGGGTTCATCTCAGGCCGGCTATTTGGACGACCCCGACTATCGGTTACCGGCCGATCCTCGGGCCGGCACGCGGCATTCGGCGGGCCGGCCGAGCGGCGGGCAAGAGTAGCAACCGAATGCCGTCCGCCACCTCGGCAGATCGGCAGCCCTAGGCGGGATTGCGAGATTGGGCGCCCGCCAAAATATGCAGTTCAGAACGTCGTGTTGGTGCTGTTAGAGCGGCGACTCGACGGGGCATAGCTTTCGGCGGGGGGAAGGGGGATACCCAAAGTGGCTCAGAAGATCTCCGTCACGTTCGCGTGCGACTACGACTCACGAGAAATTCCCGAGGGCGAGCACATGACTCGGGCATTCAGCCTTGATGGGCGGGATTACGAAATCGATCTGTGCGAGAAGCACAGTCAGAAATTCGACGAGGTGCTCAGCAGGTTCGCCGAGAGGGCTCGGAAGGTGACCAGCCGGGTAGGGAAGCCGAAGCGGCGGACCACCGCGCACCGTCAGCGCAGTGCCGACATTCGCGCCTGGGCGAAGCAGAGCGGGATGGACGTCAGCGAACGCGGCCGGATTCCGGCGAACGTGATCGCCAAGTACGAGGCCAACCACTAGCTGGCTGGACCGGTGGCCGGCGCCCGTCAGGGGGCCGGCTCATTGGCATGCGCCGACTCGGGCACCAGCACCACGGCGGCGTTCAGGGCCTGGGAGTTGGGCAGCAGCACCCGCCCTTCCTCGGTCTCCAGGCGTACGTACGTCAAGCTCAGGTCGGTGACGACGCCTTCGATCTGCCCGGACAGCGCGCCGGACCGGAAGCGCACTCGATCGCCGACCCGGAATGGGCTGGCGAACAGCAGGACCACGCCGGCGAACACGTTAGACAGCGACTGCTGCGCCGCAATCCCGAGCAGCACGCCGGCCACCGCCCCGCCGACGAGCAGCTGGCGTGGACTGATGCCGAGGACTTCCAGGGAGATCGAGAGGATGGCGAAGACCCCGACTACCAGCAGGACGTACCTGACGACCCCGGCATGCGCCGCGCCGATCAGGGGCTGGAGGGAGCGCCGCCCGGCCCCGGACAAGCCAAAGACCGCGATCAGCCCGAAGACAAAGAACGCGATCGCGCCCGCGATGAAGACGAGCTTCGCGGTCTGGTCCCCGGTAGTGGTGGACAGTGCGCGATAGCTGCCAACGCCCCAGCCTTTGGCCGCGATGGCACCGGCGATGGCGATGACGAGCGCGAACAGGGACCGCCACGGCCTCGCTTTGACGCGGACCCGGTGCATGTGTTCCGCGACGTCCAGCTGGCGACGTTCCTGGAGATCCATTTCTCTACGGTATCGGGCTCTCGCGTGCCGCTGACCAGCGACGGCGTGACCGAAGTCACGCCGTCGCTGGCCGGGCGAGTGCTACCCGCCGAGATTGAACAGCGGCCCGCCGACCGGGAAGACCTGCTTGCCCTTGATCCCGTTGATGACGCCCGCCGCTGATGCGTACCAGGCAGCGAAGGCCGTCACGATGCCGATGACGCCGCCTATCTTCACTATGGTGGTGTTGCCGCCGAGGATCCCGATGAACAGGAAGATCTCGGTCAGCTCCAGGGTGAGGAAGACCAGGAATACCGCCATGTTCAGCTGGGTGGCGAACAGCAGCATGTAGGTGTTGAAGATGGCGAAGGCCAGCAGGATCCAGCCCACGTCCTTCGCACCGGCCGGCGCATGCACCAGTGTTGCCCACAGGCCGAGGCCGATCCAGAAGCCGCCGTAAGTGGAGAACGCCGTCGCGCCGAAGACGTTCCTGTTGCGGAATTCCCACATGCCAGCCAGCAGCTGGACGAAGCCACCGTAAGCGAAGGCATACCCGAGCCAGTCGGCGCCTGAGGTGTTCTTCGCCCAGCCGGCGTTCGCTGCGGAGAGCAGGAACGTGGTCAGCGCGAACGCTGCGAGCCCGAGCGGCGCAGGGTCGGCTATGCCGGTGCCCTGAGCAACAGCTACGGGAGCTTCATCGGTGGTGCTCAACTGATTCCTCCTGAGGGGCTTGCCTGGCCCTGACCACGAGCACGCTGCTGGGTCAAGGCAGGCGTGATGGATGGTGCGAGGTCGCTAAAGGCAAGCCATGCGTTCCTGCCGCCGGGGCGAGCAAGCCCGGCTCGGCAGGCCCGGTAGTCCGTTGCTACCGCTAACAGCGTGGCCATTCACAGACCTCCTGTGTCTTCACACGTAGCTCACCAGAACCAGGCGGAAGATCTGCCCTGAGCGTAACTCCAGTGGCGCATTTTAGGGAGTCCCATTTCCTCCCGTGTTTTCCTGGCGCTGCGACCTATCACCCTTAAGCGCTGGCTGGGGCGGCGCCATCGCGGCGAAGCATGCCGGACAACCCTGCTCGCGTGGCGAGCACGAGTAGGTGATCGCCGCCACGTATCAGGTAGTCAGGGGCAGGCGACCAGTCCATACCGTCAATGCCGACCTGGCGTAGCGCGATGACCCGCATTAGTCCCGGCTGATGCACGGCGGCGATAGGCTGCCCGGCCAGGCCGCCGCCCTCGTCAGCGGCGACCTCGGCTAGCAGCAGGACGTGCCGGCCTACCGCGATGGTGCGCAGCACCTGGTGATCGAGCACAGCCGCGGCGAACGCCGGTGCCGCCAGGTACGACGTCGACCGCGAGACGGTGTTGCCGACCGTGGCCTGAACGCGTGCCGCGAGATCGTCGTCGTCCAGGCGCACGACGATGCGCGGGCCGGCGGCAAGCGCCCTGGCATTGAGCGCTGTCTCCAGGTTCGCGATGTCGCTATCGGTAACGGAGACCAGCGCCTGGCAGGTAGCGATGCCGGCGGCCCGCAGCGTCTCCTCCCGGTGCGTCTCGCCGATGACGACGCGGATGCCGAGGCGCCTGGCCAGTGGCATCCCCGTCGCCTCGGCATTCTTGTCGACGCCGATCACGTCGATGCCGAGGTCGTGCAGCTGGCCGATGATTCGCGTACCAACAGCGCCGAGGCCCGCCACGATCACGTGGTTGCCGGCCGGCGGCCTGACGGCCGCGGCCGCGCCGGGAATGCGTGAGCCCACGATGACCGCCGTCACCAGTGGCAGGAAGGCCAGCCCCGCGAAGGTCAGCATGAACTGAGCGACCTTCTCGGCCGACGGCACACCGGGGCCGGTGACGGCCGCGCCGGCAGCGTCGAGCAAGGTCAGGTACAGCGCGGTCAGCGCGCCGAAGCCGGCCGGCCCAACCAGGAACGCGAAGCCTGTGACCATGACCGCGAGGAGTGCGATGAAGACTAGTGCGAGCTTGCTGCCGACGCTCTGCCGCAGTAGCCGCAGCGGCGTGGTCAGCCGCCGGCGACGCTGCCGGGACAGCGGGTTGCGCTTTGTGCCGTCAGCGACAGCGAGCACCAGCCCGGCCGCTGGGTCGGCTGGCGGCAGCAGGCTGGGTGCGTCGGCGTCGCTGCTCCCGGCCAGCCCGCAGATGATCTGATCCGCGCCGACGTCTTCCCGCCGGGCGACGTACATGGTGCGGTTGGCCATCCGCACGTGGCTCGGGGCCGGCTCGCCCAGCGCGGCTGCGACCAGCGAAGGGGCTGCCATCTGGGCCTGCGACAGGACGGCGCAGTCGCTGAAGAAGGTCCGGATGCGCTCGCCGAGGCCGACATTGAAGATGCCGATGACCAGGCGTACCCGCGGGCTGATCTCCTGCGCCCGCAGCGCGGCGTGAAAGTTGCCGAGGTCGTCTTGGTGGACGATGGCGAGGCCGCGAGCAGCGGGCAGGCCGGCGTCCGCAAACGCCTCAGCTGTCAGCTCCGGCCGCTCGAGGACGCGCACGCCGGGCATCGCGGCCAGCCGGGCACCGTGCTCGCTCGCCGCGGACGGGACGATCGCCGTGACGGCTAACCCGTAGCGGGCGGTGAATTCCTCTGCCATGCGCGACGCCAGCGCGTTGGCGCCGCAGAGAATGACGTGATCCTCGACCTCGCCTGACTCCGGGGGCACGAAATGATCTTAGTGGGGTCTATCCGGTCGTTGCGGGGATCCCTGCCACGAATGCGAGCGCCTCGCCGTAGATCTCGTCCGGGTCGAGGCGGCGTAGCTCCTCGGCCAGCAGGTCTGCGGTGTCCCGTCGCTGCAGTGCCACGTGCCGGTCCGGCTGGCCGGGTCGCGTCAGCGTTGCCACCCGCCCGTCCGGCCGGCTGATGACAACGTCACCCGCGGTTGTCTGGAGCCGCACCTCGGTGATGCCAGGGCCTCTGGAGACCTCCCGGCCGAACCGCACGCGGAGCCTGCTGCTGAGCCACGCCGTCATCAGGTCGGCCGTCGGGTTGTGTTCTTCCGCGGCGACGACTCCGCCGATGATCTCGTGTTCTTCCTGGTCGACGGTCGCTGCTAGCAGCGACCGCCACGGCGTCGCCCTAGTCCAGCTCAGGTCGGTGTCACCGGGCTTGTAGCCGGCGCTGAGCGCGGCCAGTGCCTCGGTCGGCGCTTTTGCGCGAGCCGCGTCGGTGACCCGGCGCTGCGCGAGCAAGCCGAGCGGCTGGGCTGACGGAACGGCAGGCAGTAGTCCGTGCCACCAGGTGACGACCGGAGTGTCCGGGACCAGCAGCGGCATGATGACCGAGTCGGCATGCTCGCTCATCGGCCCGTAGAGCCGCAGCAAGACGGTCTGGCCCGGCGTACCTTCGCCAGACCGGATCTCGGCGTCAAGCCGAGAGGCGGCCCTGGACTCGCGCGCGATGACGGCCAGGACACGGCATGGATGCTCACGGCCCGCCTGGCTGGCGGCGCGGACGGCGTCGTGCTGACCGGACTCGTCGGTCATGATGATCAAGTTGAGCACCACGCCCGTCGCAGGCCCGCCCATCTGGTCTCTCGTCTTGGCCAGGGCCGCGCGGATGTCGCTGGTGGTGGTGTCGGTCAGGTCGGTCAGCATGTCGTGGTGATCCTCCGCATCGCGGTCGCTGTCGCGGGCACGGCAGTTACAGCCGCCGCCAGACGCGGCCGTCGCGCGCTAGCATCGCGTCCGCACTCGCCGGCCCAGCCGTGCCTGCCGGGTACTGCTCAGGCTTGTCATGCTTGGCCCAGAAGTCCTCGATCGGATCGAGGATCTTCCATGACAGCTCGACCTCCTCCTGCCGGGGGAAGAGCGGCGGATCGCCGATCAGCACGTCTAGCAGCAGTCGCTCGTAAGCCTCAGGCGAGGACTCGGTGAACGATTCGCCGTAGGCGAAGTCCATGTTGACGTCCCGCACCTCCATCGCCGACCCTGGCACCTTCGACCCGAACCGCAGCGTCACGCCCTCGTCCGGCTGCACGCGGATGACCAGCGCGTTCTGACCGAGCTCCTTCGTGTCGGTGGCGTCGAACGGCAGATGCGGCGCGCGCTGAAAGATGACCGCGATCTCCGTCATCCTGGCCGGCAGCCGCTTGCCGGTGCGTAGGTAGAACGGCACGCCAGCCCAGCGCCTGTTGTCGATGGTGAGCCGGATCGCCGCGTAGGTCTCGGTGGCCGAGTCAGGCGGGATGCCATCCTCTTCCAGGAACCCGCGGACCGGGATACCGCCCTGCCAGCCTTCGGAATACTGGCCGCGGGCGGTGTCGGCGGCCATGTCTGCCGGGATCTGGACGGCAGCAAGCACCTTCTCCTTCTCCGCCCGCAGGGACTCGGCCGCGAACGAGAATGGCTCCTCCATGGCAGTCAGCGCAAGCAGCTGGAGCAGGTGATTCTGGATCACGTCCCTGGCCGCGCCGATACCGTCGTAGTAACCGGCCCGGCCGCCGATGCCGATGTCCTCGGACATGGTGATCTGGACGTGGTCCACATACCCGCGGTTCCAGATCGGCTCGAAGAGCGTGTTGGAGAACCGGATGGCTAGCAGGTTCTGGACGGTCTCCTTGCCCAGGTAGTGGTCGATCCGGAAAACCGACCCCGCGGGGAACACTACGTCCAGCATCGCGTTGAGCTCCCGCGCGCTTTGCAGGTCGTGACCGAAGGGCTTCTCGATGACCACGCGCCGCCAGGGCCGGCGACCGCTCTCGATGGCCGGCGGGCTGGACAGCCCGGATCGCTTCAGCTGCGCGACCACGACGGGGAACGCGTCGGGCGGCACTGACAGGTAGAAGGCATAGTTCCCGCCCGTCCCGCGCTCGAGATCCAGCTCGGCGACGGTTCGCGCCAGGTTGTCGAAGGCCGCGTCATCGGCGAACTCGCCGGGGACGAACCGGATGCCCTCGGCGAGCTGCTGCCACACTTCCTCGCGAAAGGGGGTGCGCGCGTGCGCCTTGACCGCGTCGTGCGTGATGCGGGCGAAGTCCTCGTCCTCCCAGTTCCGGCGCGCGAAGCCGACCAGGGAGAAGCCGGGCGGCAGCAGCCCGCGGTTGGCCAGGTCGTAGATCGCCGGGAGCAGCTTCTTGCTCGCCAGATCCCCGGTCACGCCGAACAACACGAGCACGCACGGGCCGGCCAGCCGGGGAATGCGCCGGTCTCGCGGATCGCGTAGCGGATTCGGGATCATGTGGTGCTGCCGCCGGCGTTCATCTCGCGGGTGATGCTCTCGAGTAGCTCGGTCCAGGAGGCAGCAAACTTCTCGACGCCCTGCTGCTCCAGCACCGCGACCACGTCGTCGTAATGCACGCCGATGGCCTCGAGCTGCTCGAATACCCGACGCGACTCCTCGTACGTGCCGTGGATCGCATCGCCATGCAGCTGGGCGTGATCAGCGGTTGCGTGGATGGTCGCCTCCGGCATCGTGTTGACAGTCCCCGGCGCGGCCAGCTCCGTCACGTACATGGTGTCGGCGAATGACGGGTCCTTCACGCTGGTCGAGGCCCAGAGCGGGCGCTGCGGCCTGGCGCCGCGCGCTGCCAGCGCTTCCCAGCGAGGCGTCGCCGACCGCTGCTCGAACAGCTCGTAGGCGAGCCGCGCGTTGGCGAGCGCCGCCTTGCCGCGCAGTGCGCGCGCCTCGGGTGTGCCGATCTTGTCCAGCCGGTCGTCGACTTCGGTGTCGACCCGGCTGACGAAGAACGATGCCACCGACGCGATGCTCGCGACGTCGCGGCCCGACGCGGCCTCCAGGCCCGCCATGTGCGCGTCGATGACCTGGCCGTAGCGCTCGAGCGAGAAGATCAGCGTGACGTTGACGCTGATGCCCTCCGACAGGCACTGGGTGATCGCCGGCAGGCCCTCGAGCGTCGCCGGGATCTTGATGAACATGTTCGGCCGGTCCACCATCCACCACAGAGCGCGTGCTTCCGCGATGGTCTTGTCCGTCTCGTGGGCAAGCCGGGGGTCGACCTCGATCGACACACGGCCGTCGACGCCATCGCTGGCGTCGTAGACCGGCCGCAGTACATCACAGGCCCAGCGGATGTCGTAGGTGGTGATGGCCCGGGACGCCTCCTCTACGGTGACGCCCCGGATGGCGAGGTCGTGGACTTGCTCGGCGTAAGCCGAGCCGCTCGACAGCGCCTTGGCGAAGATCGTCGGATTTGAGGTCACGCCGCGCACATATGCGTCGCGTACCAGCCCGGCCAGGTTCCCGCTGGAAAGCCGGTCCCGGTTGATGTCGTCGAGCCAGATGGAGACACCCATCTCGGTGAGCTGGGCCAGCGGGTTTTGCTGTGCAGTCATATCAATCGCTCCTCGCTCGCATGCCCACTACCTACTGTTGCCGGGCTGGGTTACCGATGTATTTCGCCGGGCCGAACATTGGCCAGGCTGTCCCTGGCTGCCTCGGCCACGCAGTCAGCCGTGATGCCGAATTCTTCATACAGCTTCTTAGTGTCCGCTGACGCGCCGAAGTGTTCCAGACTGACGCTGCGGCCAGCTGCCCCGACGAACTGCTGCCAGCCGAGCGCAATGCCCGCCTCGACGCTGACCCTGGCCTGAATGTGCGGCGGCAGCACCTGGTCCCGGTAGGTCACGTCCTGCTCACTGAACCACTCGACGCAGGGCATTGACACGACCCTGGCGTGAATTCCGTCGGCAGCGAGCAGCGTCCTGGCGGCCAGCGCAAGCTGTACTTCGCTGCCGGTACCGATGAGAATGACGTCGGGCTGGGCGCCGTCAGCGTCGGCGAGCACGTAGCCGCCCCTGGCGGTGCCGTCCGCGCTGGCCAGTCCGGCGCCGCCCGGCGACCGATCAAACACCGGCAGGTTCTGCCTGCTGAGGGCCAGGCCAGCCGGGTGATCGGTACGTTCCAGGATCGTCCGCCAGGCGACCGTAACCTCGTTGGCGTCGGCGGGCCTGACCACGTCGAGGCCAGGAATGGCGCGCAGCGCCCACAGGTGCTCGACCGGCTGGTGCGTCGGGCCGTCTTCGCCGAGGCCGATGGAGTCGTGCGTCCACACGTAGGTGACTGGCAGTCCCATCAGCGCGGCCAGCCGCACCGACGGGCGCATGTAGTCGCTGAAGACCAGGAACGTGCCGCCGTACGGCCGCGTCAAGCCGTGCAGTGCGATGCCGTTGAGTATCGCGCCCATGCCGTGCTCGCGGATGCCGAAGTGCAGCACGCGGCCGTACCGGTCGCCGGGGAACATCCTGGTCTGGTGGATCTCGGGCACGAAGGACGGCTCGCCCTCCATCGTGGTGTCGTTGCTGCCGGCCAGGTCCGCGGACCCGCCCCACAGCTCGGGAAGCACCGGCGCCAGCGCGTTCAGCACCTGGCCCGAAGCCCTCCTCGTCGCGATGCCCTTGTCATCGGGCGCAAATTCCGGCAGCACGTCGGCCCAGCCGGCCGGCAGCCGGTGGGCGCTCAGCCGGTCGAACAGCTCGCGCTGCTGCGGGTGTGCCTTCGACCACGCGGCCAGCTGCTCGTCCCAGGCGGCGTGCGCCTGCTTGCCGCGGTCGCCGACGAGGCGCGCGTGGTCGACGAGCTCGTCCGCGGCCGGGAATGAGACCGCCGGGTCGAAGCCGAGGATGTTCTTCGTCGCCGCGACTTCCGCGGCGCCGAGCGCCGCTCCGTGTGCCGCGCCGGTGTTCTGCTTGTGCGGAGCGGGCCAGGCGATGATCGTGCGCAGCGAGATGAATGACGGCGCCGTCGTCGTCGCCCTCGCCGTCTCCAACGCGTCGTAGAGCGCCGGCACGTCCTCGTGGTACCCCTCCGCCTGTACCCAGCTCAGTCGCTGCACGTGCCAGCCGTACGCCTCGAACCGGGCGGCCACGTCCTCGGACTTGGCGATGTTGGTGTCGTCCTCGATGGAGATGTTGTTGTCGTCGTACAGCACGATCAGGTTGCCGAGCTGCTGGTGCCCGGCGAGGGAGGCCACCTCGTGGCTGATGCCTTCCTCCATGTCGCCGTCGGACACGAAGCAGTAGACGTAGTGGTCGAACGGGCTCGTGGCCGGCTCGGCGTCGCGATCGAGCAGGCCGCGCTCGCGGCGCGCTGCCATGGCCATGCCGACCGCGTTCCCGATCCCCTGGCCAAGCGGGCCGGTCGTGGTCTCCACGCCAGGTGTCAGGTGATGCTCGGGATGGCCAGGGGTCTTGCTGCCCCAGACGCGGTAGTGCTCCAGGTCATCGAGCGTCAGCCCGTATCCGGACAGATAGAGCTGGATGTACAGCGTTAGGCTGGAATGCCCGCACGACAGAACAAACCGGTCGCGCCCCGGCCACAACGGATCAGCCGGATCGTGCCGCATCACCTTCTGGTAAAGCAGGTAAGCCGCTGGCGCCAGGCTCATCGCGGTGCCGGGATGACCCGAGCCGGCGCGCTCCACCGCATCCATGGCCAGGACGCGGATGAGATCCACAGTCCGTGCGTCCGTGTCCGACCAGTCAAGCGCTGTATGCGCGTCGCCGCTCACTACTGCCTGAGACCCCTCTCACCGCAGACGCCGTTACGGGATTGACCCTATCCCTGGCGCCGTCGGCTGCCCGCCCCGACGCGGGTTAACAATCGGGTCGGACCGGGACGTGTTATGGCAGTGAGCGGAGGAATTCCAGCATCGCCACGTTGACCTGATCAGGGTGGCTGAGGTTACTTGCGTGTGACCCGCCGTCAACGTGCACGATGGCGGCCGGCCCGGACAGGCCAGCGTGCACCGCCTCGGCACGCTCAACGGCGATCGCCGCGTCGGCGGTGCCGTGCAGGATCAGGGCCGGACAGGTGATCTCCGCTAGGCGGCCGGTGAGGTCGTCCCGATCCATCAGGCAGCGGAAGGCCAGCCTGAGCTCGTGCCGGTCGGCCGCGCCCCACCTGGCGAACCACGGCGCGTAGTCGACGGGGCCGTCCGGCGGGCCGAGAATGATCGACGCCACTACATCCTGGACGGGCAGCGGACCCTGCTCCATCCAGATCTGCTCCATCTGCTCGTACGCAGGCGCGGCCGCGGGGTCCTCCTGGCCAGCCTGGCTGTCGATCAGGATGAGCGCCCGGACACGCTGCGGAGCGAGCAGCGCCGCGCGCAGGCTCACGAACCCGCCTTGTGACATCCCGCCGAGCACGGCCTGGTCGATGCCGAGGTGGTCAAGCAGGCCGATGACATCGGCGGCCGAATCCCAGTAGCTGAAGGGCCCGGTCGCCCTGGTTCCGCCGAAGCCGCGCGCGTCCCAGGTGATCACCCGGTACTCGGGCGCCAGGGCCTCAATCTGCGGGTCGAACATCGAGGAGTCCATGAGGTAGCCATGGCTCAGCACCACCACGGGGCCGTCACCCCCGCTGTCGGAGTAGGCGACGGTGGTTCCGTTGACCGATGCTGTCGTAACCGATGCTGGGGGCATGGCGGACAAAGTATCGCGGTCGCGGCCTATACGGAAGGCGCTGGTCAGCCGAGCAGGTGCGAGGAGAGCTCGGCGGGTCGCGCGATCGGATCGGACACCGCGCCGCGGTCGCGCAGGGAGTACGGCAGCAGCAGCGCCGTGATCCAGATGCCGACCGAGCCCGTGACATGCACCCAGACCAGGCCGGCTGGCAGCCCGGAGAAGTACTGCGCGTAGCCGATCACGCCCTGCAGTCCGATCAGCGCCAGCAGCAGCCAGCCGAGCCGCACGGCCCGCCGCGGCGCCGCAGTCAGGTGGAGCCCGAGCAGCAGCGCGGCCATCAGGCCGGCCAGCAGCCAGCCAATGTCGGCGTGCAGCTGGGTGACGCCTTCCAGCGGCAGGTGGTACCTAGCCACGTCGGCCGCCCCCGCCAGCGGGCCGGTGCCGGTGACGACCGTGCCGGCCGCCAGCATCAGCGCGATGGTGCCGACGACGCCGAGGGCGGCGAGCCGGACCGGCCGCGCTACCAGCGGGCGGGGCTCGCCGGTGCCCTCCTGACAGCGGATGTAGAGCGCGACGGTGGCGGCCACGAGCGCCGACGAGGCCAGGAAATGGATCGACACGAGCGCTGGATTCAGCTTCGTGATCACGACGATGCCCCCGAGCACCGCCTGCGCGACGATGGCGCCCGGCTGGGCCGCCGCCAGCCAGATCAGCTCACGCTGTCGTCGGCCATCCCGGCCGCGGTACTGCCAGGCGGCGACGAACACGCCGATCGCGACGACGAAGATGGCGACCGTCACGAGCCTGTTGCCGAATTCCACCCAGCGATGGATCAGCGGATCCCCAGTGACGCCGGAGGCGGCGAGGCTCGACTTCGTGCAGTCCGGCCAGTCCGGGCAGCCGAGGCCAGACTGGCTGAGCCGGACGGCTGCGCCGGTGAGGATGATCAGGGCCGAGGTGATGACACCGGCCAGGGCCCACCGGCGCAGCGCGGCCGGCGTCGGCGCTAGCAGCGCGGGCCCCAGCAGGCGCGGCCATGGTCCGGTCGCGGGCGTCTTCGGGGTGGTGAGCGGGGCTGACACGGACACCATGTTAGGCGGGCGGCGGCGGCAGGCTGTGCTGATCTGGCTGGTCGGCTGTGCCGTAGCGAGCCGCGCCAGCGGACGCCAGGATGACCAGGACGATCGCCAGCCACTGCCGGACCAGCAGGTTCTCGCCTAGCAGCGCGAGGCCCACCAGCGCCGCCACGGCCGGCTCCACGCTCATCCAGATCCCGAACACCCCGGCCCGCACCCGGCGCAGCGCCTCCAGTTCCAGCCGGTAGGGGATCACCGAGGACAGCAGGCCGATGGCCAGGCCCTCGGCGATGACGCTCGGGTGCAGCAGCGCCGGGCTGGCTTGCGCGATGGCCGGGCCAGTGACCACCAGCGCGGCCACCACCATGGCGATCACGAGACCGGACGACCCGCTGAACCGGCGGCCGGTAGCACGGCTGAGCAGGATGTAGGCGGCCCAGCCGGCCGCGGCGATCAGGCCGAACGCGATGCCGGCGGCCTGCGTGCTCAGGCCGAGGACCGGGCCGGCCCTCGCGACCTGACTGCCCGCGCCGCCGGCGCCACCCGTGCCGCTGGCGAGCCGGGCGCCACCCTGGGTCAGCAGCAGCACGCCTGCCGCCGCCATGATGACCCAAGCCACGTCGAGCCAGCGCCGGGAGAAGGCGACGGCCACCGCCAGCGGGCCGAGGAACTCGATCGTGACCGCGACGCCAAGCGGGATGCGGGCGAACGACTGGTAGATGGAGAAGTTCATGATGCCGAGGACGACGCCGAACGCGACTGCGATGGACAGATCGCGCCAGGCCCGGTCGGCCACGACTTCCCGCATCGTGCGCGCCAGCGCCCGGCCGCCGAATACCGCGACGATCAGCGCCGACCACCACAGCCGCAGCCCGGTCACCCCGGCCGGGCCGAGCTGACCGAACATCCGCCCGGCCAGGCCCGCGCCGAGCTGCACGGAGATGATGCCGGCGAACACCAGCACAGCGGCCGGCGCGGCCCGGACCTGCCCCACTGGCCCGTCCCGGACTGTTACTCCCACCGGAAGGTGCGTGCGGCCACGGCGATCCCGGCGACCGCCCAGACGCAGAGCACGGCCAGGTCCCGGACCGGCAGGCCGGCGCCGCCAGCCAGGACACCGCGCAGGCCGTCCGCCAGTGCGTCGGCAGGCAGTAGCCGCAGCACGGGCCTGGCGGCGGCCGGGAACTTGGTCAGCGGGAACAGCACAGCGCCGAGCCCGAGCATGATCAGGTACAGCAGGTTCGCGGCGGCCAGCGTGGCCTCCGCGCGCAGGGTGCCGGCCATGAGCAGGGCCAGTCCGCTGAACGCGGCAGTGCCGGCCAGCAGTAGCAGCGGCACCCAGATCACGGCGGCCGGGCTGGCTACCGGCTGCCAGCCGAGCAGCGCGCCAACAGCGAGCACCAGGGCGACCTGCACTGCCTCGACGGCCAGGACCGTGACGGTCTTCGCGGCAATGAGACCGGAGCGGGACAGCGGCGCGGCGCCGAGTCGCTTAAGTACGCCATAGCGGCGCTCGAACCCGGTGCCGATTGCCTGGCTGGTGAAAGCCGTCGACAAGACAGCGAGGGCGAGGATGCCGGGCACGATGAAGTCGATCCGGCTGCCGGTGCCCACGCTGATCAGGCTCTCGTGCCCGAACGCGAGCAGCAGCAGCAGCGGGATGATCAACGTCAGCACTAGCTGCTCGCCGTTGCGGGTCAGCGTGCGCAGCTCCAGGCCGGCCTGGGCGCGGACCATCCGGGGTAGCGGGGCAGCGCCTGGCGCGGGCGCAGGCCAGGCCTGACTCAGCAAGTCCGTCATGGTCGCAGACCCCGGCCGGTCAGCTCCAGGAACAGGTCTTCCAGCGTCTGGCTCTCGATCTGAAGATCCCTGGCCAGGATTCCGTGGTCGGCGCACCAGGCTGTCACCGACGCGAGGAGCTGGGGGTCGACCCGGCCGGGTACCTCGACCAGGTAGTGCCCGGCGGGGGACTCCTTGGCCACGGCCTCGGGAGGCAGCGCGGCGAGCAGGGCACCGAGATCCAGGCCAGGCTCGGCCCGGAAGCGCAGCTGACCTGCCGAGCCGGTGAGCGTGGCTGGCGGCCCGCTGGCGACGACCTGGCCGTGGTCGACGATGACGACGTCATCGGCGAGCCGTTCGGCTTCCTCCATGTAGTGCGTGGCCAGAATCACTGCGGCGCCTGCGGATCGCAAGCCCTCGATGAGCTCCCAGGTGGCGTGCCTGGCCTGCGGGTCGAGGCCTGCGGTCGGCTCGTCCAGGAACACGAGCTCCGGCCTGCCGATCACGGCGGCGGCGAGCCCCAGCCGCTGCTGCTGTCCGCCGGACAGGTGCTTGTACGGAGTGCGCGCCGAATCCGCCAGGCCCAGCGCGGCCAGCAGCGCGACCGGGTCGAGCGGATGAGCGTAGAAGCTGGCCATCACCTTCAGGTACTCGCCGGCTCGCGCGGTGGTCGGCACGCCGCCAGACTGGAGCATGACGCCGACCCTGGCCCGCAGCTCGCGTGCGTCGGCGATCGGGTCAAGGCCGAGGACGCGGACCGTGCCGGCGTCGGCCTTGCGGTAGCCCTCGCACGTCTCGATCGTGGTCGTCTTGCCGGCCCCGTTCGGGCCCAGGATGGCCGTGACCTGGCCGCGCTGCGCGCACAGCGACAAGCCGGCGACGGCCGTCTTGTCCCGGTAGCTCTTGACCAGATCGTGGATCTCAAGGGCTGGCGCGAGGCTCACGGACGCGAGTCTACGGCGCGTAGTGGCCCGCCAGCACGCGGCCGGGCCGGTGTCAGCCGCGGACAAACGCTGCCAGCTCGCCGGCCTGGGCCCGCCGGCTCGGCTCGTGCAGGTACATCATGTGACCGGCCTCGTAGTAGCTGAACGAAATGTTGGCGGCCAGCTCGGCCGGGATGGCCAGGTGCGCGAAGGAGTGCTCGGCCGCGAAGTACGGCGTAGCCAGGTCGTGGTATCCGCAGTCCACGTGGACCCGCATGTGCGGGTTCGCTCGCATGGCGGCGGCCAGGGCTTCCATCACGTGCACATGCTGGTTCTCGAACTCGGCGTAAGACCACGGCTGCACCCGGTCGGTGAGGATCTCGTACGCCAGGTCGCTGGCATACCCGAGCTCGCCGCGCACGTAGTGATTAAGGGCCGCCGTGTACGGGCCGACGATCGCGTCGATGGACGGGTCGGACGTCCACGTCTCCCGGCCGTAGTCGGTGTCCCAGCCCGTGAACCGGCCATCGATCCGGCCCACCACCAGCCGCCGGTCGCGGAGCAACTCGGTCAGGAACCTGACGTGCTCGAGGCGCAGATTCACCCGGTCCACGTAGTCGGCGGACAGGCCGGTGAGCTCGGCTAGCCGGGCGGCCGCCGCACCACGCTCGGCCGGCGTCAGCCGGGAGCCGCGGCCGAGCACCCACAGGTACTCGCGCTCGGCGTAGGACTGCGCGGAAGCGAGCACCTCGGGCAGCGGCCGGTCCCCGTGCTTTCCGTGGTAATGGGCGACGGCGGCATAGGTCGGCAGGTACAGGGCGTAGGGGTCATCGTTGCCGCCACCGAACTCGGCCGTGCCGAAGTCCAGCACGGCGGAGATCAGCATGAGGCCATTCAGGTACAGGCCGTATCGCTGCTGCAGGTGCCGGGCGAGACCGGCGGCCCTGGTCGTGCCGTAGGACTCGCCGCACAGGTATTTCGGCGACATCCACCGGTCGTTGCGCGTGGTCCAGAGCCGGATCACCTCGCCGACCGACTCGATGTCGCCGCCGTAGCCGTGGAACTCCCTGGACTTCTCGCCCTTGACCGCGCGCGAGTAGCCGGTCGAGACCGGGTCGATGAACACCAGGTCGCTGTGGCGCAGCAGGGTCTGGCTGTTGTCGGCGAGGGCATACGGCGGCGGGAGCAGGTGACCGACGTCGCCCATCACCACCCGTCGCGGCCCGAGCAGGCCTAGATGCAGCCACACACTGGACGAGCCGGGGCCGCCGTTGAAGGCGAACGTGACCGGCCGGGCCTGCGGATCATCACTGTCCGCCGTGTAAGCCGTGATGAAGACCTCGGCCTTGGGCTGCGGGCCATCGAACTTGTCGTCGGTGTGGCCTTCCTGCCGCAGCACGATCCGCCCGGTCGTGACCGCGTAGCTCAGCTCGCTGCCGTCCTCGAGCGTGATCGAGTGCCGGGTCGTGACCAGGTCGTCGATCGGCTCGGCGCCCTTGGCCGCCGGGTCCGTGGTCTCGCCATCAGCCGCCTGGCTCGGTGCGCTGCTCGTCATGCCCAGCAGACTAGCCGGACCTGAGCCTGCCTTTTACCCTGAAATACTTCGGTCTGTGCAGCAGCCTTTGCGTTATACCTACGACGGCGTGCCGATCACGCCGCACCCGCCATATGGCGCGGCGATCATCGTCAGGCGGCCCGCGCCAGACGGCGATCACGAGACCGAGTACCTCGTCCTGCACCGTGCCCTGCACGGGCCGGACTATGCGGGCGACTGGGCGTGGACGCCACCGTCCGGGTCCCGGCAGCCAGGCGAAGCCGTACTCGGGGCAGCGCTGCGCGAGCTGGCCGAGGAAGCCAGCATCGTCGCGGCCGAGACAGACGTGCGCGCGCTAGACCTCTCCGGCGCCTGGGTGCGGTTCGGGCTGGAGGTGCCCGCAGGCACCACCGCACGCGTGGATCCCGAACACGACCGGCTCGAATGGCTGCCGCTCGACGAGGCCATCGCCCGGTGCCGCCCAGCCACGGTGGCTGACGGCCTGCGCCTGGCAGCGGCGGCCACGACGGTGAAGGTGACGTTCCGGCCGCTGGCCACGACCGACCTGCCGGCGCTGGTGCGCTGGCAGCACGCTCCGCATGCGGCACGCTGGTTCCCGGAGCGCCTCGACCTCGCTGCGGCGGAGCGCAAATACGGCCCGCGGATCGCCGGCGACTCGCCGGTCCGGGTGCACGTTGTCGTGGCTAACGGGCAGGACTGCGGCTACATCCAGCACTACCGCGCCGGCGACATCGACCCGGCGGCAGCGGACCCGAACGCGATCGGCCTGGACTTCGCGATCGGCATCGCCGAACTAACAGGCCGCGGCCTCGGCCCCAACCTGATCTGGAGCTACCTGCGCGACGTCGTGCTGCCCGCGCACCCCGCTGCCCGGCACGTCGAGGCGAGCCCGGATGCGGCCAACACCCGCTCCATCCGCGCGCTAGCGAAGGCCGGCTTCGAAGTACCCGACGGCGGACCTGGTGCGGAGGCGCGCTGCATCCTGGACGTGGTCAAGTTCTTCGGGGAACGGTCTAGTTGATCTTCATGGATGTGGAGTTACTGGCGCCATAGCCCCAGTAACTCCGCTTCCATCAACGCGAACGACGGCGAGCGCGGGACTGCCGGGTGGCGGACGGACCGTTTCGTGTGGTCCGGCCGCTATCCGGCAGGCGTGCGCGTCCCGGAAGGGCTATCCAGCTGGCGTGCGCGACCCAACGGCGGCCGCGACCAAGGCAGTGAACAGGCTCAGGTCGTCGCCAGCCTCCGGATGCCACTGCACGGCGATCATGAACGGCGCGGCGCCAGCGGAAGCATCGTCGAACTCGACGGCTTCGATCACGCCGTCGTCGGTCCAGGCGGTCGCGACGAGGCCGGCGCCGAGGCGGTCGATGGCCTGGTGGTGGTGCGTCGGCACGGCGGCCTCCGACCGGCCGAGTACGGCCGCGAGCTGGGTACCGGCCGCGACGCTGACCTTGTGCGCGCCGTAGCCCGTCCGCTCGGGTGAGTGACTGTCGTTGCCCACCAGGTCGGGCAGATGCTGATGCAGGGTGCCGCCGAGCGCGACGTTGAGTACCTGCAGGCCACGACAGATGCCGAGCACCGGCAGCCCGCTTGCCAGCGCCTGCATGCACAGGTCGAGTTCGGCGCTGTCGCGGTCGGCGTAGAACGGCCCGGCGTCGGGGTGCGCGGCGGCGCCGTACCGGGCGGGATCGACGTCGCTGCCGCCGGATAGCACGAGACCGTCCAGTCTGGACAGCACCGCGACGCCGCCCTCGGTCGGCGGCAGCAGCACCGGCAGGCCGCCCGCCAGTGCCACCTTGTCGACGTACCGGCGCGGCAGCAGGACGGCCTGGTCGTCCCAGTTCCCCCAGGTGGCCTGCTGCTGGTAACTGCTGATCCCGATGACCGGATGATCTGTCATGATCAATATGGTGTCACGTACGCGCCAGTGACGCCGCCATCGACGAGGAACTGCGACGCGGTGATGAACGAGGAATCGTCGCTCGCCAGGAATGCGACGGCGGCCGCGATCTCCTCCGGCTCGCCGAACCTGCCCATCGGGACGTGCACCAGCCGCCGGGCCGCGCGGTCAGGATCAGAGGCAAACAGCTCCTGCAGCAGCGGCGTGCTGATCGGACCCGGGCACAGCGCGTTGACCCGGATTCCCTCGCGGGCGAACTGCACGCCAAGCTCGCGGGTCATCGCCAGCACGCCGCCCTTGGATGCGGTGTACGAAATCTGCGAGGTCGCCGCGCCCAGCACCGCGACGAACGACGCCGTGTTGATGATCGAGCCCTTGCCCTGGCGCTGCATGTGCGGCAGCACGTACTTGCAGCACAGGTACACCGAGGTGAGGTTGATTTCCTGCACCCGCCGCCAGGTGTCAATGCCGGTGGTCAGGATCGAGTCGTCGTCGGGCGGCGAGATCCCTGCGTTGTTGAACGCCACGTCGATCCGGCCGTAGCGCTCCGCGACGCCGTTGAACAGGGCACGAACCTGCGCCTCGTCGGCCACGTCGGCGGCCACGAACTCGCCGCCAGTCTCTTTGGCCGCGGCCTCGCCACTGCCCTCGTCGATATCCACCGCGACGATCCGGGCGCCTTCGGCAGCCATCCGTCGCGCGCTGGCCAGCCCGAGCCCGCTGCCGGCCCCGGTGACCACCACGACCCGATCCTTCAGGCGTTCCATGATGACAACGACCCCGTTCCTGTATTAATCAGTCGAAATAAAGACATTCTTCACGTCGGTAAACGCGTCGACGGCATCGGGTCCCAGCTCACGGCCGAGGCCGGACTGCTTGAAGCCACCGAACGGCGTCCAGTACCGGACCGACGAGTGCGAGTTCACCGACAGGTTGCCGGTCTCGACGCCGCGGGCGACCCGGATCGCGCGGCCGACATCGCGGGTCCAGATCGAGCCGGACAGGCCGTAGGGCGTGTCGTTGGCCAGCTCGATCGCCTCGGCCTCGTCCGCGAATGGCGTCACCGTCACCACCGGGCCGAAGATCTCCTCGGCGTACGCGGGCGCATCGGCGGCGACCGGGGCCAGCACCGTCGGCGGGTACCAGAAGCCGGGACCGTCCGGCGCGCTGCCGCGGAAGGCGACAGGCGCATCCGGCGGCACGTAGCTGGCCACGTGAGCCCGGTGCGCGGCCGAGATGAGCGGGCCCATCTCGGTACCTTCCGCCGCTGGGTCACCGACCTTCACGCCCAGCACCGCGGGCTCGAGCAGGGCCATGAACTTGTCCAGCACGCTGGCTTGCACCAGGATCCGGGACCGGGCGCAGCAGTCCTGGCCGGCGTTGTCGAACACCGCGTACGGCGCAGTGGCCGCCGCCCGTTCGAGGTCAGCATCGGCGAAGACGATGTTGGCGCTCTTGCCGCCGAGTTCCAGCGTTAGCCGCTTGATGTGGCGGGCGCAGCCGGTCATGATCTGCTGCCCGACCTCGGTGGACCCGGTGAAGACGATCTTGCGCACCAGCGGGTGATCGACCAGGCGCTGGCCGACGACGCTGCCCTTGCCGGGCAGCACCTGGAAGACGCCTTCGGGCAGGTCGGCCGCCTGCGCAAGCTCGCCGATCCGCATCGCGGTCAGCGGCGTCATCTCGGCCGGCTTGGCGACGACGGCACAGCCGGCAGCGAGAGCCGGGGCCATGCCCCAGGACAGGATGGGCATCGGGAAATTCCACGGCACGATCAGCCCGACGACCCCCAGGGGCTCCTTGAAGGTGACGTCCATACCGCCGGGAACGGGGATCTGCCTGCCGGTCAGGCGCTCAGGCGCCGCGCTGTAGTAGGTGAGTACGTCGCGGACCTGGCCGGCCTCCCACTTCGCGGCGGCGACCGGGTGGCCGGAGCCGGCTGTCTCTAGCGCAGCCAGCTCGTCGATGTGGGCGTCCACCTGCTCGGCGAAGCGGCGCAGCAGTCTGCCCCGCTCGCTGGGGGCGACGGTGCGCCAGAACCGCTGCGCCACCGCAGCACGCTCGATCGCGGCGTCGGTCTCCTCGACGGTGGTGTGCTCGACCTGGGTGACCGGCTGCTCGGTAGCCGG
>DATHQE010000435.1:0-3876 GCA_035483035.1 Streptosporangiaceae bacterium | reverse complement strand
CGTAACGTCCGATGCGAGCAGATATCTTTCGCAGCCAACCCCGATCTGGCGTCGAGGGCAAGCCCCCGGCGCACTCTCGGCTCTGCGGCCCCGTATGGTGGCAGACGCTTGCAGGCACCGGACCGACTAGTCGATGTCGTGGGGGTCAGATGGACGAGAGTGTGGCGAGGCAGCGGCTGACAGCCGAGCGCGCCGAAGTGGCGCAGCTGCTTAAGGACGCCGAGTCGGCAGGCACTCAGGATCGCGATTCCGAGGACGAGCCTGGCGATTACGCCGACGCTGCACAGCCGCTCACGGCCCAGGGCATGGACGACGCGCTCGCCGAGGGCTTCCGGGACCGCCTCGCCGCGATCGACCGTGCACTCAAGCGACTAGACGACGGGACCTACGGCATTTCAGTCCGCAGCGGCGCGCCCATCCCCGACGCGCGACTCGATGCCGACCCGGCCGCGGACCTGACGGTCGAGGAAGCACGCGAGCCCGAGTAAGGGCTCAGCCCGACTTCACGTCCAGCGTGATCGTCGTACCTGTGAGCGCCTTGCTGACCGGGCAGCCCGCCTTGGCGTCCGCAGCGATCCTGGCGAAATCCTCGGCGCTCACTCCCCGGGCTGAGCCGCTAACTGTCAGCACGATCCCGCTGATCCGGAATCCGCCCGCCGGGTCCGGACCGAGCGTCACGTCCGCAGTGATGTCGAGCGACTGGTCGCTGCCGCCCGCGGCGCCAAGCAGTGCCGAGAACTGCATCGCGAAGCAGCCAGCGTGCGCCGCGGCGATGAGCTCCTCCGGACTAGTCGCGCCGCCGGCATCGTCGGCTGCCCGCTTCGGGAAGCTGATCTCGTAACTGCCAAGGCCCGAGCTGACGAGCGTGACGACGCCAGTGCCGTCCTGAAGTCCGCCAGTCCAGGTGGTGTGCGCGGTGCGGGTAGGCATGCCTGTCTCCTTGGATTGATGACTGCAGATCGCGGGCCCGGGATCCGGGGCCGCTATCTGGTCAGCCTGCCACGGACTTGCGCGCTTCGATCAGGAACCGCTGCGAGTGGCAGACGAACGAGCCATGCTCCTGGATGTGCTCGTGCATTCGCCACAGCGGCTCCGCGTAGCCGGCCACGGTGAAGCCCGGCACGGTCCACAGCACCTTCTTCAGGAAATGGACGACCGCGGCCACGTCGAAGAACTCCACTCGCAGCGCCATCTCCCTGACGTCGACGACCTCAAGGCCAACGGCTGTCGCCTCGTCTCGGGTCACCTCCGTGCTCCGGCTCGGGTCCACCGGCTGCGGACCCATCATGAAATCCGTGAGCTCACGGTTCGACCCTGCACCTACCTGCTGGGAGAGGTAACTGCCACCGGGTTGCAGGACGCGCGCGATCTCCGGCCACACCACCTCCGTCGGGTGCCTGCTCACTACCAGGTCAAAAGTCGCGGACGAGAACGGCAGGTCGGCGTCGTCGTCGACTGCCATCACGATCCCGCCGAGCGGCTCAAGGATTCGGCGTGCCAGCGCGACATTGGGCGGCCAGGACTCGGTCGCCGCCAGCACCGCTAGCTGCCCCGGAGGGCCGACACCATCGGAGCTCTGCCGCACCGCGCCTGCCAGCACTTCACCGCCACCGGTCTGGATATCCAGCGCGGCCCCTGCCCTGCGCAGCCGCTCGCCGATAAGCCGCGCGTAGCCCCACGGCGGCCGCTCCTCGGTCGCCCGGCCGTCGAACCAGGAGAAGTCCCAGCCCGCCAGCGGCACGGCGTCGCCCTCGGCGATCAACTGCGAGAATCTCCGCTGCTGGGGCATAGGCGCTGTGGCTAGCTAAGCCCGAGCAGGCCGTCGAGGCCGACGGTCAGGCCGCGTGGCAAGTCGCCGATGCCGCGGACGGCCAGCAGCACGCCCGGCATGAACGAGGCGCGATCTAGTGAGTCATGCCGGATTGTCAGGATCTCACCGTGGCCGCCGAGTAGCACTTCCTGATGGGCGACGAGTCCGGCAAGGCGCACCGAGTGCACGTGCACGCCGCCGACCTGCGCCCCGCGCGCACCGTCGGCGGCAGTGACCGTCGCGTCAGGCATGGGCCCGGCCGAGGCCGCCGACCGCGCCGCGCTGATCATGGATGCCGTCCGCCCCGCCGTGCCGGACGGCGCATCCACCTTGCCGGCGTGATGCAACTCGATGACCTCTGCCGACTCGAAGAACGGCGCGGCAAGCTCGGCGAACCGCATCATCAGCACGGCGCCGACGGAGAAGTTCGGCACGACGAGCACGCGTGCGGCCGGCTGCCCGGCGAGCCAGTCAGCGACTTCGTCCAGCCTGGCATCGTCGAAGCCGGACGTCCCGACCACGCTCGCGATGCCATGCTCAACGCACCACCGCAGGTTGCCCATAACGGCGCCCGGGTGAGTGAAGTCCACCACGACGTCGGTCCCGTCTAGGAGATCGAGCGGATCCCCCACGTCGACCTGCGCAGACAGTGTCAGGTCGGCGGCCGACTCCACGGTGCTGCACACCTGCGACCCCATGCGCCCCTTGGCGCCTAGCACGCCTACCTTGATCATCGCGCTCCCTTGCCCCCCGTTCGCCCCGTGGTAGGCCAGCCTAGCGGCCGGCCGACGTCGGCCTGCGTGTACCGATGCGGTATGAAAGGTTGCGGCACGCGACCAGCAGCGTGGTGCGAAATGGCGTAGCGGAAGGTGTACACGATGACGGCGTGGAACTCGTTCTCGACAGATTCGGCCCAGGGCATCACCTCGGAAGTGATCACCTATCCGGGCGGTAACGGCGATCAGATCCACGCTTACGTCACCAAGCCGACGGGTGACGCCGTCACGCCTGGCATCGTGGCCGTGCATCACATGCCAGGCTGGGATGAGTTCTACCGCGAGTTCTCCGACCGGCTAGCCCGCCACGGCTACACCGTTATCTGCCCGGACCTGTACTGCCGCTACGGGCATGGCACCCCCGACGACATCGCCGCGAAAGTCCGCAGCGAAGGTGGCGTACCCGACGACAGCGTGGTGGCCGACCTGGAGGCCGCGCGCGAGTGGCTGCTCACCCAGCAGACGAATGGCAAGACCGGGATCATCGGCACCTGCTCAGGCGGGCGGCATTCGTTGCTGACCGCGTGCCGCAGCGACGGCTGGGACGCCGTCGCGGATCTGTGGGGCGGCGGCGTCATCATGAGCCAGGAGGAGCTCAGCCCCGCGCGCCCGGTCGCGCCGATCGACTACCTGCCCGAGCTGGCGGCGCCGCTGCTCGGCCTGTTTGGCAACGACGACCGGTACCCCACGCCTGAGCAGGTCGATCAGCTCGAGGCCGAGCTGAATCGGCTCGGCAAGGAGCACGAGTTCCACCGGTACGACGGCGCGTCCCACGGCTTCTTCTACTACTTCGCGGGGGCCTACCGGCCCGAGGCGGCGATGGACGGCTGGGAGAAGATCTTCGCGTTCTTTAGCGCGCGCCTCGCTGCCTGACAGGCGCCAGCGAGCCCCGTTCCCTCTGTCGCGTGACCCCTTGCGCCGTGTTGCAGCGAGCGTAAAGTCAAAAGTTAGTTTAAGTCGTGGCAGAGGGAGTTCCGTATCAGCATGAGTAGAATCGGGAGCTTAGTTCCGCAGCCCAGCAGGGTCCGTTTAGCCAGCTGCGTATTCGTCGCCTTAGCCACCGGCCTGAGCCTCGCGCCCATGGCGATCCAGGCCATCAGCTCACCAGCAGCCGCCGCGGAGACACAGCTAGCGGAGACTGGCTGGACCGCGACCGCCAGCACCAACTCCACCGGCGGTGACGTCCCCGCCAACGCCATCGACGGCAACATCAACACCCGGTACAGCTCCGACGCCGACCAGGCAACCGGCATGTGGTTCCAGGTCAACCTCGGCTCGGCCCAGACCTTC
>DATHQE010000434.1:0-2886 GCA_035483035.1 Streptosporangiaceae bacterium | reverse complement strand
TTCACGCACCGCAATCCGCTGCCGGCCAGGCCGGCAGCGGAGCACCCCCGGACGGAGGCCGGGGCGCGTCCGGGCAGGGACGCGAGCGGCGCGCAGGACCTCCGCAGATTGAGAAGGAGCACTGCCCACGATGGCACGCCTTGTCGGCGTCGACCTGCCGCGCGAAAAGCGGCTTGAGGTCGCGCTTACCTATATTTACGGCATCGGCCGGACCCGGGCGTTTGAGACGCTCGGCGCCACTGGCATTAGTGGCGACACCCGGGTGCATCAGCTCACAGATGACGACGTCATCCAGCTGAGGGATTGGATCGAGGCCAACTACAAGGTCGAGGGTGACCTGCGCCGCGAGGTGCAGGCTGACATCCGCCGCAAGATCGAGATCGGCTGCTACCAGGGCATCCGGCATCGTCGCGGCCTTCCGGTGCATGGTCAGCGCACGCAGACCAATGCCCGCACCCGCAAGGGCAAGAAGAAGACAGTGGCCGGCAAGAAGAAGGCCGGCAAGAAGTAGTCCGCTGCTGGGGGCCCGCGCCGCATGATGGCGGGCCGAGCAGCTGGTCCGACCACCTCAGCAAGGTAGAGGGAGCAGAATGCCTCCGAAGAGCCGCACCGGCGTCAAGAAGGTTCGCCGGAAGGAACGCAAGAACATCGCGCATGGCCATGCGCACATCAAGAGCACCTTCAACAACACGATCGTCTCGATCACCGATCCCGGTGGAAGCGTGATCTCCTGGGCATCGTCCGGGCAGGTCGGATTCAAGGGATCGCGGAAGTCGACCCCGTTCGCCGCCCAGATGGCCGCCGAGGCCGCCGCGCGCCGGGCGATGGAGCACGGCATGCGCAAGGTCGACGTGTTCGTGAAGGGTCCTGGCTCGGGCCGCGAGACCGCGATCAGGTCGCTGCAGGCGACTGGTCTTGAGGTCGGGTCCATCCAGGACGTCACCCCGGTTCCGCACAACGGCTGCCGCCCGCCCAAGCGGCGCCGGGTTTGAGGAGTTAGCAACACATGGCTCGATACACCGGTGCGGACTGCAAGCGCTGCCGCCGCGAGAAGACCAAGCTTTTCCTGAAGGGCGCTAAGTGCGACAGCCCTAAGTGCCCGATCGAGATCCGGCCATACCCGCCGGGTGAGCACGGGCGGAACCGGCCCAAGGAGAGCGAGTACCTGCTCCAGGTCCGGGAGAAGCAGAAGGCCAAGCGGATCTACGGCGTGCTGGAGAAGCAGTTCGCCAACTATTACGAGGAAGCTGCCCGCAAGCGCGGTATGACCGGCGACGCGCTGCTGCAGATCCTCGAGACCCGGCTAGACAATGTCGTGTACCGGGCCGGCTTCGCTAAGAGCCGGGACATGGCCCGCCAGCTCGTCGGCCACGGTCATATCCTGGTCAACGGCAGGAAGGTAGACATCCCCTCCTACCGGGTCAGCGAGAGCGACATTGTCGAGATCGCGCCGAAGTCCCAGGCCATGACCCCGTTCATCGTGGCGAAGGCCGAGGCGGGCGACCGCACGCCGCCGGCCTGGATCGAGGTCATCCCGGACAAGATGCGTGTCCTGGTGCACACCCTGCCGGTGCGTGCCCAGATCGACACGCTTGTCCAGGAGCAGCTCATCGTCGAGTACTACTCCAAGTAGGCACACCGCCCGGCCGCGTTGCGGCTGGGCCCGCACACCGCCTGGTCGACCTGGCCAGGCCAGCACCACCAGGGCCGACCGCGACGCGGCGCGGCCCGAACCGTCGGCGGTTTACCCCGTCGGCGCCAGTCGCGACTGTCATATAGCGGGCAGCGCGGAAAGGGAGAGTCATGCTTATCGCACAGCGCCCCGGCCTCGCCGAGGAGCAGGTAGACGAGTTCCGGTCCAGGTTCGTTATCGAGCCGCTCGAGCCGGGCTTCGGTTACACCATCGGCAACTCGCTGCGCCGTACCTTGCTGTCGTCCATCCCCGGCGCGGCTGTCACCAGCATCCGCATCGAAGGCGTCCTGCACGAGTTCTCGACCGTGCCTGGCGTCACCGAGGACGTCACCGACATCATCTTGAACCTCAAGAACCTGGTCGTCTCCTCCGAGCACGACGAGCCGATGCACATGTACCTGCGCAAGCAGGGGCCAGGCCCGGTCACCGCCGCGGACATCGCGCCGCCCGCCGGACTTGAGGTGCATAACCCTGACCTGCACATCGCCACGCTCAACGGCAAGGGCAAGCTCGAGATGGAGCTGACCGTCGAGCGCGGCCGCGGTTACGTGTCCGCGGCGCAGAACAAGCAGCCGGGCCAGGAGATCGGCCGGATTCCGATCGACTCCATCTACTCCCCAGTGCTGCGCGTGACGTACAAGGTCGAGGCGACCCGAGTCGAGCAGCGGACCGACTTCGACAAGCTCATCCTGGATGTCGAGACCAAGCAGAGCATGCGGCCGCGGGACGCGGTGGCCAGCGCAGGCAAGACGCTGGTCGAGCTGTTCGGCCTGGCCAGGGAGCTGAACCTGGACGCCGAGGGTATCGACATCGGTCCGTCGCCGACGGACGCTGCGCTCGCAGCAGATCTCGCGCTGCTGATCGAGGAGCTGAACCTCACCGTTCGGTCCTACAACTGCCTCAAGCGCGAGGGCATCCACACGGTGGGCGAGCTCGTCGCCCGCAGCGAGCAGGACCTGCTGGACATCCGCAACTTCGGCGCTAAGTCGATCGAGGAAGTCAAGCAGAAGCTTGTCGACATGGGCCTCACTCTGAAGGACTCCCCGCCCGGGTTCGACCCGGGCTCGGCGGCCGACAGCTACGGGGCCGACGACGAGGACGACTACGTCGAGACCGAGCAGTACTGACAGGCTTACGGCCTGCCAGTACTGTGCGGTTAGCCAGCAGTGATGCGCGCCAGTATTTGATGCACG
>DATHQE010000433.1:0-2328 GCA_035483035.1 Streptosporangiaceae bacterium | reverse complement strand
CCCGGCCGCGTCGCTGGGCGGTCCACTGCGCCTCTACGACCTGATCCGCAGGGAACGTGGAACTTCCGGCGTAGCAGATCTTGCCGGCGCGGATCAGATCGGACAGCGCGCCGAGTGTCTCGTCGATGTCGGTGGCCGGGTCCGGGCGGTGGATCTGATACAGGTCGATGTAGTCGGTGCCCAGCCGACGCAGGCTGGCCTCACATTCACGGATCAGCCAGCGCCGGGAATTGCCGCGCTCGTTGACGTCCTGTCCCATCGCGCCGTGGGCCTTGGTGGCGAGTACCACGTTGGCCCGGCGCCCGCCGGTCAGCGCCTTGCCGACAATCAGCTCCGACTCCCCCGCCGAATACACGTCGGCCGTGTCGATGAAGTTGATGCCGGAATCAAGGGCCCGGTGCATGATCCGGATCGATTCCTCATGGTCGGTGTTGCCCCAGGCGCCGAACATCATCGCGCCGAGGCACAACGGACTGACCTGGACGCCGGTGGAGCCGAGTGTGCGCATGTCCATAGGGCTCACCATATTCTGCGGGCATGGCGACCCCGCAGTTCGTCCTAGACCTTCGCGCCAAGGTGGGACAGGAACCGCTGCTCTTGCCGTCTGTGACGGCCGTGGTCTTCGATGACAACGGCAGGATCCTGCTGGTCCAGCGCGCCGATTCCGGCAGGTGGACTCTGGTGACAGGCTGCCTAGAGCCGGGCGAGCAGCCCGCCACCGGCGCGCTGCGGGAGGTCGAAGAAGAAACGGGAGTGCTCGCCTCAGCCGAACGGCTGGTTAGTGTCACGGCCCTTCCCCTCTCAGCCTGCGCGAACGGCGACCTGGTGCACTGGCTTGATGTGACGTTCCGGTGCCGAGCGACAGGCGGCGAAGCTCGCGTCAACGACGATGAGTCTGTCGACGTCGGCTGGTTCGGCCTCGCCGAACTGCCCGACGTGCCGGCCCGTCACCTGGTCTGCATCCGCGATGCCCTCAGCGCAGGCCCGGAAGCCAGATTCGATTCCGCCTAACGCGGCCGGAGCGTTAGCCGGCCGCCGGCAGCGTCACGACGCCCGCGGGTGGGCGGCCGCGGCGGAGTGCGGCGTCGATGTCGCGCACGATGCGACCGGGCTCAGTGCGAATCTGCAGCGGGCTGACGTGGATCACGAAGATTCCGGCCGCCGTCAGCGAGGCGTGCCGGCGCATGGTTGCTTCCCAGGCGGCGGGCTCGAAGTGCCACTCGCGCGAGTCGATCTCGACCGCGACCCCTGCCTCTGGCCACCAGGCGTCGACGACTCCGAGCAGCGCTCCGTCCAGGAACAGCCGAGCATTGAACATCGGCTTCGGCAAGCTAGACGTCCGCACCAGAGCGTGGAAGTCACCTTCGGCCGCCGACCGCACGCCGTCAGCTACCTCGGCTAACACGGCGCGCAGCTGGGCCGATCCGCGGATTGGGCCCGCCGCCAGCTCGTCGGCCAGCTGCGCGATGGTGCAGCGGCTCTTCTGCACAGCGCTGCCCACAACCGCCCGTGCATCTGCCAGCCGACCCAGCTCCCTGACCGCATCCGCGACCGCCCTGGCAGCGGGCGCGAATCGCAGCGGCCCATCGGACGTCCACTGGCGCGGTGTCCGGGTAGTGCGGTGGATCACCACGAACTGGCGACTTGCTCGCTGCCGCTGCGCCGGAACGAGTACGTCCACGATCTCAGTCTCCGGCCCGCGGATGCCGTAGTTGCGCAGCGCCGCTGGCCCGGTGATGACGCTGGCCGGCCCCGCGTACAGCATGGCCGCGATCTGCCGCTGCTCGCGCGTTGGCCGCCCCGTCGTCGTTACGTAGACGCCCGGCAGCATCCGTTGCCACGGCCCGCCGCTACGTATCCGATGCCGCAGGCTGTCCCGCGTGGCGCCACTATTGAGAGCTTGCTCGCGAGAAAGCACGCCGCGCTGATTAGCCAGTAACCAGCACGCGGCCCGGTCGTCCGCCTCCATGGCCGACAGGCTGCCACCCAATACCGACAAAATGCCGCAGCAGCCGTTCATGAATGTGGAATTGCTGGGGCTATAGGCCCAGCAACTCCACTTCCATGGATGATCTTGGGCCGAATTCGGGCTCGGGCGCCCGCAATTGCGCCGCATCAGCGCTCCCGACGCCGCCGCGGCTGGCCGCCAGCCGCTTTCGCCAGCCGCCGACCGCCAGCCCCTTCGCCGACCGCCGGCCGTGCGGGCCAGATACCTGTGTGCGGCTGGACCGACCGGGCGCTATCCTTTCCGCCATGAGCACCGAATCCGACCGCATCCCGGCCAAGCCGACGCTGGATGGCCTCGAGGACAAGTGGACGCAGCGGTGG
>DATHQE010000432.1:0-2109 GCA_035483035.1 Streptosporangiaceae bacterium | reverse complement strand
GCGCTCACGCGGCCTTCACAGCGCAGCACGCTAACGGTGCTGCTGATGTACGCGCAGCAGCCGCCGACAAGGTCGCTCCTGATCGACGCACTCTGGGGCGATGATCCCCCCGGCGATGCGGACACCGCGCTGCGAGTTCGGATGCGCGATCTGCGTCGCGCCCTGGCTGGCCAGGGCCACGAACGCCTGATCACGCACCAGTCCGGTTACCGCGTAGTGGTCGAGGAAGGCGAGCTCGACGCCGCCAGCTTCGGTGCACTCGCGGCTCATGGCCGCGCTGCACTCGACAGCGGTAGCGCCGAGGACGCAGCTCGCCTGCTTGGACAGGCGTGCAGCCTGTGGCGCGAACCCCCGCTGATCGACCTGCCGGATACCCCGGCTATGCAACTAGCGGCGAACGCGCTGCTTCAGCAGCGCCGCGACGTCCAGGAATGGCTGATCGACGCGCGGCTCGCGCTGGGCCAGGAACACGAGGTGCTCGCGCAGATCCGTGCGGCCGTCGCCTCGGACCCGCTTGCTGAGCATCCGCGCGTGCAGCTCATGCTCGCGCTCTACCGCTGCGGCCAGAAGTCGGCCGCGCTCGCCGCGTTCACCCGGCTGCGCGACCTGACGAGTCGAGAGTTCGGCCAGGAGCCAGGTCCAGAAGCGCAGGCCTTGCTCCGGCAGATGCTTGCCGACAGCCCTGACCTGATGTTCAGGCCGAGGCTCCTCACCCGGCCGGGCCACCCGCGGCCTGCCTGGACGCCCATCTGCCAGCTGCCCGCCCCGCCGTCCGACTTCACCGGGCGCGTTGCCGCCATAGAGGCTCTTGCCCGGCAGATGCCTGCGGCGAGCCTTGCCGTCACGGTGGTCAGCGGTCCGCCGGGGGTCGGCAAGTCAGCCCTGGCCGTCAAGGCCGCGCACCTGGCCAGCGGGGAGTTTCCCGACGGCCAGCTGTACGCGGTGCTCGGCGGCGTCGGGCAAGCCAGGGATCCGCTGGACATCCTCGGCGAGCTGCTGCGATCGCTCGGTGTTCCGCCGGGGAGGATTCCGTCGGGTCTTGCGGAACGGGCCGCGTTGTACCGGTCAGTGCTCGCTGGCCGGAGCGTGCTCTTGCTGTTCGAGGACGCAGCCTCAGCCGCCCAGGTCCGTCCCCTGCTCCCTGGCACGGCCGACTCGGCAGTGATCGTGACCAGCAGTTCACGACTCGCCGATCTGGAAGGGGCGAGCAATCTCAGCCTGACCGGCCTGACCGCCGACGAGGCCGTCGCCTTCCTGGGCAAGATCGCGGGGTGGCGGCGGGTACAGGCCGAGCCTGGCGCGGCGGCCACCATCGCCATGGCCTGCGCGGGCCTGCCGCTAGCGTTGCGCATCGCTGGCGCTCGCCTCGCGGCGGATCCGGCGCGGCGGGTGGCTGACCTGGCGGCCGCAATGTCCGACACCGGCAGGCTGCTGGGCGAGCTGTCCATCGGTGACCTGTCGGTGAGCCGCCGGCTCGACACCGCGTGGCGCGCGCTCGATCCCTGCTCGCGTAAGGCGCTCCGCACGCTGGCGAAGGCCGGGCTGCGTGACTTGCCCGACTCGATTGTTGTGTCGGCTGCCTCCGGAGCGGCGGCAGTCACGCTGGCTCTCACCGATTCAAGCCTCATCATCCGGAACCCAGAGACTGGGTACTACCGGGTGGCTCCGCTGGCTGGCTACCACGCCGCAGCGCAGCCGTCTGCCTCTGACGAGTAGGTCCCTGGCACCAAGCGCGGTCGGTGTGTCTGTACGTGCGCGGCTGGCAGGCCTCCTGTGTCGACTCGCGCGCTCACGCATCGACCCTGTGCGCTGACGCGTCGACGTGCGCGCTCACGGATCGCTAACCAGCTGCTCACGGGCCGGTCCTAGTGTCCACTCCGCCTGATCACAGACCAAAAGCCGCGTCGGAGCGCACGCTGCCAGCCAGCCCTATTCCGGAGTCCCGTATGACCGAACCGGACCTGACCGGGCCGCGATGAGACGGCGCGGATCGCTCGTCATGGCCGCCGCCTGGCTTGTCCCGGCGCTCGCCGGGTGCGCTGGTGCCACGGCTCAGGTGCATCTGCCCGCGAAGCCCGCCGCGCCGTCCGCTGCGGTCATCGCGCCGGC
>DATHQE010000431.1:0-2399 GCA_035483035.1 Streptosporangiaceae bacterium | reverse complement strand
GCGGCTGGGGCGACTCTGCCGGAGGCCGCGCACGGGCGCCAGGCCATCACCGGGGCCCGGCGGCCAGCGCGCGCAATGAGCCGGCGATGATCAGGCGCGGTTTCTGGGTGGCAACCGGCGCGGTCCTGGGAGTGACTGGCTACCGCCGCGTCACGCGCCTGGCGAGCATGCTGAGCGCGCCGAAGTCCGCTAGGTCTCGGCCGGCCCCGGGGTCGGCCGCCGGACTGCGGATGCTGCCCCCCACGCCGGGGCGTGTACTAGTGCAGGCCACGCCGCGTCGCCTGGCACCGGGCAGGCAGACACGGGGCGACCTGGCACCAAGCGGGCTGGCACCGGTCAGGGGCGTCCGGACGAACCTGGCGCGCGCCGTGGCCGCAGCCGGATTCTTGCGCGATGTGCGCGACGGCATGGCAGAGTATTGGGATCTGCATCGCCGGCAGCCAGAGCCCGTCCGGACAGGCCGTACGCTCGAAGCACAGGCCCTCGAGACGCAGGTCCTGAAGACGCGCACCGTCGAAGCACAGACCCTTGAAGCTAGTGGCGACCGGACCGCGTCCGGGGTACGCCAGCAGGGCCGCCGCGAGCCCTGATGAGTCCGCTGGGTACCGGTTAGCGCTGGCCGGGCCCTGTCAATGTGAAGGATGGCCGTGATGGAGTCGGCAGAGATCGTCCGCCGTTTCCTTAGTTACTTCGAGCAGCGGGGGCACACAGTTGTCCCCTCGGCCAGCCTGGTCGCCGACGACCCGACGCTGCTCCTGGTGAACGCCGGCATGCAACCCTTCAAGCCGTACTTCCTCGGGCAGCAGACGCCGCCGTTCCAGCGGGCGACCAGCTGCCAGAAGTGCGTGCGCACCCCCGACATCGAAGAGGTCGGCAAGACCACCCGGCACGGCACGTTCTTCCAGATGCTCGGCAACTTCTCGTTCGGTGATTACTTCAAGGACCAGGCCATCCCGTTCGCCTGGGATCTGCTGACCCGGCCGGAGTCCGACGGCGGGTTTGGCTTCGCAGAGAGCCGGCTGTGGGTGACCGTGCTGCACGAGGACGACGAGGCAGCCAAGATCTGGCACGACGTCGTCGGCGTACCGGAGGGCCGGATCCAGCGCCGCGGGCTGGCCGACAACTACTGGCACATGGGCGTGCCCGGGCCCGGTGGCCCGTGCTCGGAGATCTACTACGACCGCGGCCCCGAGTACGGCCGGGAAGGCGGGCCCGAGGCCGACGAAGACCGCTATCTCGAGGTGTGGAACCTCGTCTTCATGCAGTACCAGCTCGGTGCCGTGCGGTCCAAGGTGGACTTCGACGTGGCCGGCGATCTGCCGTCGCGCAACATCGACACCGGCATGGGCATGGAGCGCATGGCCGCGCTGCTGCAGGGCGTGGACAACATCTATGAGATCGACACCATGTGGAAGGTGCTGGAGCGGGCTGCCGAGCTCACTGAGACCCGGTACGGCGTCGACGACCGGACTGATGTCGCGCTGCGCGTCGTGACCGACCACGTGCGAACAGCCGTGATGCTGGTCGCCGACGGCGTGATCCCGTCGAACGAAGGCCGCGGCTACGTGCTGCGGCGCATCCTGCGCCGCAGCATGCAAAAGCTGCGGCTGCTGTCTGGCGCGCAGCGCGGCGGCTCCGGGCGCAGCCGGGGCGGCGAGGACGAGCGGTATATGCACGAGCTGGCCACGGTGGCGATCGAGGCCCTCGGCCAGCAGTACCGCGAGCTCATCAGGGACGCGCCGCACATTCACACGGTCATCGACGCCGAGGAGGCCGCGTTCCTGGCCACGCTGCGGACCGGCAGCGCCATCTTCGACGTTGCGGTGGAAGAGACGCGGCGGCGCGGGACCGAGACCATCCGCGGCGATCAGGCGTTCCAGCTGCACGACACCTACGGCTTCCCGATCGACCTCACCCTGGAGATGGCGAGCGAGCAGGGCCTGTCCGTCGACGAGGGCGAGTTCCGCCGGCTGATGGCCGAGCAGCGGCAGCGCGCCAAGGCCGACGCTGCGGTCAAGAAGACTGGCAACGCCGACATCTCGGTTTTCGCGCACGTGCTCGAGCAAGCGGGCAGCGTGACCTTCACCGGGTACGACGAAGTCGCGACGGACGCGACGGTCGTCGGCCTGCTAATGGGCAGCGTCGCCGTGCCGTCGGCCGGGGCGGGCACCGCGGTCGAGGTCGTGCTGGATCGCACGCCGTTCTACGCCGAAGGTGGTGGCCAGCTTGCCGACAACGGCGTCATCGTGGCCTTCGGCAGCGGCGCCGGTGACGACGCCAGGATCGAGGTGACCGATGTGCAGGCGCCGGTCCCCGGCCTGATCGTGCACCGCGGCGTCGTGACCGCGGGCGAGATTGTGGTTGGCGCGCCCGTGCACGCCGAGATCGACGTGGAGCGG
>DATHQE010000430.1:0-3335 GCA_035483035.1 Streptosporangiaceae bacterium | reverse complement strand
CCGGCCGCAGTGACTACATCGGCGCCTTTGCCGTCTGCGTCACCGGCGCCGAGGAGCTGGCGCATCGGTACGAGGCGCAGAACGATGACTACCGCGCGATCACCGTCAAGGCGCTCGCCGACCGTCTCGCCGAAGCGTCCGCGGAGTACGCGCACCTGGAAGCGCGCCGGGCCTGGTACGAGCCGGCGGCCGAGCCGACCATCGAGGAACTGCACACCGAGCGGTTCCGCGGCATCCGGCCCGCGTTCGGCTACCCGGCCTGCCCAGACCACTCGGAGAAGGACAAGCTCGTCGACCTGCTCGACGCCCGCCGGATCGGGGTGGCGCTGACCGAGTCGTTCGCGATGACGCCGGCCGCCAGCGTCAGCGGGCTGCTGCTCGCCCATCCTGCCGCCCGGTACTTCGCCGTCGGCCGGATCGGCCGCGACCAGGTCGAGAACTACGCGGGCCGCAAGGGCATAACGGTCGAAGAAGCCGAGTACTGGCTACAGCCGAACCTGGCCTACGAGCCAGTCGCGGCGGCCATGAAGGCGGCCGGCTAGCCCGTAGGGCGTCAAGGTGGATATGACGCCCCTCTAGGGGCAGCACATCCAACTTCGCGCCCTATCGCCCAGCTCCTTGGCCTGGCGTGTTCGGCGGATTGGTTAACCAGCAGTAAGCAGGTCAGTCAGCGAGCTGATCCGCGGCCCGGCCCAGTCGGCCTCGGTCCTGTGGTCGCGGTGCTGATACCAGTCCGGCCCGGCGAGGAGCACGGCACGCATGCCGATTGCGCTGGCGCCAGTCAGCTCGCGACCGCCGCCATCGCCGACGTACACGCAAGCCGCCGCGTCGGCCTGGAGCCGCTGCGCGACCGTGTGGAACAGGCGCGGGTCGGGCTTGCGCGTGCGCTCCACGCAAGAGAACACCGGCGCGTCCACGACCGCGGCGAGCGGCAGTCGCGACCAGGCGTCAGGCAGCTCTGATGTGCAGTCCGACACCAGGCCGATGCGTGTCCCGCGGTCCCGCAGCGTCCTGATCACCGCTAGCGCCTCGGGGCGCAGGACGAACATTGACTCCTGCACCGCGCGCCGGGTCCGACTCGCCTCGTCGAGCTGCTCGTCGGTGAGCTGGACGCCCAGGCGGTCGCTGAGGACCCGCATCGTCTGCCTGACGTCACCGAGGGCGCCGCTAATCCGCTCGGGGAAACTGTCGTCGAGCACCCTGACCAGATCGTCGACAGGGACGCCGCCCATGTCCGCCGCCAGCTGCGCCGCGTTGGTCGCCCACACTTCGCTCGGGCTAACCGGCGTCAGCGTGCCGTAAAAGTCGAACACCACCGCGGTCATACCATCGATCAGGTCAGTCACGAGATCATCATCCCAGCAGCAGCCGCTCCGGCAGCCACCGATGGAGAGCACATGAGCAGCGGTCCCCGTCCACCTCGCCGCCCGGCCGACGTCCTGGCCAACGTGATGAGCAGACCGCTGAAGCTCGGACCCAAGCGCAACAAGATCACTGTCGACCGCGGTCTCCGGGTGCCGATGCGCGACGGCACGATCCTGCTGGCCGACCACTACGCGCCGGTCACCGCGCAGCCGCGGCCGACGGTCCTGATGCGTACCCCGTACGGCCGGGGCTGGCAGATGGCGATGATGGGACGGCCCTTCGCCGAACGCGGTTATCACGTGCTTCTCCAGAGCTGCCGCGGCACGTTCGGCTCGGGCGGCGCCTTCACGCCGGGCATGGACGAGGCGACCGACGGTCAGGACACCGTGGCCTGGCTGCGCGGGCAGGACTGGTTCAGCGGCCGTCTTGCCACTGCCGGGCCGAGCTATCTGGCCTTCACGGCCTGGGCCCTGGCCCTGGAGCCGCCGCCGGAGCTCACGGCCATGGCGCTGTACATCAGCCCGCACGATCTGGCCGCGGCCGGCTTTGGCCACGGCCCGTTCGAGTTGTACAACCTCTTGTCGTGGACCGACCTGATGGCCCATCAGGAGCAGCACAGCTCGCCCGTCATGATGTGGCGCACGATGACGGCGGACAGACGGCTCGCCTCCGCCCTGAACCGGCTGCCCATCGCGTCGACCGGCGCGACCCTCGGCGGTGACGCGGTCCCCTGGTACGGCGACTGGCTGGCCCACCAGGACAGCGCCGACCCCTACTGGGCCGGCTATAGCGCTGCCGCCGCGCTCGACCGGGTCACGGTTCCCACGCTCCTGATCAGCGGCTCACACGACTTCTTCGTCGAGCAGACAATGCAGCAATACCAGGCAATGCGCCGGCGCGGGGTCACCGCGGGGCTGACCGTCGGCCCGTGGACCCATCTGAACATCGACATGGGCGTGGCGATTCGGGAAACGCTGGCGTGGCTGGATGCCTACGCCGACGGGAACGGGGCCGTGAACCCGCCTCGCCGCAGTCCAGTGCGTGTCTGGGTATCCGGCACTGACCATTGGCGGGAACTGCCGGACTGGCCGCCGGCCGGCACCGAGCCGACCGCATTCCACCTGCAGGCTGGCGGCCAGCTGACAGCTGCGGAGTCGGACGCCGACACCGAGGGGACGCCCTTCACCTACGATCCCGCCGACCCCACGCCGTCGGTCGGCGGCCGGCTGATGTCCCTGCGCGGTGGCGGCAGCCTGGACAACTCGGCGCTGGAGGCACGCTCGGACGTGCTGACGTTCAGCACCGAGCCGCTCGAGGCGGCGGTGGAGGTTGCCGGCCTCCCGGTGGTCCGCGTGCACGTGCGCTCCGACAATGCCTACTTCGACATCTTCGCCCGGTTGTGCGATGTCAGCCCGGATGGCCGCTCGGCGAACCTCACCGACCAGATCTTCCGGTCGTCGCCAGCCGCAGTGACGCCCGGCGAGGTCTGGCAGGCCGACATCCCGCTGACCGATGTCGCGCACGTCTTCCGGCCCGGCCACCGGATCCGGCTCCAGCTATCTGGCGGGGCGCACCCGCGGTTCTCCCGCAATCTCGGCACCGATGCCGATCCGATCCGCGGGACGACAACCGCTGTCGTCACTCATCACGTCCAGCACAGCGCCACCTGCTCGTCGGCGCTGATCCTGCCCATGGTGACCGCGCCCGCCGCGGCGGCCCTGGCGGCCACCACGGCCGAGGTTGCCGTCCGCCCAGCGCCAGCGCAGTGAGGCGCCACCGCCGACCGGGTGCTCCATCGACGGCCCGGTCGGCTTCGTTCGCACGGCGAGGTTCTAGCCTGGGTGAGTGCGCATGTCTGCGATCCGCGCAACCCAACCCAGGAGGTGCTCGTGGCTACGCCAGCTGCCGCCATGACGGACATTGATCTGAAGCTAGCGGGAGAGCTGGCTCAGCAACTGCGTGTTGACTCG
>DATHQE010000429.1:0-3389 GCA_035483035.1 Streptosporangiaceae bacterium | reverse complement strand
GTCGTCTACCGGATTCGAGCCGCTCCCGGCAGCGCTGGCCGGGCGGCGGGCGACCCCCTACGCTGGCCGCGCCTTCTCCGACGAGCTGGCTGTCGCCCCGGCTATGCCGCTGATCTGGGCGGAGGGCGGCCTGTGGTCGACCGTCGAGGATCTCGGGAAGTGGCTCTCGTTCCAGCTGGCGGCGCACGCGGATGGGCCTGATGGGACTGGTGCTGATGGGACTGGTTCCGCTTCGTCCGGCGCGGCCGTGCTGGCCATCGCGACCCGACGGGAGATGCACAAGCCCAGGTACCTCAGTGACGAGGAGTGGTCGACCGCCTGGGGAATCAGCTGGTACTCAGTGCGCAAGGACGACGTGACCTGGGTCCAGCACTCCGGCGGCCTGCCAGGCTTTACCTCGGATGCATGCTTCGATCGCGGCACGCGGGTGGGCGCGATCGTGCTGATCAATGGCGAGGCTGATGCGGCAGCCTTGGCGATGAACCTGGCGGCGGTCGCTCGCGGTCTCGCGGCGGCAGCAGCGCCGCAGCCGCGCGCGCTGGTTCCGACACCCGCGGACCTGGTGCCGCTGCTCGGTGTCTACGCGCCGCCGGACATGAGCTTCCTGATCAAGCTGGAGTGGCGCGACGGCCAGCTGACAATGATCGACACGTCGCAGCCCGACGACAAGGTCGTGATCAACCGCGCGGGCGAGTCTGGCAGCTTCGTGGTGGCGCCGGGCGTCCGGCAGTCCGGCGAGCCCGTCGAATTCCGGCGCCTGGCAGATGGCTCGGTGGCGTCGATGGCGTTCGGCGGCGGCAGCGTGGTGCGGCTCGGGCCGGTGGCGTGAGCCTGCGCGTCCGGCCTGCTCAGACGAAGGCGCCGAGGCCAGTGATGGCGCGGCCGACGATGAGCGTGTTGATCTCCCTGGTGCCTTCGTAGGAGTAGATGGCCTCGGCGTCGGCCACGAACCGGCCGACCTGGTTCTCGAGCAGGATGCCGTTACCGCCTAGCAGCTCGCGGGCCCAGCCGACAGTCTCGCGCATCCGGACCGTGCAGAATGCCTTGGCCAGGGCGGAGTGATGATCTTTCGCTTCGTCCTGGTCTTGCAGCTGGGAGAGCCGAACGCACAGACAGGCCGACGCGGTCACGTTGGACAACATCCGCACCAGCAGGTCCTGGACGAGCTGGAAGCCGGCGATCGGGCGGCCAAACTGCTCGCGCTGCTTGGCATAGGCGAGGGCGTGCTCGTAGGCGCCGCGGGCACAGCCGGTCGCCTGCCAGGCCACGCCCGCCCGCGTCAGGCGCAGCACTTTCGCGGTGTCGCGGAACGTCGTGGCCTGCTGCAGCCGGTCCTCCTCGAGCACGCGCACGTTGTCCAGGGTGATCTCGGCGTTCTGGACGACGCGCAGGGCGATCTTGTTGCGCATCTTCTCCGGCGTGAAGCCCTCGGTGCCTGCCGCGACGACGAAGCCCTTGACCTGATTGTCAGCGACGTCGCGGGCCCAGACGATGATCAGGTCAGCGAACGTCGCGTTGCCGATCCACTTTTTGCGGCCGTTGAGTACCCAGACGTCGCCGTCGCGCTGAGCGGTCGTAGTGAGGCCGCCGGCGACTCCCGAGCCGACGTCGGGCTCGGTCAGCGCGAAGGCGCCGATCTTTTCCATCCGGGCCATGGCCGGCAGCCAGCGCTGCTTCTGCTCTTCCGAGCCGCACAGGTAGACCGAGCCCATCGCCAGGCCGCCATGCACGCCCATGAAGGTGGCAATGGACGGGTCGACCCGCGCCAGTTCTAGCGCGATCATGCCGTCGAGCACGCTGCTGCCGCCCGGGCAGTCATAGCCGGCGCAGGCCAGGCCAGCGATGCCGAGGCCGGCTAGCCCGGGTATCAGGTCGTACGGGAATTCCTCCCTGGTCCAGTAGTGGTTGATCACGGGTGCCACGGACTTCTCCATGAAGTCCCGCACCGTCATGATCAGCTGACGCCCCTCGGCATCTAGCAGCTGCTCGAGCGCGTAGAAGTCGGCATCGGTGGCCGGATCCACTCTCATGACCTCCCTCGGGCTTCGGCTGGCACGGCCGGGTCTTCGGCGGGCTCGGGCCCGGCCAGGAACCGGCTGATCACGGGCGCGACCCGCGCTGCCTCGGTGACCAAGCCGAGGTGGCCGCCCTGGAACACGTGCAGGGTGGAGTGCGGGATCAGCCGGTGCATGATGCGGGCGTTGGCCAGCGGGATGATGGGGTCGTCGTCGCCGGACACGATCAGCGTCGGCTGGGTGAGCATCGGCAGGAACGGCAGGCTGGTCCAGCCGGCTCCGGCCGCGAGCTGGTAGAGGTAGCCGCGCGGGGAGCCGACCCGGTTGTGCGCGTTCATGGCGGCGGTGACGCCCGCGGGATCAGACCGGGCGCTGCCGCCGTAGAGGCGGGCCGCGTGCTGCTCCAGGTACGCGCGATCGGTGTAGCGGCGCGGCGTGATCATCGTGGCAAGGACGCTAGGCCTGGCTGGCACCATCAGCGCGCCGGTCGCGGTGCTGACGAGCACAAGCCGCCGGCAGCGCGTCCGCTGGACCGCGGCGAAATGCTGCGCGACGCCGCCGCCCCACGAGATGCCGAGCACGTCGACGGCGCCGTAGCCGAGCTGGTCCAGCATCGCGCCGATCAGCCCGCACAAGCCCGTGAACCGGTAGGGCCGGGATGGCAGCGGCGATCCGCCGACTCCCGGCACGTCGAACCTGATCACCTCGATCGCCGGGTCGAGTCCGTCGACGAACGGCTCGAGCAGTTCCAGGCTGGCGCCGATGCCGTTGATCAGCAGCAGTGGCACAGCGGCGCGGGCGCCACTGCGGACGGCCCGGCCCGGACGCACGGACGTCCGCAGCAGCTGGCCGCCCACCGCAACCGATCGGAGACTACCGGTCGTGAACATACGTACCAGGCGCTGCGGCGAGTACCTCGAAGCCCTTGCGGCCGGGCCTTGTCCGGCTCTTGCGGTCCGGACCGCTGCGGGCGGCTAGCCAGTCGGAATAGTGCGGCCACCAGCTGCCGCTGACGGTCTGCGCGCTGGCGAGCCAGTCGCGCGGATCGGCCGGGTTGTCGGCCGCGGTCTGGAACGTCGCCTTGGGGTTGCCGGGCGGATTGACCATCGACGCGATATGGCCGCTCGTCGACAGCACGAACGTGACGGGGCCGCCGAGCAGCTGGGTGGTGCGGTAGCACGACTGCCAGGGGCAGATGTGATCGGCGATGCCAGCGATCACGTACGTCTCCGTGTCGACCTTCTCCAGGTCGAGCGGCGCGCCGAGCATCGTGGCGGCGCCTGGCTTGGTGAGGGCGTTGGCAAGCGCGAGCCGGATGAAATCGCGGTGCAGCGCGGCAGGCAGCCGGGTGGTGTCCGCATTCCAGTACAGGAT
>DATHQE010000428.1:0-13561 GCA_035483035.1 Streptosporangiaceae bacterium | reverse complement strand
TCTGGTTGGGGCGGGCGCCGCGGAGGGCGCGATCGACGCTGCTTCCATCCTTAAGCCGATGCTGGCCAGGGGCGAGCTGCAGACCATCGGGGCCAGCACGCTGGATGAGTACCGCAAGCACCTGGAGAAGGACGCGGCACTTGAGCGCCGGTTCCAGCCGATCCAGGTCGCTGAGCCGACGATCTCGCACACCATCGAGATCCTGAAGGGCCTGCGCGACCGGTACGAGGCGCACCACCGGGTCACCATCACCGACGACGCGCTCGTGGCGGCAGCTCAGCTTGCCGACCGGTACATCAGCGACCGGTTCCTGCCGGACAAGGCGATCGACCTCATCGACGAGGCGGGATCGCGGATGCGCATCCGCCGGATGACCGCACCGCCGGACCTGCGGGACTTCGACGAGCGGATCGCCGACGTGCGCAGGGAGAAGGAGTCGGCCATCGACTCCCAGGACTTCGAGAAGGCCGCGTCCCTGCGCGACACCGAGAAGCAGCTCATCGACAAGAAGGACGCGCGCGAGAAGGAGTGGAAGGCCGGCGACATGGACACGCCGGCCGAGGTCAACGAGGAGCTCATTGCGGAGGTTCTCGCGACCGCCACGGGCATCCCGGTGTTCAAGCTCACCGAGGAGGAGTCGCAGCGGCTGCTCCGCATGGAGGACGAGCTGCACCGCCGGGTCATCGGCCAGAACGACGCCATCAAGGCGCTGTCACAGGCCATCAGGCGGACCAGGGCCGGGCTGAAGGATCCGAAGCGCCCCGGTGGCTCGTTCATCTTCGCCGGGCCGTCTGGTGTGGGTAAGACCGAGCTATCCAGGACGCTCGCCGAGTTCCTCTTTGGTGACGAGGACTCGCTCATCCAGCTGGACATGAGCGAGTACATGGAGAAGCACACGGTCTCCCGGCTGTTCGGCTCCCCGCCTGGTTACGTGGGCTACGAGGAGGGCGGACAGCTGACCGAGAAGGTGCGGCGCAAGCCGTTCTCGGTCGTCTTGTTCGACGAGATCGAGAAGGCGCACGGCGACATCTTCAACTCGCTGCTGCAGATCCTGGAGGACGGTCGGCTGACCGACGCCCAGGGCCGTGTGGTCGACTTCAAGAACACCGTGATCATCATGACCACAAACCTTGGCACCAGGGACATCTCCAAGGGCGTCTCGGTGGGCTTCGGTGCGGCGAGCGAGTCGAAGGGCTCGTATGACCGGATGAAGAACAAGGTTGGCGAGGAGCTCAAGCAGCACTTCCGGCCAGAGTTCCTCAACCGCGTCGACGACGTCATCGTCTTCCACCAGCTGAGCCAGGACGAGATCTTCCAGATCGTCGACCTGATGGTCAGCAAGGTTGACGAGCGGATGCGCGACCGGGACATGGGTATCGAGATCCGCCCGGCTGCGAAGAAGCTGCTGTCGGAGAAGGGCTACGACCCAGTCCTCGGCGCCAGGCCACTGCGCCGCACGATCCAGCGGGAGATCGAGGATCACCTGTCGGAGAAGATCCTGTTCGGCGAAGTCAAGGCCGGCCAGATCGTGATCGTCGACGCGGAGGGCACCGGCGAGGACGCGAAGTTCATCTTCAGCGGCATCAACAAGCCGTCCGATGTGCCCGATGCGCCCCCGGTTGAGGTGGAGTCCAAGGCCGCCGCCAGCGGAGCAACAGCGACAGCGTCGGACTAGTCCGAAGACGCGCAGCCTGCTGGATCAGGCAGCGGGCCGGATCAGGCAGACGAGGCAGGCGAGCCAGCCCCAAGGGGCAGGCTCGCCTGTTTCGCGTCACCGGGCAAGGCGAGGGACCCGTCCGGACATCCAATGACAAGTCCATCATCGATCAGGGCAGCGAGCGCGCGAGCTCGCTGCCCCGAGTCGTCCCAGGCTGCGTCCAGGTCGACCGGCGGCACCGGCCCGCTCGCCGATCTGAGGATAGCCAGGAGGCGGCCGCGGCACTGGCGGTCGCTGCCCTCATAACGCGCAGCCGCCCGGCGCGCGCCGGCCGTGGGCTGGCCCTGCTTGAGCCAGGCGCACTGATTGCTGACCGGGCAGTCATGGCACCGCGGCCGCCTGGCAGTGCAGATCAGGGCGCCGAGTTCCATGACCCCGACCGACCACTGGGCGGCGAGCCGGCCGTCCTGCGGCAGCAGGGACTCGGCCAGCCGGACCTCCGCCGTGGTCTGCGCTGGACGCGGCAGGTAGCTGCCAGTGACGAGACGGGCGAGGACACGCCGGACGTTCGTGTCGAGCACCGCTTGGCGCTTGCCGTAGGCGAAGCTCGCCACCGCGGCGGCGGTATACGCCCCGACCCCTGGCAGCCGCCGCAGCTCGTCAACCGAGGCCGGCACGTGGCCGTCAAGCTGGCTCGTGATCAGCTCGGCGCTCGCGTGCAGGCGCACGGCACGGCGCGGGTATCCGAGCCTGTCCCACTGCCGCACGGCGTCCGCGGGCGTGGCCGCCGCGAGCGCGGCGGGCTCAGGCCAGCGACTGATCCAGGCCGCGTGGGCAGGGAGTACGCGGCTGACTGGGGTCTGCTGGAGCATGACCTCGCTGACGAGGATCGACCACGGCGTCGCGTCTGGACGGCGCCACGGCAGGTCTCGCGCGTTGGCCGCGTACCAGCGCAGCACCGGGGAGGTATAAGGCGTCGACATCGCAGTCCGATCCTCCCACCGCCGCACAGATACGGCCATGACCGGCGGTGCCAGCCGGTGCAGCGTATCGCCCAGCGGGCGCAGCGCAGGCCCGAGGGTGAGCACCGCACCAGCCGGGCGCGACTAGGAGTAGCGCTCCATGAGCGCCGACTCGGCCAGCCGCGACAGCCCCTCGCGTACGCTCGTCGCCTGTCCGGGATCCACGCCTTCCACGCGACGCAGGTCGTGGACGCTTGCCGACAGCAGGCCCTGAAGGCCGCCGAAATGCTCGATCAGGCTGTCAGCTGTCGCCGGCGCCAGCCTTGGTATTTGTCCGAGGAGCCGGTATCCACGCGAGGTGACGTGCCGACCAAGGCCGTCGGCCGCACCGAGGCCGATGGCAGCCGCTACTGCGGATAGGTCGAGCAACTCGTCGGCACTGAGCAGGCCCAGCTTGTCGACGTGATCTGCGCCGGCCCAAATCTCGCTCCCGGTCGTCCGATGATCCTGCGAGTAGTCGCGCAGCAGCAGCTCGCGCTCACGGGCTGTACCGGCAGTGAGCTCCTCAAGCTGCAGGCCCAGCAGCCGACCGTCAGTGCCGAGCTCCACGAGGTATCCGGCTATCTCATCGGTCACCCGGCCGACCATCTCAAGCCGCCGGGCAACCACGGCGATATCGCCGACCGTCGCCCGGTCCTCGATTTCGAGCGCGGTGAGCGCGCCCGCGGCATCGTCGAGGCGCCGTTTGTACCGCTCCAGCGTTGCGAGCGCCTGGTGGGCTCGCGTCAGGAGCGCCGCAGAGTCCTCGAGCACGTACCGCTCGCTCGTGGTGAAGACGGCGATGATCCGCATCGACTTGCTGACGGTGATCACGGGATAGCCGGTCTGCCTGGCGACGCGCTCGGCGGTGCGATGTCGCGTACCGGACTCCTGCGTCGGCAGCCGCGGATCAGGCACTAGCTGGACGGCTGCCCGCAGGATGCGGCAGCCGGTCTCGTCGAGGACGACGGCGCCGTCCATCTTGGCGAGCTCGCGCAGCCGCGTGGCCGAGAACGGGGCATCGAGCTCGAACCCGCCAGAGCAGATATCGCTCACAACCGGATCCATGCCAAGCACGATAAGCGCGCCGGTATTGCCGCGCACGATCCGCTCCAGGCCATCGCGGAGCGCGGTACCGGGGGCGACCATCGCCAGGGCAGCGCGCCGGCGCTCGTCTCGCCCGATGCTCATCGTCAGCACCTGCCTTAACGATCTCGCTTCTGCTGGCAGTCTAGTCACGGGTCACAGCCGCAATTTCACCTTCGCGCGCGGCTTCAAACAGGCAGCGGCCGCATCCCTACCGTCTGCCGAGCGCCGCGGCGATGGCCGACTGCATGTCGGGGACCTCGGTGACCGCCAGCGAGCCGACCCACTGCTGCGGTCCGGCCACATGCAAGTGGCTTGCCCGCGCCCCATCCGCGCGCCGCGGGCGTGCCGCTCCGCTAGCGGGCGGCAGGCCGGAGCCGGCCGGGATGATCGCCCGCCGGAATCCCATCCGCTCCGCTTCGGTGATCCGCCGCTGGATGCCAGTAACGCGCCTGATCTCACCCGCGAGCCCGACCTCGCCGATCGCGACGAGATCTGGCGGCACACTGAGATCGGCGACCGCGCTCGCCACCGCCAGCCCTACGGCCAGGTCGACCGACGGCTCGGTCAGCCGGACTCCGCCCACGGTAGCGGCGAACACGTCGCGCTTGCCAATGCCGAGCCCCGCCCGGCGCTGGAGCACGGCCAGCATCATGCCGACCCTGGCCGAGTCCAGGCCGGATACGACCCGACGCGGCGGCAGATCGCCCGCGGTGTCGCAGACCAGCGTCTGCACCTCGGCTAGCAGCGGCCGGCGACCTTCGAGCGTCACGGTCACGCAGGTACCGGGCACCGGCTCGTGCCGTTCAGACAGGAACAGCCCGCTCGGATCCGGCAGGCCCGTGAGCCCGAACTCGCCGAGCTCGAAGCACCCGAACTCGTCAGTGGGGCCGTACCTGTTCTTCAGCGCGCGCACCATCCGCAGCTGGCCTCGCGAGTCGCCGTCGAAGTGCAGGACGACGTCGACCAGGTGCTCGAGGGTGCGCGGGCCGGCCACCGAGCCGTCCTTGGTCACGTGCCCGACCAGCACGGTCGTTAGCGTGCGCTGCTTGGCCAGCGCTGTCAGCGCGGCGGTGATCTCCCGCACCTGGGTCACGCCGCCCGGCACGCCGTCTACCCCGGCCGCGCTGATCGTCTGTATCGAGTCGACGATTAGCAGTACCGGGTCGACCGCCTCGACGTGACCGAGAAGCGCCCCGAAGTCTGTCTCCGCAGCCAGGTACAGCGAATCGCTGATGGCGCCGATCCGATCGGCGCGCAGCCGTACCTGGGCGGCCGACTCCTCTCCCGTCACGTACAGCACGCGGCCCGACGCCGCCGCGAGCGCACCTGCCTCGAGCAGGAGCGTCGACTTGCCCACGCCAGGCTCGCCGGCCAGCAGCACGACGGCACCGGGAACGAGCCCGCCGCCGAGGACCCGGTCCAGCTCGGACATTCCGGTCGGCCTCGCCTTGGCCGCAGCGGCGTCGACATCTCCGATGGGCACCGCGGCTGTCGTCGGCTGAGCCGGTCGCAGCTGGGCCGCCCGCAACTGGGCTCCTCGCAGCTGGCCGTGCGACCCGGCCCGGCCGGGATCCTCATCGGGTCCCTCGATGACCGTGCCCCAGGCATCGCAGTCGCCGCAGCGGCCTGCCCACTTGCTTGTCCGCCAGCCGCAGGCCGAACACTGGAACGCTGTCGCGGTTGCGGATCTGGGCATGCTGGGAAGGTACCGGCTAGTGCCGACAGTCGGCCGCCACCGGCGGCACGGCGCGCCGGGACGCATAAGCTGGCAGTACGAGCACAGCCATAGGAGAGGCGATTGCGCAGGTCACTCCAGTGACAGCCATCAAGATCGCGCTGTCGACCGCTTCGGTCTTCCCGGAGCGCACTCCGGACGCCTTCGAGACCGCCGCCCGGCTTGGCTACGACGGGCTGGAAGTCATGGTGACCGCGGACCCGGTCAGCCAGGACGCGTCCGTGTTGCGCAAGCTGTCGGACTACCACGGCATCCCAATCGTCGCCGTGCACGCGCCGAATCTGCTCATCACCCAGCGGGTGTGGAGCCGCGATCCGTGGACGAAGCTGGCGAAATCTCGCGAGCTGGCCGAGGCCGTTGGCGCGCACGTGGTTGTGGTGCATCCGCCGTTCCGCTGGCAGCGCGAGTACGCCAGGGACTTCCAGACGGGCATCGCGGAGATGACCGGGCAGGGCAACGTCGCCTTCGCGATCGAGAACCTGTATCCGCTACTGCGCGGCGAGACCGAGATAGCGGCCTACGCCCCGCACTGGAATCCGGTCGAAATGGACTCCGCCGCCGCCACGCTCGACGTCTCGCACGCGGCGGTATCCGGTTCCGACGTGCTCGCCATGGCCGAGGCGCTCGGCGACCGGCTGGCCCACGTGCACCTGGGTGACGGCACCAAGCCGGGCCTGCCGGACGAGCACCTGGTGCCGGGCCGCGGCACGCAGCCGTGCGGCGAGCTACTCCGCTGGCTCAGCGACACCGGCTACGAGGGGCACGTCGTGCTAGAGGTCAGCACGCACCGCGTCCCGACGGTCGCGGACCGCCAGGCCGACCTCGCCGAGTCCCTCGACTTCACGCGCCGCCACCTGAAGGCGGATCCGGCCGCTGCGGGCCGCCGCCCGTGATCACTGCGGGCCGTAGCCGGCCGACGTAGTTGGCCGGCGCCCGTGGTTGACCGGCGCCCCTGGTTGACCGCGACCGGAGAGCGGGCGTCGCCTGGGTGACGACCCCGTTCCCTAGGTTTCGAGAATTAGCGTCACCGGGCCGTCGTTGACGAGCTCCACCTGCATGTCCGCCCCGAACGCGCCGGTCTCTACACTCGCGCCAAGCCCGCGGAGCGCGTCAGCGAACGCGTTGACCAGCGGCTCTGCGACTGGTCCCGGCGCCGCCGCGCTCCAGCTCGGCCGCCTGCCCTTGGCGGTGTCGGCGTACAGGGTGAACTGGCTAATCACCAGCAGCGGCGCGCCCAGGTCGGCGCACGACTTCTCGCCAGGCAGGATCCGCAGGTAGTAGATCTTGCCGGCGAGCGCGGCTGCGGTGACAGGAGTGTCGCTGTGAGTGACCCCTACGAGAACCACCAGGCCAGGCGCGCTGAGCTGTCCGGTCACCGCCCCGGCCACGCTCACGCTCGCCCTGCTGGCACGCTGCACCACGGCTCGCACGAGTCCGCATTCTTGCATGGCGACGTGGATCGTCCGGCCCGCGCCGTCCCGATCTGACCTGCACCTGGAGCCGGAACGGGGCCGCGTAGACTGCGGTAGCCCGCGGGACAGCGGTGCAGGAAGGGCGCACATCGCATGACAGCGCAGGTCAGCATGAAAGCAGACAGCAGCAGGACCACCCGGCCGGGCCAGGCCACTTTGATCACTGTCGCCCCGACCGGTGCGGAGTCGGAGAAGTCCACAGTCCCCGCGCTGCCCGTCACCCTGGACGAGCTCGTTTCGACCGCGAAAGAGTGCCGCGCTGCCGGTGCGGCGGTGATTCATGTGCACATCAGGGACGATGCGGCCAAGCCGACGCTGGATCTCAGCAGGCTTAAGGACACCGTCCACGCGCTGCGCGAGGCCACCGACCTCATCGTCCAGCTGTCCACTGGCGGCGCCGTCACCGACAGTTTCGAGCGGCGGCTGGCCGTGCTCGACGCGGGCCCGGACGCCTGCTCGCTGACCTGTGGCACCGTCAACTTCGGCGACGACGTGTTCATGAATCCGTGGGGGTTCATGACGGAGCTGTACGCCAAGACGCAGGCTCTTGGCGTGGTGCCGGAGTTCGAGCTGTTCGACTTCGGGCATATCGCCGCGCTGCACCGGCTGCTCGGGGAACTGGGCGAGCCCGCTGGCGGCCATGTGCACTGCGACCTCGTCATGGGCGTGCCCGGCGGCATGCCCGGTGACGCCGCGACACTGGTCCAGGCGGTGTCGGCGCTGCCCGCGGGCGCGACCTGGTCGGCGACGGGGATCGGCCGGAGCAGCGTTCCCGTCCTGTTTGCGGCGCTGGCGGCGGGCGGCCATTTGCGGGTCGGCATGGAAGACACGGTCACGTTCGCCCGCGCGCGCCCGGTGGCGAGCAACGCGGAGCTGGTGGAACGGGCTGCGGCCGCTGCCGAGCTCGCGCAGCGGCCGGCCATGTGCCCGGCCGACGCGCGCACAATGCTGGGGATCGCCGATGAGCGCTGAGCTCACGCCCGGCAATCCGGTCCTGGCCGAGGTGGTCAGGTCGGGCTTCGCCGAGTCGCGTCACCACGGCTCGGTGATCGTGCTGGCGGCGGACGGGACCACGCTGCTGTCGGCCGGGACTGCCGACGTGCCGATGTTTCCCCGCTCGTCCAATAAGCCGTTCCAGGCCGCGACGATGCTGCGCTGCGGGCTCAAGCTTGACCGCGAGTTGCTGGCGCTCGCGGCGGCAAGCCACTCCGGGGAGGACTTCCATGTGTCCGGCGTGCGGTCGATCCTTGCCTCGGCCGGCCTGACCGAGGATGACCTGCGCTGCCCGCCAGATATGCCGCTCGATGAGGACGCGCAGCGGGCGATGATCCGGTCTGGCGCCGGCCCCGACCGAGTTCACATGAACTGCAGCGGCAAGCACGCCGCCATGCTGGCGACCTGCGTCGCGGCCGGCTGGCCAACGGCGACGTATACCGACCCCGATCATCCGCTGCAGCAGGAGATCAAGGCCACGATCGCGCGGCTGGCCGGCGAGCCGGTGACTGCAGTCGGCGTTGACGGCTGCGGCGCCCCGCTGATGGCGATTTCAGTAGCCGGGCTGGCTCGCGCGTTCCGGGCGGTCGTGCTGGCCGAGCCGGGCACGGCGGAGCGCGCCGTGGCCGACGCGATGCGCGCCTACCCGGAGTGGACCTCCGGCACCGCTAGGCCCGAGCGCGCTCTCATGACGGCGGTGCCCGGCCTCCTGGTGAAGTCGGGAGCCGAAGGTGTCGAGGGTTTCGCGCTGGCAGACGGCCGCTCGGCCGCGTTCAAGATCGAGGACGGCGCCGCGCGCGGCCGCGTCCCGGTCACCGTGGCGCTGCTACGCCGCCTCGGCGCTGAAGAGCTGCCGGGCGCAGACCTGACCGTACTCGCCGAGCTGGCCACAAGTCCGATCTATGGCGGCGGCCAGGTGGTCGGCGAGATCAGGACGGCGACGCAGCTGCTTGGCTAGGCGCGCTGCCGGGGAACGGTGCCAGGCGGCCGGGCCCGGCCCCTGGGCCCTGGCTGGTCGGCGCTGGGCTCGGCGGTGACGTGACTGAGCTTGGCAGGTTGACCAGGCAGCCCTGGCTCGGGCCGGCCGCTGGAAACGCCTCGGCCAGTCCGTCCGCGATGTACTGAGCCCTTTTCTCATATCCGGCCGAGGTGTAGTGGATTCCATCGTTGATGAACCACGGCCGCTGCGCCAGCGCCGCCCAGTTGAGCACGCGCATGTTCGGATACTTGGCGCAGGTGGCAACGAGCGCGTTGTCCCACTTCTGCATGTTCGGCTCGGCGTAGGGCCCGGTGTGGAGCAGCGAGATGACATTCACCCACATCACCGGCTCGCCCTTGGTGACGTGCATCATCTCGCTGATCCTGGCGGCGAGCCCGACGTTCGATCCCACCGCGACGTCGGCGGTGTCGTTGGTGCCGAGTGCAAGCACCCAGCAGCCGTCGAACCCCTGCCTTTCGAGGTGCTGAGCCGCGACGAAGGCGTTCGTGGTGCCGGGCAGCACCTCGACTACCGACCGCGCGCCGGTGATGTCGGTATAGACGTTCTGCACTCCTACGTCCTCGTAGCGCGCCTGGATCCGCTGGCGCCGGTCCGGCAGGTAATCAGGCGAGACCAGGCCGTCCGATGTCGAGTCCCCGATGTGTGCGACGGATGTACAGGACGTGCGCAGCGGTCCCGAGTCCTGCTGAAGCCCGGCTGACTCCGGGCTGGGTGACGCGCCGCTCTTGGCGTGCTTGGCGGGCTTGCCGCCTGCGTGGCTGACTGAGTTGGTGGAAGCGGACAGGGCGCCCGTACTTGCCCCGAGCGTGGCCGCGCCGGACGCGGCGGGGATGTCGACCACGCCGCCGAGGCCCGCGCAGGCCACGACGAGCACTCCGACCGCGCCTGACGCCGCAGCTAGCCTGGGCACCCCAAGGTTGGCCAGTCGCCGGGTCCGGACCCGGCGCCAGGCACGGCCGATCGCGCCGTGCCGCACCGGCTCCTCGACGAACTTCCACGACAGCGCAGCGATGGCGATGCTGGCTGCGATCTGGATAACAGCCCTGGGCAGGTCCTCGGTGCTGTTAGCCGGCGTCGTCAGCACGATCACCGGGTAGTGCCACAGATAAATGCCGTACGACCGGACGCCGATCCAGCGCAGCGGCCGCCAGCCCAGCGCTGCGCCCGTGATGCTGCCGGGGCAGGCCGAGGCGGCGACGACGGCGGCCGTGGCAAAACTGAGCAGGACAATCCCGCCGCGATACAGGAACGGCGAGTACTGCCCGACGCGCCAGACCATGACCGCGATGACGATCATCCCCGCGATCGCAGGCATATCTAGCACCAAGGTCCAGGCCCGGCTGGCGCGCGACGCCACGATGCTCGGCCAGACCATCGCCAGCGCCGCGCCGATCAGCAGCCCGCAGGCTCTGGTGTCGGTGCCCTCGTAGACCCTCGTCGGATCGACCGCAGGATGGTAGAGCACGTACATGGCGACCGCGGATGCGGTCGCGAGTGCGAGCGTCGGCAGCGCGAGCCAGCGCAGCGCAGCCGTGCTGCGGTGCCGGATGAAGATCAGTCCGAGCAGTAGCAGCCAGGGCCAGATCAGGTAGAACTGCTCTTCGACTGCGAGCGACCAGAGATGATCGAGCGGCTGCGGCGGCGCGAAGCGCGCGAAATACGACTGACCTTTCACTATGAGGTACCAATTGCTGGAATATGTGGCTGCGGCAGCCACCGCGCCGCGCAGGCTGGCCAGGCGCGCCCGGTCCAGCAGGGTGACCCAGGCCGTCACGATCGCCAGCATGACGAATAGCGCAGGTAGCAGGCGGCGGGCACGCGCGAGCCAGAACTTCGCGAGCTGTACGTTGCCGGTAGCCAGCCACCGGTTCAGCAGCAAGTCGGTGATGAGATAACCGCTTAGGGTGAAGAACACCCCGACGCCGAGCATTCCGCCTGGCGCCCAGCTGAATTGCTCATGGAAGGCGATAACGGCGAGCACCGCGATGGCGCGGAGCCCGTCGAGTCCCGGCATGTAACGCTGGCCCGAGCCCACCGGCTTCGGCATGGTCCCCCCTGGCTAAGCACCACAAGTGCCGGGGGAACTACCCGCAGTAGTCTCTCGACTACGTATTGCGCACGAAAAAAAATGGCACGGAAAAAGGACGGGCCGACCACACCTCGTCGTGCGGCCGGCCGATCCGTTTGACCCTAGTTAACGATCACGCTCGTGCTGTGGCCGTCGGCCGGGAAGGCGCGGGTGAGCGCCTGCGCGATGGCCGCGGCGCGGATCGCGTAGCCCGCGGACGTGTAATGGATGCCATCACTCAGGTGCCAGCCTGGCTGGACCATGCCTGCCCAGTTGAAGATGCGCATGTTCGGGTACTGCTTCGCGGCCTGGACGAGAGCGTTGTTCCACGCCTGCATGTTGGCCTCCGACCAGGGGCCGCTGGTGAGGTCGGTCTGGGTGTTCACCCACATGACGGGCGCGCCGTGCGCGGCGGCCATCATTTCCTGTATCCGGGCCAGCAGGCCGACATTGGAGCCCGCGGCGACGTTCGCGGTGTCGTTGGTGCCAAGTGCGATGACCCAGCAGCCGCGGAAGCCCTGCTGGTACCAGGCGCTCGCGACCTTGTAGCCGTTGATCTGGTCCGGCATCTCCTCGACGATGGAGCGACCGCCAGAAGCATCGATCTGGACGTGCCGGACGCCGACATCGCGGTACTGGGCGGCGAGCCGCTGCGCCGGGTTGGCGAGCCAGGTCGGCGATACCATGCCGACAGAAGTCGAGTCGCCGATGTGCGCGACAGAAGTGCAGGATGTGCGCGGAGCGGCGGCTGTCCGAGCGCGCGCGGCCGCAGGCCTGACCGGCGTGGCAACATGCCGGGCCGGCGTGGGGGTTCTTGTCGCGGCACGCGCCGAGCCGCTGAAGACGCCGGCGAACGACGCGCTGACGAGGGCGACCACGAGCATCGCGACCAGGCCGGCGACGACGGCGACCCGCTTCAGGCCGCGGCGTGATCCGCCGCGTCCGGTCCGCGTGTAGGAGGTGAGGCTAGTACGCCAGCGCACATTAGTCTCCGTTCCGGCTTGGGGGCGACGCCGCGCGCCGAAACCCGATGAACAGGGCTGATAGCGCACTGAGCGCGTGCTTCGGGGCTACCGGGCGCGGTGAAACCTCGGCCCGGCGGCAGCAATCTCCGCCCAGTGGCGGCTGGCTGCAGCCCGACGGCAGCGGATCGGAATCGTGCGCGCTGCCGTATCACGATCAACGCCGGGCTCAGCCTGACCGATTCCCCGCAGGTGCGGCCGCCGCGCCAACCGCGCCTGAGTACCGATCCATCACTTTTGCCGCAATTATGAACCGCTGGGCTGTCGGCCCCTGGGCCGCCAGCGGATCCCGCCGCAGCTTATACCGGCCGATCTGGCATAAGTCCGGCACCAGTTTGGGGTTTGTGCGCGCCCCATAGGGCGCCGGGTTGGAGTTGCTGCCCTTCATAGGGCAGCAGATCCAACATCGCGCCCTATGAAGCGGCGTGGCCTGGCGCCCAAGCTTCGCGGGATCCAGGACGCGGGCTGGCCAGGCCCGGATCGTCGCTTGCGGCCGTGTTTGCAAATGCAAGCACCGCAGTGGAAGACTGACGGCATGAGCCCGGTGAACGTGAGCGCGATCGGCGCCTACATCAGGGACCAGCGCGAGCAGGCCAAGATCTCGCTTCGACAGCTGGCGCAGTCGGCGGGCATATCCAACCCGTACCTCAGCCAGATCGAGCGCGGCCTGCGGCGACCGAGCGCCGACATCCTGCAGCAGATCGCGAAGGGCCTGCGCATCTCGGCTGAGGCCCTGTACGTCCAGGCAGGATTCCTGGAGGACCGGCCGCCTGGCTCGATTGTGCGCGAGGCGGTGCTGACCGATCCCGAGCTGACCGAGCGCCAGAAGCAGATGCTCATTGAGGTCTACGAGTCGTTCCGCAAGGAGACGGCGCTGGCCAGGGCAGAGGCCGATGAGATCGATGCGGATGAGTCCGGCCTGCCGCCAGACGAGGCCGCACTGACCTGGCCGGAGAACCTTAGCCCGGCTGCGCTGGCCAGGGGACCGCGCAGGCTCGCCATCGCCACGTATGACGGGCCCGAGGCGGATGCACCAGGCACCGCCGCCGACGCCAACGCCAAACCCGACGACGAGGCCTGGTTTGACGAGGACGCCGACCCGGCCGAACTGGCCGACGGTCCGTGGGTGGCGCCCGACGCCGCAGACCCTAGCGAAGGCGGGACACTCCATCAGTTCCCGCCGCCCCCTGCGAGCAGGTAGCGTGACCGCGTGACCATCGTGAACCCGACTGCACTGTCGATCGTGAATCTCTTCTTCTGGGTGCTGCTCCTCGGCGCATTCGTGATCGAGACCTGGGCATTCTTCGACGTGATCAGGCGACCCTCGGCTGCCTTCCCCGCGGCGGGCAAGCAGACCAAGCCGATCTGGCTGGTGATCCTCGGCGTCGCCTTCGTCATCGGTATCGGCGGTGCCGTGGGCGAGCTCGCCCTGCTCAGCATCTTCCCGATCGTGGCGTTCGTGGCCGCAGCCATCTACCTCGTCGATGTCCGGCCTAAGGTCAAGTCGATCAAATCCGGATCCGC
>DATHQE010000427.1:0-3900 GCA_035483035.1 Streptosporangiaceae bacterium | reverse complement strand
CTCGACGGAGTGAAGGCGTGGATCACCCACGGCGGCCAGGCCGACTTCTACACGCTGTTCGCGCGGACGTCGGGCGAGCCTGCCGGGCCAGAGCGCGGCCGTGGCATCAGCTGCTTCCACGTGCCGGCCGCGACGCCAGGGGTATCGGCGGGGCGGCCCGAGCACAAGATGGGCATGCGCAGCTCGGCCACGGCGCAGCTACGGTTCGAGTCCGCCCGGGTGCCGGCCGGCCAGCTGGTCGGCGAAGCCGGAGCCGGGTTCGGGATCGCGCTTGGCGCGCTGGACGCTGGCCGGCTCGGCATCGCGGCGTGCGCGACTGGGGTCGCGCAGGCGGCACTTGACTGCGCGGTCGACTACGCCCGCAGTCGCGTCCAGTTCGGGCGTCCCGTCATCAGCTTTCAGGGCCTGCAGTTCATGCTCGCCGACATGGCGACGGCAGTCGCGGCGGCGCGCGCGTTGTACCTGGCCGCGGCCCGGCGCAAGGACGCCGGCCTGCCGTACGGCCAGCAGGCGGCGATGGCCAAGCTGCTGGCCAGCGACACCGCGATGCGCGTCACCACCGACGCAGTCCAGGTGCTCGGCGGGTACGGGTACGTCGAAGACTTCCCGGCGGAGCGCCTGATGCGCGAGGCCAAGGTGCTCCAGATCGTCGAGGGCACGAACCAGATCCAGCGGCTGGTGATCGGCCGGGAGCTGGCCCGCACCAGCTAGCTCCGCTGGCCCTGGCGCCGTGCGCGGCCGCTACTTCGACGACCGCGACCCGTCCACCGAGACCGAGGCGTGGCAGAACTGGCTCGGCGGTCTCGCGGGCTGATCAGCGCCCGCCGGGCCGTCTAACCGGCACCGGGGCGCGCGACGACGCCCTCCCATGGCCCGAGGCCCGCGCGGGCAGGCCCCGTCCGCAGCAGGATCTCCCCGGCCTGGTCCGGCATGGCAGCGGGCGTCGCACCGAGATTTGCGGTCACCACCAGCGGGCCGGCCGCATACGACCAGATGCCTGGCGGCGACGCCAGCCGCCGGTAGCCGGCCGCACCAGCGCCTAGCTCGCCGTGGCGCAGGTCGACGAGCCGACGGCACAGCGACAGCACCGAGTCCGGGTCGCCTCGCTGGTCGGCCACGTTGACCGCGGCAGGCCCGATCGGCAGCCACGGCGTGACGGTCGGCCCGGTGAAGCCGCCGCCCGGTGCGCCGTTCCAGCGCATCGGCGTACGCGCGCGGTCACGCTGGCCCTGCGGGCTGCCGGCGTGGGTCATCGGATCCCGCTGGAGCTCAGCCGGGACGGCCACATCGGTCATGCCGATCTCGTCGCCGTAGTACAGCACGGTGGTGCCTGGCAGGGTGAGCAGGACCAGCAGCGCGAGCCGGATGCAGGCGGGGTCGCCGTGGCACCACCGACTGGGGAAGCGGCCGACGTCATGATTGGACCCGGTCCACACCGGGCACGCCGCAGTCGGCAGCGCTGCCAGCGTCTCGTCCACCAGGTCCGGCAGCTCTGCCGGGAACCGGGCGAACACGACCGGGAAATTGAAGCTGAGCTGGAGCTCGTCGTCGTCGCCGTAATACGACGCGAGGTTCGATAGGTCGCCAGTCCAGGTCTCGCCTAGTAGCAGCCGGGGTGGCGAATAGCTCTCGGCGATCTTGCGCCAGTCTCGGTAGACGCCATGCGTCTCCGGGCGGTTAGCGCTGTACACGGGCCGCTGGCCGAAGCGGCCGGCCAGCCGGTCGCCGGTGGAGGACGTCGCTGCCAGCGGCGGGTTGTCACGCAGTTCGGCGTCTTTGTAGAGGCCATGTGCCACGTCGATGCGGAAGCCCGCTACGCCGCGATCGAACCAGAACTCCAGGATCTGGCGGAACTCGGCGTGCACGGCGGGCTGCCACCAGTTGAGGTCCGGCTGCGCCGGCAGGAAGTTGTGCAGGTAGTACTGGCCTGTGGCGGCGTGCCACTGCCAGGCGGGCTCGCCGGTCGCGTCGAGCCAGTTGGTGGGCGGCCCGCCGCCCGGAGCAGGATCGGCCCACACGTAGTAGTCACGGTGGGCAGCGCCTCGCCCGGACGCGGCGTCGATGAACCACGGGTGCGCCGAGCTTGTGTGATTAGGCACGAGGTCGAGCAGTACCCGGATGCCACGCCGGCCGGCCTCGGCGATGAGCCCGTCCAGATCGCCGAGGGTGCCGAGCTCGGGATGCACGCCAGTGTAATCGCTGACGTCGTAGCCCCAGTCCGCGTCGGGCGACGGCATGGTCGGCGACAACCACAGGCCGTCGATCCCGAGCCAGGACAGATGGTCGAGCTGCTCCGTGATGCCGTTGATGTCGCCATAGCCGTCGCCGTTGCTGTCGCGCCAGGACCTGACGTACAGCTGATACAAGACGGCGCCGTCCCACCACGGGCTCGTGGCCATGCTCGTTCCCTTCGTCGGGGGCAGCTCCAGATCGCGGCGGACTCCGGGGCGGTGCCCAGACAGGCTCGACATGGAGCGCGAGATTAACGGTCGCTTGCCATTGGCCAGCGGTGCGGCCGACACTGGAGCCATGGCATCGTTCGTCCTGCTTGCACTCGTGGTCATGATTCCGACCGCGGCCGGGTACGTGGTAATCGGCATCTGGCGCGGCAGCCGCAAGCTCGCCGAGGCCCGGCACCAGGTGCCTCCTGCCGAGTCCATGGAGCGGCTCGAGACCAGGCTGCGGCGGCTACGGGCGCAGTTGGAGGCCACCGAGATCGCCTCCGGCCTGCCTGCCAAGAATATGCGCGTCCGGGCCTTGCGCGGTGCCTACACCGACGTCCTTGCGGAAGCTTGCTCGCGACTGGAGATCAGCCCGCCAGCGCCCGGCTCGCATGTCCGGCAGGCTGACATCTACCGGGTCGAGGCGGCGCTGCGACAGCACGGACTGGATGTTCGGGCAACGACCGCGCACTGAATGCCTGATGACCGGCTGCACGCGCAGCTCCGGCACAAGCTCGGCTACTGTCGTTGCCCGCTGGGCCCGCCCGCTGCGGACTTCGCGGACGGGCCCACGTGGGACATCCAGGTCGTCTGTTACGCGGACGCGGTTGCCGCCGGAGCGGCGGCCGGACCCGCTTCCAGCGTCAGGTTCCGGCCTGACTCCGGATCGAAGATGTGCATCGCCCGGACATCGGCCCACAGCTCGGCATTGTCGCCCTCGCGTATTCGGGTCGTCGCGTCCAGCCGGGCGGTGACGGACTCCTCAGCGGCGCCCGTGTCAGCCTTGCCAGAGTCCACTGCCAGGTCCGCCAGCTGGTCGACCTTTGCGGTGAGCCCGCTCTGCTGCGTGAAGTAGACGTAGACGTCCGAGCCCATCGACTCCACCACGTCGATGGTGGCGCGGAACGTGATGCCCTTGTCACGCGAGTCGGGCTGGACCAGCGCGGCGTCCTGGAAGTTCTCCGGCCTGATGCCCACGATGACCTCGCGGCCGACGTTCGCGCGTTCCAGCGCCTGCCCCAGCGCGGGAGTGAGCGGCAAGCTGCCGATAGCCGTGTGCAGGCTGCCGTCAGCGAGCGCCCCGGTCATGAAGTTCATCGCGGGAGAACCGATGAACCCGGCCACGAACAGGTTCACCGGATTCGCGTACAGCTCGGCTGGGGTGCCCACCTGCTGCAGCATGCCGCTGCGCATGACGGCGAGCCGGTCGCCGAGGGTCATCGCCTCGGTCTGGTCGTGCGTCACGTACACCATCGTGGTGCCGAGCCGCCGCTGCAGTCTGGACACCTCGGTGCGGGTCTGCACCCGGAGCTTCGCGTCCAGGTTGGAGAGGGGCTCGTCCATCAGGAACACGGCAGGGTCGCGGACAATTGCCCGGCCCATCGCTACCCGCTGACGCTGGCCGCCAGACAAGTTGGCGGGCTTGCGGTCCAGATGCTGCGTCAGGTCGAGGATCCGG
>DATHQE010000426.1:0-2765 GCA_035483035.1 Streptosporangiaceae bacterium | reverse complement strand
GCCGCCTCCAGCCGGGCATGCAGCCGGTCCAGGCGGCCAGCGCGCCACGAAATGTAAACACCGAGGATGGCCAGAACGGCGATGACGATGATGCTGGTCATCGGCGTCATAGCGCCACGGCGACCCGTCCGGCGGCCGGCGCGACCGCCTCGTAGACCCGCAGCACGTCGCGGGCGATGACCGACCAGTCGAATTCCCGAACCGCAGCCGAGGCGGCGGCCGCGAGCGTGGCCCGGTGCGCCGGGTCGTCGAGCAGCCGGCCAGCGGCCGCGGCCAGGCCTGCCGGGCTGCCGACCGGGAACAGCTCACCTGCTTCGCCCCCGCGCAATACCTGCCGGAACGCGTCGATGTCACTGGCGACGATCGGCGCGCCGGAGGCCATGGCCTCCACGAGCACGTAGCCGAAGCTCTCGCCACCGGTGTTCGGAGCGCAGAACACGTCGACGGAGTGCAGCATCCGCACCCGGTCAGCGTCGCTGACCTGGCCGAGCAGCACCACCCGGTCCTGGTACTCGGCCGGCACCTGATCCAGCACCTCGTCCGCGTCGCCGCGGCCGGCGATCAGCAGCCGCAGCTGCGGTCGCTCCGCGGCCATCAGAGCGAACGCGGCCAGCAGGATGTCCAGGCCCTTGCGCGGCTCGTCCAGGCGGCCAAGGAAGCCGAGCGTGCCGCCGGTGCCGGGAAAGCCCGGCAGGGGCTCGGCCTTCTCGTACCGGCTCACGTTGACCCCGTTGGGGATCAGCACCGCGTCCCCGCCCAGGTGCGCGACCAGCGTGTTCCTGGCCGCTTCCGCGACCGCGATCCGGCCGCTGATCTTCTCAAGCGCCGAAGCCAGGATGGGCTGCGCGGCGTGCAGCGCGCGTGAGCGCGGCATGGCCGCGTGCATGGTCGCCACGATCGGCCCGTCGGCGACCCAGCAGGCCAGCAGCGACAGGCTCGGGGCGGCCGGCTCGTGCACGTGCAGGACGTCGAAGTCGCCGTCCTTCAGCCACCGCCGCACCCGGCTGGCGGACAGGAAGCCAAAGGCCAGGCGGGCGACCGACCCGTTATAGGGAACGGGGACCGCTCGGCCTGCAGGCACGACATAAGAAGGCAAGATTGCGTCGTCGTCGGCCGGGGCGATCACGGAGACTTCGTGGCCGAGGTCCATCAGCGCCTCGGCCAGACCACTGACGTGCTCGCGGACGCCGCCGGGGACTTCCCACGTGTACGGGCAGACCAGGCCGATCCTCATCGCAGGTCCTGACTGGTGAGGCCGGGCCCGGTCAGGTGACCGTTCGCGGCGGCTCGCTCTTGCGCGGCCGCTTGCCGGTCCGGGTCAAGGTCGGCGACAAAGACCTTCTGCAGCATGAGCCAGTCGTGCGGATGCTCCCTGATGCCTTTTTCGAAGAAGGTGGCGACATCCTGCATGACCGCGGCGATCTTCTGGGGCCTGGTGCCCTCGGCAGGCGCCGAGATAGGCGTGCCGATGCGCACGCCCCAGCCGTCGTCGGTAAACCACAGGGTGGCGGGCACCAGCGGGGCGCCGGTCTGGACGGCGAGCGCCGCCGAACCAGCCATCATCTTGGCCTTCTCGCCAAAGAACTCCACCTCAATGCCGCTACCCGTGACGTCGCGGTCAGCGGGAAGGATGACGATCTTGCCAGCCCGCAGTCGCTGTGCCAGTACCCCGAACGGCCGCACGCCCCCGCTGGCAGGAAGCACCTCCATGCCCAGGCCTTCACGGAACGCGATGAATCGCTCGTACAGCGATTCTGGCTTGAGCCGCTCCTGCACTGTGGTGAAAGAGCCTGCCCCTTTCGCGATGATCCATGCACCTGCCTGGTCCCAGTTCCCCATGTGCGGGATCGCGATGATCAGTCCGCGGCCTGCCGCGACCGTGTCCAGGATCGCCTGCGCGGCATCGTCCGGGTCGTACATGCCGTCGACTAGCTGCTCGACCGGCAGCATCGGCAGCCGGAAGATCTCCAGCCAGTATCGCGCGTAGTTGCGCATGACTTGGCGCGAGGCTGCCCGCAGCGTAGCGCCGTCTACGTCCTGGCCGAGTACCCGAACCAGGTTGGCCTCGAGCACTTGGACGCCCGGGCCCTCCCGGCGCCAGGCCAGGTCAGCGAAAAACCGGAACGCCCGCGCCATCCAGTGCTCCGGCAGACGACAGACAAGACTCCACCCGGCGCCGTAGCCGGCGTCGGTGATCTTGTCCTTCAGTCGCGTCATGTCCCTATCCTCCCGGCCCCCGGGTCCCGCCGATCGTCGGCGGGTCCGGCCGCGTCCGCAGCCGCGTCGGCCGGTCTGGCCGCATCCGCAGGTCCGGCCACGTCCTCAGCCGCGATCGCGGCCGCCGACTGGCGGGCCGCCCACACACGCTGGCCGAACGTGAACGCGCTGGCGGCAGCGAGCAGCCACAGCCCGATGGGAAGGACATACGGTACGCCAAGCCCGGCCAGGCCGATGGCAACTAGTCCGATGATCAGTCGCTCCGTGCGCTCGGCGAAGCCGACGTCACAGCTGAGCCCCAGGCTCTCGGCCCTGGCCTTCGCGTACGACACCAGCGCTCCAGTCACCAGGCAGAACACTGATACTCCGGCCAGCACCTTGTTGTGCCCGCCCAGCACGAACCATGCCGCGATCCCGCCGAAAACGGCCGCGTCGGCCACCCGGTCCATCGTCGAGTCCAGGAACGCGCCGAACTTGCCCGTCGTGCCCTTGATCCTCGCCAGCGTGCCGTCCAGCATGTCCGTCAGCACAAAGCACGTGCATACCAC
>DATHQE010000425.1:0-9941 GCA_035483035.1 Streptosporangiaceae bacterium | reverse complement strand
TACCTGCCCTTACGGACCGTGCGGGAGAGGGCGCAGCTGCGTGTTCACAGGACCGTAACACTGTAATCAGATTTCATCTTCCCGCAACGCGCTGACCAGCAACGACAGCACCGACTGCACCACCTGTTGCCGAATCTGCTGTCGGTCTCCGGCCAGCTGCAATCCCGATCCGGCAGGTCCAGACGGGCCGTCGAGCGCGACGAAGACGGTTCCCTGGGGTTTCCCGTCGGCCGGTCCGGGACCGGCGACTCCGGTCGTCGCCAGGCCGTAGGACGCGCCGAGCCGGGCGCGCACGCCCGCCGCCATGGCCGCAGCAACCTGGGGATCGACCGGGCCATGCAGGGCGAGCAGGTCGCCCGGAACGCCTAGCAGCGCCGCTTTCAGGTCCGTGGCGTACGCGACGACGCCGCCGCGGACCACGATCGACGCGCCGGGAATGCTGGTCAGCGCCGCCACGACGAGGCCGCCTGTCAGCGACTCGGCCACGGCGACGGTCTGGCCGCTGGCCGTCAGGCCTGCCACGATCAGCCTGGCCAGCTCGTCAGCACCCGAGCCCGGCCCAGCGTCCGGCTCCGGCCCGGTCACTGCACCGCCCGGCGCAGCCGGAAAGCCCTGGCCGTGTAGTCAATCCCGGTCACTACGGTCACGACCAGCGCGGCCCCCATCACGATCTCGCGCACTAGCACGATGTGCCACGGGAGCACATACAAGCTGATGGCGATCACCTGGAGCATGGTCTTGGCCTTGCCGCCGCGACTGGCGGCGATGACCCCGCGCCGGATTACCCAGAACCGCAGGGCCGTGACCGCCACTTCCCTGACCACGATCACAGCGGTAATCCACCAGGCGAGTTCGCCGAGGTAGGACAGCGTGATGAGGGCGGATCCCGTCAGAGCCTTGTCGGCGATCGGATCCGCGATCTTGCCAAAATCTGTAATGAGGCCGCGCCGCCTGGCTAGCTCGCCATCGAGCAGATCAGTGACCGAAGCGAGCGCGAACGCGACAAACGCGACCGACCGGTCAGCAGTGCCGCCAGCCAGCAGGAACCAGACGAAGACTGGTACCAGGAGCAGCCGCAGTACGGTGAGCTCGTTCGCCACGTTGAGCAATCCCGGCGCCGGCAGGACCTCAGGCGCGGGATGGGCGTCGGCGGAGTCAGCGCCAGCCGCGGCGGACGTCCCGCGCGTCGTCGCACTCGGAGCGGTGCCTGCCTGGGCTGTGCCCGCCTGGGCTGTGCCCGTCTGGGCTGGGCCTGCCTGGGCTGTGCCTTCCTGGGCTGGGCCTGCCTGGGCGGGGCCTGCCTGGGCTGTGGCAGCCGGAGCGGGCTCATCCGGCCAGCGATCACCGTTCTCGTTTGTTCCGGGAGTCGCCCAGCTCAACGTGCGCCCGCGGGCTGGTCCCCCGCCCCTACGACGGCGATCGCACCGGCATGCAGGTCGACCCCGTCGCTGCCCGTCACGACGGCGCTGACGATATCGCCGGGCGCGAGCTGACTATCGCTGCGTACCTCAGTCGCCCCGTCGACTTCAGGAGCCTGATGCTCAGCCCGGCCGAGATAACGCCCATCTCCGAGGACCTCGTCGATGAGCACGTCGACCGTCGTGCCCAGTCGTTCCACCGCGCGTTCGGCCATGAGCTCGTCGGCCAGGCTGGCGAGCTCTTCAACGCGGCTGGCGATTTCCTCCGCTGGGAGCTGGCCAGGGAGCCCGGCCGCCTCGGTGCCATCCTCGTCCGAGTAGCCGAAAACGCCGATGGCGTCCAGCCTGGCCTCGGCCAGGAAGGCGGCGAGCTCGGCCACGTCATCGTCGGATTCACCGGGGAAGCCGACGATGAAGTTCGACCGGATCCCGGCATCCGGCGCGAGCGTCCTGATCTGCTCGATGAGCTGTCCGAACCGCTCGCGATCCCCGAACCTGCGCATAGCCCGCAGCACGCCGCCGCTTGCGTGCTGGAAGGACAGATCGAAGTACCGCGCAACGCCGGGCGTGCCCGCCAGTACCTCGATGAGACCTGGCCTCACCTCGGCCGGCTGAAGGTAGCTCACGCGGACCCGGCGGATGCCAGGGACCGCGGCCAGCTTCGGCAGCAGTGACTCCAGCAACCGCAAGTCACCGAGGTCCTTGCCATAAGACGTGGAGTTTTCGCTCACCAGGAGCAGCTCACGCGCACCATGATCGGCCAGCCAGCTAGCCTCGGTCAGCAGATCGTCCGGACGGCGGGAGACGAATGCACCACGGAATGCCGGAATTGCGCAGAACGTGCAACGGCGGTCGCATCCAGATGCGATCTTGAGTGGTGCTACCACGCCGCCGCCGAGCCGGCGTCGCAGCACGCGAGGGCCGGAGGCCGGCGCCACGCCTGGCGGCAGGTCCGCAATCTGGCTTCCGCCGGGCTGGGCATGTCCGGGCTGGGCATGCCCGCGCTGGGCATGCCCGGGCTGGTGCGTTGCGTTGCCGGGCCGGTCCGCCGGTGACAGCGGCAGCAGCTTGCGCCGGTCTCGTGGCTCATGCGCGTCCCATCGCTGGCCAGCAGCGATCGAGTCCAGCCGAGCCGCGATGTCCTCGTAGTCGTCAAAGCTCAGGATCTGCGCCTCGGGCATGGCCTCGGCCAGTCCCGAGCCGTAGCGCTCGGCCAGGCATCCGGCAGCGACCACCTGCGCCCCGCCAGCCGCCGCGTCGAGCAGCTCGTCGATGGACTCCTGCTTTGCCGCCTGGATGAAGCCGCACGTGTTGACCAGCACGACCGCGGCATCGTCAGTGTCGTCGGCGAGCTGCCAGCCGCCATCCTCAAGCCGCGCCGCGAGCTCTTCCGAGTCGACCTCGTTCCGGGCGCAGCCGAGCGTCACCATCCGGACAACTCGCCTGGTGGCACCTGGATTTTGCTGACTAAACGACACACCGGCAGACTACGGTAACTCCTCGCGTGCCAGCGCACCAGTAACGCCCTCCCGGCCGTCGCGAGGTACGCAGCCGCGACCAGGTGCCAGCCAGTCTGCGACCTATGGCTTGCAGATCGTCCTGGAGCACGTGAGCGTGATCGGGTTCGTCGTCTCGTAGGTCTGCCGCTTGCCGTTCAGGTAGACCACCGCGCCGCCTGGGTTGCCCATCTGCAGTGTGACCGGGTTCAGCGTGGTCCACGACTTGCTCGTGATCCCGACGGACGCGCCGATGTCACCCTGGAAGATGACGTGCCCGTCAAACCTCGTCACCTGCACCCACGTGAGGGCCCCGGTCAAGGCGGTAAGCGTGAGGTGCACGCTCTTGGGCGGCGTGGTCGCCACCGGCGTGGTCGTCACTGGCTTGGTCGATTTGCTGCTGTGCGCTGCTGGCGGCGGAGTCTTCGTGGGGTTCCGGTGCCCGAAGTACCGGAAGCCGACGATGCCGAGCACCGCGAGTAGCCCGACTGCCAGCACGATGCTCCATCTCGGCCGCCGCCGCTCTGTCAGCTTGACGGGCGTGAATGGCTCGAAGACATCTGCTGCCGTGATCGGCTGCGACGGCGCCTGGGTGGCGTCGTACTCCCGGACGAGTTCCTCGGGATCTAGCCCGACGGTGCGGGCGATGCTGCGAATGTGACCGCGCGCGTAGAAGTCACCACCGCAGGCCGAGTAGTCCCCCCGCTCGATGCCGCGGACAATTGTCTCCCTGATGCACGTCCGCTGGCTGACTTGCGTGATGGTGAGTCCCGCCTGACGGCGCGCCGCCGCCAGCTCGTCACCGATGCTCACGCGACGCCTCCACTAGTCATGCTGCGTCCCGCCCCCGGGCCAGGCCCAAGCGGCCCACTTGCCCCGTCGTTGGTATCCCCCGAATCCCATGCTGGGACCGGTCACCAAGTGTAGACATCCGGTTACGCTCAGGCAGGCAAGGACCGGGAATCGGAGTGGCACCCGCGTGCTGACTGGCGAGCTGACGCCGGCGAGGCGGCCGCGGCTAGGTCAGTCTTCGCCGCGCAACGAGGCGAGAAGCCCGGCGAGATCGTCCGGCCTTATCAGCACATCGCGCGCCTTTGAGCCCTCGCTCGGGCCGACTACGCCACGGCTCTCGAGCAGATCCATGAGCCGGCCAGCCTTGGCAAAGCCCACCCGAAGTTTGCGCTGCAACATCGACGTCGAGCCGAACTGCGTGCTGACGATCAGCTCGGCCGCGCGCAGGAGGTCGTCCAGGTCGTCGCCGATGTCCGCATCGATCTCGCGCTGCCGACCTTCAGCCGTCACCACGTCCTCCCGGTAGGCCGGTTGCGCCTGCTTCTTGCAGTGCGCGACGACCTCGCGGATCTCCTTCTCGGTGACGAAAGCGTTCTGGAGCCGGATCGGCTTGCTCGTGCCCATCGGCAGGAACAGCGCGTCGCCCTGGCCGACCAGCTTCTCTGCGCCGGGCTGGTCCAGGATGACTCGGCTGTCGGTGAGGCTGGAAGTGGCGAACGCCAGCCTGGACGGAACGTTGGCCTTGATCAGGCCGGTGACGACGTCCACGCTCGGCCGCTGGGTCGCGAGCACCAGATGAATGCCGGCCGCACGGGCGAGCTGAGTGATCCGGACGACCGCGTCTTCGACGTCGCGCGGAGCGACCATCATGAGGTCGGCGAGCTCGTCGACGATGACCAGCAGGTACGGGTAGGGCTGGTAGACCCGCTCGGAGCCGGGCGGGGCTGTCACCCGGCCGGCCCGGACCGCCTTGTTGAAGTCGTCCATATGCCGGAAGCCGGACGCGGCCAGGTCGTCGTAGCGGCGGTCCATCTCCCCCACCACCCACTGGAGGGCATCGGATGCCTTCTTCGGGTTGGTGATGATCTGGGTGATCAGGTGCGGGATCCCGCCGTAGGCGGCTAGCTCGACCCGCTTGGGATCGATCAGGACCATGCGTACCTCGTCCGGCGTCGAGCGCAGCAAGATCGAGGTAATCAGCCCATTGATGCACGTCGACTTACCAGCCCCAGTGGCGCCCGCTATGAGCATATGAGGCATCTTTGCGAGGTTCGCGACCACGGTGCGGCCCTCGACGTCCTTGCCGAGGCCGACGACCATGGGGTGCTGGTCACTCGTCGCGACCGGCGACCTGAGTACGTCGCCGAGACTGACGATGTCCCGGTCGGTATTGGGGATCTCGATGCCGATGGCTGACTTGCCGGGGATCGGGGACAGGATCCTGACGTCACCGCTCTTCACCGCGTACGCGATGTTCTTGGACAGCTGGGTGACGCGCTCCACCTTCACCGCGGGCGCCAGCTCGATCTCGTACCTGGTCACCGTCGGTCCCCGGGTGAAGCCCGTGACCTGTGCGTCCACCTCGAACTGCTCGAGCACCGCGGACAGCGCCTCGACCATCGCCTCGTTGGCCTTGGTGCGCGGCCTGGCCACCGTGCCCGGCTTCAGCAGGGCGACCGGCGGCAGCGTGTAGCTCCCGTCCGTGGTCGCGGCCAGCGTCAGCTGCTCGGCCTTTTTCGGCTGCGCGCTCGCCGCGGCCGCGCCGTCGCCGCCATCGGCCGGCGCCGACCAGTCGTGCCAGCCACCCGCAGCATCGGTGCCCGTGGCGTGGGCCCGCAGCGCATCGGCCGCGGCCGCTGCATCGGCCGCGGTGACGCCGGCCTCGCTCGCCGACTCCAGGTCCTTGTTCGCGTCTCGGCGGCCGAGCAGGCCACCGAGCAGCGGCGTGTCGTACGCGCGGTCCCTGGCCCCAACCTCGAGCGCCTCGGCGCGCCGCCGAGAGAGCCGGGCCGGCTGCCGCCCGGAGGTGTCCTGACCGGCCACACCGTCGGCGTCCGCGTCGGCAGGCACCGGCCGGCGCAGGAGGAAACCGTGCAGCTCCGCGATTCGGTCGGGAACGCGGTGCAGTGGCGTCCCGGTCACCACGAGCAGGCCGAATCCGGCGATGAGAACCAGCATCGGAATCGCTGCCCACTTAGTAATCACAGCCACCAGCGGTGCGGACACCGCGAAGCCCACGATGCCGCCTGCCGACCGGATCGCCGGCAGCCCCGCCGATAGCTCGGGCGTGCCGGACGCCACGTGCACCAGGCCGAGGACGCCCGCCAGCAGCGCGGTCCAGCCGATGACCATCCGGGCGGTGTCCGCGTTGCTGTCGGGATGGCGCAGGAACCGCCAGGCGAGCAGTGCCAGCAAGAGGGGGATGGTCCAGGTGCCCGATCCGAACAGCGTCACCAGCCCAGTCGCCAGCGGCTTGACTGGGCCGCTCGCGTGCCACCAGGTCGCTACCGCCGCTACGATCGCGGCGCACAGCGCAGTAAGACCCACGCCGTCCCGGCGATGGAGCGGGTCGAGGTCACGGGCGCTGCGGCCAAGAGCACGGCAGACAGTTCCGACGGTGTGCGCGAGCGCCATCCAGATCGCAGCGACCGCGCTCACGACCCAGCCCGCCAGGATCACGAACGGGTTAGTCGACGGCGCGGGCCGAGTGTTGCGTCGGCCCGTTGATCTGCCCCGGCTACTCGGACGCCTCCGGCTCGCGCTGTACGCAGCACCACGGCGGTTGCGCGCGGCGGAGCCAGACCCGCGACGAGTCGAACTGGCCGGCTGTCGAGACCGACTGGTCGTGCCGCCGCGAGGGCGCGCTGCGCCTTTGGGCGCACGAGTCGCCATGATCCCCAACCGTAACGAGCGCAAAGCCGACAGCATCGCAACGCCCGCGGCGTGTCGCGAAGTTCCGCGCCGTATCTCATCGAGAACAGTTGCGGTGAGTCACTGAGGTAGCTATTGTGCTAGTCACCTAGTTAAATCGGAGGCTCGGTGATCGAGTTCCATCTGGACGGCCGGTCCGGCGTCGCACCGTACCTGCAGCTGATCCAGCAGGTACGGCAGTCGCTCAGGCTCGGGCTGCTCCGGGAAGGCGATCAGCTTCCCACGGTGAAGGACGTCTCCGGCTTGCTGGCGATCAACCCGAACACCGTGCTCAAGGCCTACCGCGAGCTGGAGTACGAGGGCCTCGCCGCGGCAAGGCCGGGGGTCGGCACCTTCGTGACCAAGACACTGAGCAGCGATTCGATCGCCGCTTACACCGAGCTCAGCCTCGATCTCGAGGGCTGGCTCAGCAAGGCCCGCGCGGCGGGCCTGGACGACGAGAGCATCGGCGCCATTTTTCAGCGGACCATCCGGACCGCCGTTCAGGAGGAAGCACTATGACCGCAGCCATCGAAGCTCTCGGTCTGGGCAAGAGGTACGGGCGACGCTGGGCCCTGTCGGACTGCACCCTCAGCATTCCGGCCGGGCGCGTCACCGGCCTCGTCGGCCCCAACGGGGCTGGTAAGACTACGCTGATCAACCTGGCGACCGGCATGCTGGCGCCGACAACCGGCAGCATCACGGTACTGGGAAGCAAGCCGGCCAGCGGACCTGAGCAGCTCGCCAAGGTTGGCTACGTCGCGCAGGACACTCCCACCTATGCCGGGCTGACGGTCGAGGACCACCTGCGGTTCGGCGCGCACATGAACCCCGGCTGGGACGCCGCTCTCGCGCACAAGCGGATGAGCCAGCTTGGGATTGACCCGAAGCAGAAGGCCGGCAAGCTGTCCGGCGGCCAGCGAGCGCAGCTCGCGCTGACGCTGGCCATCGCCAAGCGCCCTGAGCTGCTGATCCTGGACGAGCCGATCGCCAGCCTCGACCCGCTCGCCCGGCGCGAGTTCCTTCAGGTGCTGATGGAGACCACCGCTGAGCACGAGATCAGCGTGGTCATGTCGTCGCACCTGGTCGCCGACCTGGAACGGGTCACCGACTACCTCATCGTCTTGATGAGCTCGCGAGTCCAGGTAACCGGCGACATCGACGAGTTGCTCGCCACCCATTACCTGCTCAGCGGCGCGCGGCGCGATCCCGCGGCGCTACCCGCCGGCCAGCAGGTGATCAGCGCCAGGCACACCGATCGGCAGAGCACGATCCTGGTTCGTAGCACCGAGCCGATCCTCGACCCGACGTGGTCCGTCAGCCAGCTCGATCTCGAAGACCTCGTCCTCGCCTACATGGGCAACACAACCGCCAGCGTCGAGACTGGCCACAAGATCATGGAGGAGCAGCGATGATGTGGCTGACCTGGCGCCAGTTCCGCTGGCAGGCGGTGACAGCCGCCGCAGTTCTTGCTGTACTCGCCATCGCACTTGCCGCCACCGGGATTGGTCTCAGCACCCGGTTTGACCAGGCTGGTCTCAGCACCTGCCACTCCGCGTGCAGCTCGCTGGCCACCAATTTCGTCAGGGACCTCAGGGGTACGCCGTACGCCGCGCTGTTCTTCGGCTGCATCATCCTCCTGTACCTGGCGCCCGCGCTCATGGGTATCTTCTGGGGCGCGCCCCTCATTGCCCGTGAGTTCGAGGCAGGCACCCACCGGCTGGCCTGGAACCAGAGCATCACCCGGGCCCGCTGGAGCGCTGTGAAGCTGGGCCTCATCGGGCTGGCCGCAGTCGCGACCGCCGGCCTGCTCAGTCTCATGATCACCTGGTGGGCTGGCCCGATTGACCGTGCGCTGAACCTCGTCGGCGGCAGCCCATCGTTCGGTGGCACGCGAATGAGCCCGGTCGTGTTCGCGGCCCGGGGCGTTGCGCCGCTCGGCTACGCCGCGTTCGCCTTCGCGCTCGGGGTCACCGCAGGAGTACTCATCCGCAGGACGCTGCCGGCGATGGCTATCACCCTGGTGATCTTCGCCGGCGTGCAGTTCCTGGTGCCAAACTTCGTGCGCCCCCACCTCCTCCCGCCCGTGCAGGCGACCGCTCCGTTCAACGCCAACACCGCCAACGAGATCATGATCAGCGCTCAGGGCAACGCCAACAGCACGGATAACACGATGACCGTCGTCGGCGACTTCAGCCAGCCTGGAGCGTGGATGCTGTCGAACAAGACCATTACTCCGGCCGGAAAGGCCTTCACGGGGCCCGCGGGCACGGCATGCACAGGAAACTCCACGCCGCAGCAGTGCGGCAACTGGCTGGACAGCCAGCACCTGCGCCAGCAGGTCACCTACCAGCCAGCCAGCCGGTTCTGGCCGCTCCAGCTCATCGAGACCGGGATCTACCTGATCCTCGCCGCCGGGCTCGGCTTGCTCTGCACCTGGCAGGTGCGGCGGCGGCGCGCATGACCTACGTCGCGTTCTCTTGACGGTCGTCGCACGTACGGCATAACCTCGGCCTATCCAAGCGGGCGAGGGGGCAGCGTGCGCATCGCGGTCGCAGGTGGCGGACCAGGCGGGCTCTACTTCGCCGCGCTGGTCCGCCAGCTGCTGCCCGGCGCCGAGGTCACGGTGTGGGAGCGCAACGCGCCCGATGACACGTTCGGCTTCGGCGTGGTGTTCTCCGACGAGACCCTCGGCGGTATCGAGAACGCCGACCCCGGCATCTACCGTCAGATGGAGCGCGAGTTCGCCCGCTGGGACGACATCGACGTGCACTACCGCGGCGAGGTCATCACTAGCGGCGGGCACGGCTTCGCGGCCATGGGACGGCGTCGGCTGCTCGAGATCCTCCAGCAGCGCTGCGCCGACCTCGGCGTGACGGTTCAGTTCCGCACGCCAGCGCCTGATCCAGACCAGCTCGCAGCGAGCTACGACCTGGTGGTCGCCGCCGACGGCCTGAACTCAGGGCTGCGGAGCAGTCGAGCGACGACGTTCCGGCCCGAATTTGATTTTCGGAACTGCAAATACATGTGGCTGGGCACGGACCTGGTCTTCGACGCCTTCAAGTTCTATGTCCAGCACACGCCCTACGGCGTCATGCAGGTGCACGGCTACCCCTACGACGCCACGGGCAGCACCTTCATCGTCGAGATGAACGAGGCCGTCTGGCAGGCGGCGGGCTTCGCCGAGCTGGCCGCGGCCGCGGTGGACCTGGCGCCGGGCCAGTCTGACGAGGCTTCGATCGAGCGGATCGCCGGCCTGCTCGGCGAGGTGCTTGGCGGGCACACGCTGCAGGCCAACAACTCGCGCTGGCTGAGCTTCGCGACC
>DATHQE010000424.1:0-16555 GCA_035483035.1 Streptosporangiaceae bacterium | reverse complement strand
GCTTCGGCCGGGCTGAGCAGGGGCCCGGTCAGGGCGCATCCGTAGTTGTCGAGGTCGGCGCCGACGGTGGTCCAGTCCACGGCGGCGACCCGTTCCCGCCACGGGCTGAAGGGAACGGCCGACGCGGACGTCCGACGTGTCTTGGTGCGCGCGGCGGTCATGCTGCGGCCTCCAGGGTGAGCAGGGTGCGCTTGGCTTCGGTTCCGCCGAGGTAGCCGCCCATGCCTCCATCGGAACGCACCACGCGGTGGCAAGGCACGACAACGGGCAGCGGGTTGGTCGCACAGGCCGTCCCTACGGCCCGGACGGCCCCTGGGTTGCCCGCCAGCCTGGCAACCGCCGCGTAGCTGGCGGTGTGTCCGTAGCCGATCTCCGGCAGGCGGTGCAGCACTGCGCTCCGGAACCCCGCCGACAGGCGCCAGTCCAGGGGGACGTCGAAGCCGTGCCGCTGGCCGCCGAAGTACTCATCCAGCTCGCGGGCAACGGCATCGAGGCGGACGGGCGCGTTGAGGACGCGGGGGCTTATGCGGTCGGACAGGGTCTGGAGGACCGCGTCGTGGTTCTCGATGGCGTATGCGACACGGACCAGTCCGGCCTCGGTCGCGGCGAGCAGCAGCGAGCCGACCGGGCTGTCAACAGTGCGGTAGGCGACGTCGAGGATGCCGTCGGCATGCGCGGCGGTGGCGAGCCGGGCGTGGAGCGCACGCATGTGCTCCGGTGCGGCGTCGTAGGCCCGCGCCAGCTCTCGGGTCAGGTCACTCTCGGTGTTCATCTGGTCTCTCCTTGCTGGTGGCGGCGCCTGGGTAGCTGCGTCGCAGGGTCGCGATGCCGTCGGCGGCCGCGCGCCGGGCGGCTTCGGTGCTGCCGCCGAGGATGGCGGCCACTTCTGCGTGGGGCAGGCCCGCCAGGTAGTGGTAGGCGACAGCTTGTTGTTGCTTCGCGGGCAACCGCGCGAGTGCGTCGGCGAGATCGGGGTCGTGTTCGGCATCTGGTCTCGCGGCGGTTTCGGGCAGATCGTCGGTTGGGATCGCGCGCCGGGCGGATGCGCGTGTCACGTCGATGGCCTTGCGGTGCGCGATCGTGACCAGCCACGCCTCGACGTTGGCGTCGGCCGGGAGGTCCGGATAGGCCTTCATGGCCGACAGGAACGTGTCCGACCAGGCGTCGTCGGCGTCGACGGCCCCGAGTACGGCTCGGCAGACGCGCAGAACGGCTGGCCCGTGGGCCGCGACGACTGCCTCGAAGGGCTGCTTGACTGTCACGCTGGGTAGACGCCTTGCCTTCGGCTTTCGTGAGGTCAGCTGATGGCCAATTCTCGTCCCGTCGTTCCCGCGGCGTCGTGAGCCGCGCGAACTACCGTGTCGGGAGGCGGGAGGAGGGCGAGCCTGGCCGTTCCCGCCATCTTCGTCCCTTGGTCGTGCTCGAGCTGGAGCAGCCGTCGCTTGCGGTCAATGCCGCCGGCGTATCCGGTGAGCTGACCGCCGCGGCCGACGACTCGATGACATGGGATCAGGATGCATAGCGGGTTACGGCCCACCGCCGCCCCGACCTGCTGCGGCGTCACGGCATCGCCGAGATGCCTGGCCAGGTCGCCGTATGTGGTGGTCTCGCCGTAGGCGATCTTCTGGACCTGAGTCCACACCCGCTGCTGCACAGTGTCGCCACCCGGGTCCAAGGACAAGTCGAAGTCGCGGCGTTGCCCGTCGAGGTACTCGCGGAGTTGCCGGATAACGTCGACGAAGCCGTCGTCAGAGCGCGGTCCGAAGGCGGGCTGCTTCGGCAGGTACCAGTGGTGCGGGTAGTAGAGGCCCCGCATTGCCTGCGCGTCGCGCACCAGCGTCAGCGCGCCCATCGACGTGGGCACGACGGTATGCCAGATCCCCAGGTCGCTGCTGTTGATCTCCATGGCGGTCTCCTCTCCAGGTGCTTGCTCATGGAGAAGACGCAGCGCGCAGCCGAAACGTGAGGCGACCTGGCGAAGTCCGGCTCGTGCGCCAGGCCGAAGGTAGCGGCTAACGTACAAGGTGGGCGTTCCCCCCTGATCTGCGGGCATGAGAGGACGTAGCCATGGCCGAGCACGATCTGGTCATTCGAGGCGGCATCGTGGTCGACGGGACGGGCGCCCCGCGCCGCACCGCGGACGTGGCCGTATCCGGCGGTCGGATCACCGAGGTCGGCCGTGTGGATGGCCGCGGTAGCCGCGAGATTGATGCCGACGGGGCGGTGGTCGCACCGGGCTTCGTCGACATCCACACCCATTACGACGGGCAGGCCACCTGGGACTCGCGGTTGCAGCCGTCGGCATGGCACGGCGTCACCTCCGTAGTCGCTGGCAACTGCGGTGTCGGGTTCGCGCCCGTCGTCCCGGCACACCATCAGCGGCTGATCGACCTGATGGAAGGCATCGAGGACATCCCGGGCACGGCGCTGCACGAGGGGCTGCCATGGACCTGGGAGTCTTACGAGGAATACCTGGACGTCCTGGCGGGCCGGCAGTTCGACCTCGACATCGGCACCCAGGTGCCGCACGCCGCGCTGCGCGTGCATGTGATGGGGGAGCGAGCGGTGGCGGGCGCCGCGGCGACGGACGAGGAGATCTCGCGGATTGCTGCGCTGGCCGCCGGCGCGGTCGAGGCGGGAGCACTGGGCTTCTCTACCTCTCGCACGCTCAATCACAAGAGCGTGGACGGTGAGCTGACGCCGTCCTACGACGCTGGTGTCGACGAGCTCGTCAGGATCGCCGCGGCGGTCGGCGGCACCGGCCGCGGCGTCATGCAGCTGGTGACTGACTTCCTCGACATCGACGTGGATGTTGAGATCATGACCTCGATGGTGCGGGCCTCCGGTCGGCCATTGTCGGTGTCGCTGCTGCAGACCCATTACGACCCGACCGGTTACCGCACAGTGCTGAAGCGGATCGCGGAGGCGAACGCCGCGGGCTTGCCGATCAGGGCGCAGGTCGCAGCACGTGCCGTCGGTCTGGTCATGGGCCTGGAGCTCACTCTGCATCCGTTCATGACCAATCCGATCTGGCAGCAGCTGGCGCACCTGCCGCTCGCGGAGCAGGCTGTCACACTGTCGCAGCCCGAGGTCAAAGCTGCGGTGCTGGCCGCGCAGACCACGGACAAGCGGACCGCGCTGATCGGCGGGCGGCTCATCAACAAGTTTCAGCTGATGTACGAGCTGACTGACCCGCCGCAGTACGAACCGGACCCGCGCGACTCGGTCGCGGCGCGCGCCGAGCGCGATGGCCGCGACGCCGCGGACCTCGCCTACGATCTGCTGCTGGCCGATGGCGGTCGCGGGCTGCTGTATGTGATGACGGCGAACTTCGAGGACGGCACCCTGGAGCCGGTGCGCGAGATGCTCCAGGACCCGTGGTCGCTGCCCGGGCTATCCGACGGCGGCGCGCACGTCGGCTCGATCTGCGACGGGTCGTTCCCGACTACGCTGCTCCAGCACTGGACGCGGGACCGAGCCGGCGCCACGGTGGGGATGGAATTCCTGATCCAGCGGCAGAGCCGCGACACCGCGGCGGCCGTCGGCCTGTTCGACCGCGGTGTGCTGGCGTCCGGCTACCGCGCGGACCTCAACGTCATCGACCTCGAGGGCCTGCGGCTGCGCCGCCCTGAGGTGCACCACGACCTCCCCGGCGGCGGCCGGCGGCTGTTGCAACGGGCAGACGGCTACCGGCACACGTTCGTGCGAGGAGTGGAAACCTACGCGGGCGGCGTCGACACCGGCGAACTCCCCGGCCGGCTGATCCGCGGCCCGCAGGCCGCGCCAGCCTAATAACGCCGCCGGCGCACCGACGTGGTCAGCTTCAGCAGCGACGCGTCGATTACGTCGTGGGTGTGAATCTGCTGACCAAACAGCGACGTGGCTGCCACAGCCATGACTTCACGGCGCGCTGCCGCGAGGACATAGGGCTCATACGACTCGTTGTGGCCCGCGACTAGCCGCATCGCTGGACAGGTCCATCTGCGCGTGCCACCCTGAGACCCGCGATGACAAGATGTATCAAAGCAGTCACTGAATGTAGTCAATGTCGGTGAGTGACCCCATGCGCAGACCCGCAGCTCTGACCGCCCGGCACGCTTGCCTGCCGTGCGGCGGCCAGGAGGAACGAGAGGCAGGACCTGATGTCCCGCAAGGCCAACGGTGCGCCCAGTCCTCAGTCCAGCCAAGACGAAGCCGCCCGCGGCGTCTACGACTCCGGTCAGCGCAGGCCCGTGGGTAGCAGGTCCGGGCTGCTTCGCCGTCGGCGCGATGCGCCATCCCGTCCGTACCTCGTCGACGGCTGTCCTGCGTGTGGTTTACGGATCCGGGATCTGGTCGCTGCGCAGCTGGGCTTCTGCGACCGGTGTCGCGAGTTCACGGGCATGTGCGGCGCCGGCCGGCGGATCATCTGCCCCGACATGATGACCAGGACGACCTGGCATAGTCCATGTACGGAACTCGGCGCGGTGGCCTGGGAAATCACTCAGGTCCAGGGCCGGTGCAAGACTTTGTTGTGCCGCGTGCATGACGCCCAGGTCAGATACGGCGGAACGCCATGGATAGTGGCTGCTGTGCTGCTTAGTAAGCAGCCCAGTAGCGATGCGATCGCCGGAAGTCGCTGATCGAGTCACGGCGCGTGAAGCTGCACGCATTCAGGGCGTACTGACGCGCCCGTCAGCGTCAGCTTCGGTGCTGGTCCTGGCCTGACCGTCAAGCGTCTGCACCGTGGGTGTCACCTTGTCCGCGTTCGCTTCGTCCGGGGCGGGGGCCGTCGCGTTCCTGCGGCTGAGGACAACAGCGCCTATCGCGCTCGCGGCCGTCGTCAGCACAGAGCCGACGGCTAGCTTGCGCCAGGGTCGGTGCTTTGGCTTCGCGGGCTCGAGCCGCCGGGCAGCCGCGGACAGCACGGCCGAGACTTTAGGTGCGACTCTGTCTTGCAAAACCTGCCCGGTTCGGTCGACCTGCGGCGCCGCCCAGACGCGCGTTTTGTACACGCGTCGGCGCGCAGCCGTTCCTGCGTGGCTGGCAATCGTCTTCACCTGAGCCGCCGCAGGCTTCACCTGGGCTGCCACCTGGCGAGCGCGGGCCAGTGTGCCGCCGGCTTCGTGGTTTCTCTTCATGCGGGACATTGAGACCTCCCTGGGACTGCGACTCGGCTCGGCAAGTTCCCTGAGCGGGACCGGTAAACCAGTCGGCGTCAGCACCAAAAGGCTGATGCTTCCGAGCTGACATCGCTAGGCCCAGTTAGATCTCCACGTTCCGAACACTCCAGCGATAGACGTTCTGCCATGAACTGAATGGCCCCGGGCTGTTAGAGCCTGCTCACAAACGACGCAAGCTCGTCTCCGGCGCCCCGCAAAATCGCCAGCAGGTGGTGGACGAACCCGGCCATGACGCCAGGATGCGTGCCGAGCACGAGGACGAGGCCTACGACGACGACCCATCCGATCGCCCTGCCCATGGCTACCGGTCCCGCCAGCCGGCCTGCATCCCGCAGCCGGCTGCGATTAGGGTCGCGACAACCACCGCGAGGTGCTCGTTGCTGGCACGGTTCGCGGTCGCGCTGAAGACCAGATTGATCCAGGCCACGTATCGTCAGGCTCCTTCGGCTGGTATGCCCGTGGCGGACCGCGATCATGCGAGCCAGGATCGGCGTGTGTGGCGAAGTGGCGGGCTCGCCCGTCGCGGCCGGGTTGAATCAGGCCGCCCGCGGGCACGGGCTCAGGAGCACGGCAAGCTAGCCACGGGGGCGACGATGGAGGACGAAACACGCGAATTTCGTGAAGGTTACGCCGAGATCGGCGATCAGCGGCTGCATTACGTGGAGGCAGGCGACGGGCCGCTGATCGTCCTGCTGCACGGCTTCCCCGAGTTCTGGTACGGCTGGCGGCAGCAGATCAAGCCGCTGGCGGACGCGGGATTCCGGGTCGTCGCGCCCGACATGCGCGGCTACAACCTGTCGTCGAAGCCGGACGGTGTCGCCGCTTACGATACTGACCAGCTGACCGCTGACGTCCGCGGGCTGATCCATGAACGCGGTGCCGAGTCCGCGCTGCTGGCTGGTCACGACTGGGGCGGAAGCGTCGCCTGGGCCACCGCGATGAAGTACCCGGAACTCGTAGACCGGCTGGCCATCCTCAACGCAGCGCACCCACGGAAGCTATCGCAGGGGCTGCACCATCCAGGCCAGCTGAAGAGGTCCTGGTACTTCTTCTTCTTCGACCTCCCGGAACTGCCCGAAGGCGTTGTCCGTGCGGACCACTGGCGGTTCTTCCGGCACTTCCTGCGGGACGCGCGCCCGGGTGCCTTCACGCCGCAGGACATGGAACGCTACGTCGAGGCCTGGTCACAGCCGGGTGCAGCATCCGGGATGATCAACTATTACCGGTCCTCGGTGCGGCAGTCGCCGAAGCGCGCCGAGGCACAGATTCGCCCAGTCCAGGCGCCCACACTGGTCATCTGGGGAGAAGACGACCGCTACCTAGGCCCGGAGCTCGCCGAGCCCGACCACGATGACGTGCCCAACCTCGACCACGTCGAGCGCCTGCCGGACGCGTCGCACTGGGTGCATCACGACGAACCTGAACGCGTCACCCAACTGCTCACCGGATTCTTCGCCCTCGCAGCACCGACCAAGATCCGCTGAACGTCGACTTCCATTCTTTCGCTTCCGGATTTGGCTCCGAGGCGGCTTGATTGTGCGGCCGGGAGGGGGAGCAGGATTACCGCTGCTGGCACGTAGACCAAGCCGACCGCTCTACAGCCGCGTATAGGAGGTGACGAACATTGCAGCACCGAGCGGGGTGATCACACGGTTCCGAAGGCCTTTGCCCACCCCGCCGAGTTTGATGCTGAGTCAGCGGAGTGGCTCCAGGCGCTGGGCGGTACGGGCCCACGCCGGGAAGCCACGCTGGCGCGGCTGCATGAGCAGTTGCTGCGGATCGCGCGTAGGGAGGCCGGTCGGCGCGGGACGCGGCTGGCGATCAGCGGCCCGGAACTCGATGACATTGCCCACCAGGCCGCAGCCGACGCCCTGCTGGCCATCACCGCCAAGCTGGGGCAGTTCCGGGGCGAGAGCCGGTTCACCACGTGGGCGTACAGATTCGTTATCTTCGAGGTCTCGGCCAAGATCGGGCGGCACTTCTGGCGGCACCCTGCCGTGCCGCTGGGCGCGGAGGAGTGGGACCGGCTGCCTGACCGGTTCGGCTTCGACCCGGCGCACCAGGCCGAGTGGCGAGATCTGCTCGCCGCGCTCCGCCGAGCGGTGGACACCGAACTCACCCCGCGACAGCGCGAGGTGTTCGTCGCGATCGTGCTTAACGGCACACCGCTGGATACGCTGGTTGCATCGTCAGCTTCTAGCCGTAATGCGATCTACAAGATGTTGTTCGACGCCCGGCGTAAGCTTCGGGCCGCGCTGGCTGCTAACGGGTATCTAACCGATGACCTTTCGAGGCGCCCATGAATGGCTGGTCGGCGCTGGACCGGTTCTTGCGGACTGATCCGCGCGACGTCGGCTGCGCGGAGGCCATGCGGATGCTGCACGTCTATGCCGACCTAGTCGCGTCGGGAACCCCGGCGGAGCAGCGGTACCCCGGCATCGCGGCGCACTTTCGAGCGTGTGGGCCGTGCGCAGACGACTTCGCGGGGCTGCTAGCCGCGGTCTGCGACGACGCGCAATAACCGGGCCGGTGTCTGGTGCGCTGGCCAGCACTCGAGCCCGGCGCTTCGGCCAGGAAAACAGTCATCGTTTCACCCGAACGGAGTAAGACTCCGGCTGCTCCCGACGCCAACGAATGGTGAACGGCATCTTGGCGGCACCCGCGCCGCCATTCCAGGCGTCACCAAACGAAAGGTCAGCCAGATGAACTTCGCGGCACATCACCGGGACCGGACGAGACTGCGTTCCCAGGATGCCACCCCGGCAACAAGGCTTCTGAAACGCGGCGGGGCGGGTGCCCTGACCCTTGGCCTGGCGGCGGCCGCAGCAGTGGCCCTGCCCGTGGCCGCCTCGGCAGCATCCCGCCCCTCACCGGTGGTCGGGCACGTCTATGTCAACGACAACACGGCCGGCGCCAACACGATCGCCGCGTTCAACCGGCACGCCGACGGCACCCTGACAGCTGAAGTCGGCTCCCCGTTCCCGGCTGGTGGCGCTGGAACCGGCGCCGGGCTCGCCTCGCAAGGCGCCATCCAGATCACGCCGGACGGCCGCTTCCTGCTTGCCGTTGATGCGGGCAGCAGCCAGATCTCCGTGCTACGGATCCATCACGACGGCTCGATCAGCCTCGTGCCCGGTGGCGTCGTCTCGTCCGGAGGTCTGCTGCCAGACAGCATCGCCGTCCACGGCAACCTCGTGTACGTCGCCAATTCCGGTACCGGCGGCAGCAACTACACCGGCTTCCGGCTCGGCTTCTTCGGCCAGCTCCGTCCGATCCCTGGGTCGACGGTCGCGCTGGCCGCGGGCGCCGCGCCCGCCGACGTGCTGTTCAACGGCGATGGCACCAAGGTGGTCGGCACCGAGGTAGGCACTTCGGTGATCGACAGTTTCGCCGTCGGCTTCAACGGGCGACTGACCGCCGCCCCAAGCTCGCCGTTCCCTGCCCAGGGCCTTGGCCCGTTCGGCAGCGAGTTCCGGCCGACCAACCCCAGCCAGCTTTTCGTGTCCAACGCGCACAACGTCGGCCCTGGCACGGGAACGATCTCCGCATACAGCGACTCCTCTAATGGCACGCTGACCCCGGTCGCGAGCTCCCCGTTCGCCGATGACCAGACCGCGCCGTGCTGGGTGGAGATCACCCATGACGGCCAGTTCCTGTTCACCGTGAACACCGGATCCGGCGATATCTCCCGGTACCAGATCGCCGCCAACGGCACGCTGACGCTTCTGGGCAGCACCCCGGTCGGTCAGACCGGCGGGGTCGGCGCCGTCGACGCCCGGCTGAGCCCCGATGGCCGCTTCCTGTATGTCGATGAGAGCAGGGTCGGCGCGGTCGGCGCGTTCGCCGTCAGCGGCGGCAGCCTGACCGAGCTGGCCACTTCACCGACATCGCTGCCCGCGGGCGCCACACCCGCCGGCGTCGTCGTCAATTAGTCCAGCCCAGCCTTAAAGGCCGGTCGGCGCCGCGGGTAAGAACCCGCGGCGCCGACCGCGCTCGAACTACGTCAGCCAGCACCCGCGCGATGGGTAGGTAGCCAGATAGCTAGACGGTTAGCAGCACCGAGCGGGTCTCAGTGCCGAGCACAAGGGGGGATTACATGCACTACGTCGTTCTTGCCAGCCACTCTCCGGACATATGCCCTTCGAGTAACGCGAAGACGAAAGGGCTGTTGCTGGACCTGGCCCCGCAGATACCCAGCATTGCCCAGAAGCACGGAGTGAACATCGTGGCAGGGCCGTTCGTCAACCGCGAGCACATGACCGTGGTGATCGTAGAGACCGACCGCGCCGAAGGCCTGGATGACTTCCTGGTTGATTCCCGGCTCGGCCAGTGGAATCAGGTTCACATCCTGCCTTCGCGTTCTTTGCAAGAGGGCCTGACGGAAATCCAGGAAAGCGCCTCGCTGTTCTGAGGTTCTCCATTCTGTTAGGTCAAGCTGAGCGCCAGGCCCAGAGCTGCGTTGTCCTTTCTCTTGGACCTGGCGCTCTCTATAGGCCCAGGTAAGCGTGCAGGTCGTGGAGAGCCTGAGCGGTGGGCAGCGATGTGTCGATGGCCAGTTGTCGCGGCTCCTCCGCGCCGGCGAGTACCGCCTGAATGTGGCGGATAGCAGCACTGAATGACGGCTCGCCGGGCGGCGCGGGGGCGATGGACTCGCTCTGTCGGCCGAGGATCTCGAGTCGGTCGCCGTCAGACGGGTGGAACGGGTTACTCATCCGGATCTCGCCGTCGCTGCCGAGGAGCCGGGTGAAGGTGTCGTAGCGGCGGTTCATACCGCAGGACAGAACGAGGTTGCGGCCCTCGCCGTAACCGAGGACGGCAATCGACTCAAGGTCTACTCCATCGCCGCCGTGAACGCTGCTGCCCCACGCGCTCAGGTGCGCGCGACCGAACAGCTCGAACGCCAGCCTGATCGGGTAGCAGCCAACGTCGTTCAGGGCGCCGCCTGCGAGATGGCGGGACAGCCGGATGTTGTCTGGCCGGGCGATCGTGAAGTGGAAGTCGGAATGGATCTCACGGAGTTCGCCGATAACGCCGCTCGCCAGGGCTGCCCGCACCCGCGCCATCTGTTCATGGAACGGGAACACGAACGCTTCCCACAGCAGTGTGCCTGTTTGCCTGGCGACATCCAGAACGCGTCGCGTATCGGCCAGGCTCCCGGTCAGTGGCTTCTCGCAAAACACGGGCTTGCCGGCCTGCAGTGCGGCGATAGTCCACTCAGCATGCAGAGAATTAGGCAGCGCGATGTACAGGGCGTCGACATCGGGATCCTCGATGAGGGTCTGGTACCCGGCTAGCGCGCGAGCGATGCCGTGCTCGGCCGCGTAGCGCTCCGCGGCCCCGCCATCCCGGCTTGCGACCGCCTCGGCCATGCCGCCTGCGTGCCGCAGTCCCGGCAGAAACTGGCCCCTGGCGATGTTCGCCGTGCCCATGACTCCCCAGCGGACCGGCCTAGCGGGCGCTGCGCACATCAGCTAGCGTCCGGAGGTGCTTCGTCCCCAAGCAGGGGAGCGAATCCAGGCAGACGATCCACGTATCTTCTCAACTCCTGATAGCGCGGTCAGTCAAGGCGCTTGGCACTGAGCTTGCGGGCACCTCCGGGCAGCTGGCCGTCGGTCAGCTGACATGCTGCCACCGTAGCGCCAGCGTGGCCAGCTCTGCCCGCTACCGCTCGGCCCGGCTCGGCACCGTGGTGCCGCCAAGTGCAGTGCTGTTACGCATACCGCACCTGGGTGTCGCCTTCGCAGGATGGAAGTAAGACCCGACTGCGAAGGAGCACCGAGATGAACGCTCGACCGAACATCGTTCTTGTCCACGGCGCATGGGCCGACGGTTCCAGCTGGAACGGCGTCATTGGGAGGCTGCAGGCCGACGGCTACCACGTCATCGCACCTCAGTTCCCGCTGACCTCGCTGGCCGATGACGTGGCCAGGCTGCGCCAGGTGCTGGAGTTCCAGGACGCCCCGGTGATCGTCGCCGGACACTCCTACGGCGGTCAGGTCATAACCGCCCTCGGCCAGGACGCTCCGAAGGTCGCTGGCCTGGTCTACATCGCGGCGTTCGGCCTTGACCAGGGCGAGTCACTTGGCGCGCTCCTGTCCCAGGGACCGGTCACCCCGGCGCTGGCGCATCTGGCCACCGACACGCGGGGCTTCGCCTGGCTATCCGAGGACGACTTCGTCAGCCACTTCGCCGCCGACGTCGACCCCGCCCAGGCAAAGGTGATGTACGCCGTGCAGCAACCCCTCGCCAACTCTGCCTTCGCCGAGGTGATGGGCGTCCCCGCCTGGAAGACCTTGCCGTCCTGGTACCTGGTCGCCACCGCAGACCAGGCACTACCGCCCGACGCTGAGCGCATGTTCGCCAGTCGCATGGGGGCCACGACCGTGGAGATCCCCGCTGGCCATGTCGCGATGGTCTCGCATCCCGGTGACGTGGCCCAGCTCATCGAGGCGGCGTCCGATGCGGTGTCGGCTGCAGCCATCGGCTAGGAGCATGCAATGACAAATGAGACAACGCTGACCTATCAGGTCTACGTGGCCCCGATCATCGCGGCGGCAACCAAGGACTTCCCGCCAGGCCAGAGCCGCTCGACCTGGAGTCCTATATCGGCCACCCTCATCTCCGGCCGGCAGGACGCCGTCCTCGTCGACCCTCTCATGACGATCGAACAGGGCATGGCTGTCGCCGACTGGGTCGCGACAACGGGAAAGAACCTGACGACGGTGTACGTCACCCACGGGCACGGTGACCACTGGTTCGGGCTCGCCGCGGTCCGCGAGCGCTTCCCCGGCGTCCGGGCCGTCGCAACGCCAGCAGTCATCGCGGGCATGCGCAAGTGGTCCTCGCCTGAGGTACTCGAGACATTCTGGCTAACCAGGTTCCCCGGCCAGATCCCGGCGGACAACCCCGTCGCCGATCCGCTGGACGGCCCGTCCTTCGAGCTTGAGGGCCACGCACTCGTCGCCGTCAACGTCGGACACACCGACACCGACGACACCACGGCCCTGCACGTGCCGGACCTAGGGCTGGTTGTCGCCGGCGACTCGGTGTACAACGGCGTGCACCAGTACTTGGCGGAATCAGACTCTCAAGGCCGCAAGGACTGGCTCGCGGCACTCGACATCATCGAGGCACTCGGCCCGCGTGCCGTGGTCGCCGGACACAAGCGCTACGGCAACGACGACAACCCGCGCACCATCGAGGAAACCCGCGAGTACATCCGTGACTTCGACCGGCTCGACCAGGAAACGTCCACGGCGGAGGAACTGTACCGGCAGATGCTGGCAATTTACCCGCACCGCATCAACCCCGGCGCGCTGTGGCTCTCGGCCCAGTCGGCAAAGGCCTGAACCCGGCTGAGGTTCGAGCGCCACGAAAGGAAATCCCGTGACTCAACCAATTTCCCGCAACCGCTTGGTCGGATCGCTGACGGAGGCAGCCAGCTGGCCAGGGGCAGACCGGAACACACTCGTCACCCTGGCCGCCGCGCTGGTAGCGGCACGGGCCGACACAGAGGGCAGTCGCTACTTCCGCGACCTGTCCGAGCGGAATCCCGAGAATGCCGCGGCACAGGCCCTGGCTGGCTTCTTCCAGGTCCGGGCCGGCGACGACGTGGGCGCGGCCATAGTCAGGCTGGACAAGGCGGCGACCATGGACCTAGGCCTGCCTCAGTACTTCCGCGGCCTGGCCCTGGCCGGGCTGCTGCCGGGCGAAGGCCCGTCCGAGTCAGGGCATGCTGCCGCGGATACCGGGCGGGCGGACCAGGTGATCGCCGACCTGGAGTTCGTGCTCGCAGTGCGCGACCAGTTCCCGGTCTTGCTGCTCCGCGCCGCCTACCAGGGCCTGGCCCGTGCCTACCGGGTGCTCGGGCGGCAGCAGCAAGCGGCCGAGGCGCTGGAACGGTCGGGCCTCGGCCCGGCCGCGGCGGACCAGCCGCCGATGTTCACGGGCTTCTCGGTGACCGCGCGGGACGGCATGCGGGTGTCCGCGCCCGGCACGCTCAGCCCTGCGCCGGACGTGCACGTCGCCCAGTCCTATGACTTTGGCGACTTCGCGTTCATCCAGACCAGCGCGGGAATCGTCGCGATCGACGCCGGCACCAGCCCGGACCGCGTGCGGGCCGCGATGGCCGATCTCGGCATGTCGGACCAGGCTCCGGTCAGTCACGTCATCTTCACGCACGCCCACCTCGACCACACCGGCGGGAGCGAGGCCGTCCGCGGCCCGGATACCCAGGTCATCGCGTCCGCGGGATTCCCCGCCGAGGCAGAGCGGCAGCGCCACTGGACCCTCCCGTTCCGCAACTTCACCGGCGCCGCCGCCACCCCGGCCTCCGACCTGAAGCCAGACCGGCTGATCAGCGAGCGGACGTCTGTGCTCGTCGGCGGCACCGAGTTCGTGCTGATTCCGGTCCGGGGCGGCGAGACGCCAGACGCGCTGATGGTGTACCTGCCTGCTACCGGGCTGCTGTTCACCGGGGATGCGCTGATGCCCTACCTCGGCGTCCCGTTCACCGCCGAGGGCTCGCCCGAGGGACTGCTGGACACACTGCGCTACATCCGCGAGCTGGCACCCCGGCAGCTCATCGAGGGTCACACCACGCTGACCGACAACTTCACCATTGAGGCGCTGGCGGGCCTGGAGCCGGCGCTCACGGAGCTGCACGAGTTCGCGCTGGCCAGGATCGGCGAGAACATGACGCTGCCGCACATCCTGGACCTCGGTTATCTGCCGGCATTGCTGCGGGATCACCCTGCCGCGGTCGTGCCGTACCTGGCCAGCCGGGACGACTTCATCGCCCGGCTCTACCACCAGCGCACCGGGTACTGGCAGCCGGACGGACAGGGTCTTGACCCGCGGAGCCCGGAAGAAACGGCGGCCGCGCTCGATCTGCTAGCCGGAGGCAAGGCCGACGCCTTCGTCACCGCCGCGGCCACCCTCGCCGAGCAGGGCGACCTGACCCTCGCCCTGGACATTGTCACTCCGGGTCTACTCCGCCATCCCGGCAACAGGGAGCTCGCCGAGCTCCGGCAGACGGTTCTGATCCGGCTCATGGAGCAGAGCCAGCTGTCGGATCCGTTCGGGTTCCTGGTCTACGCGGAACTAGCTGGTGCTGAGGTCGCCCCGGTCCGATAGCGATGGGTTGAAGTCGAGAAGCGCCCTGCTCACCCGTCGGCATGTAGTCAGATGATCGCGTGTGGCCTGGTATTCGTGGCTTCACTGCATTTTGAGCGCTGCGGGCATGCCCGCGAGATGATCGCGGTTTAGCCTGGCACGGCGTTGACGAGACGCACTGCCCGAGAGGACAGGCTCAGATGCCAGGCCCCGGTGACTTCCCTGCGCAGCATTCCGGCCGCATCGTTGGCCGCGAAGCCGCGGTGGATCGGCTGCACGGACTGGTGGATCAGGCCCGGCTGGCCAGTCAGGTGCTGCTGGTCACCGGTGAAGCGGGGATGGGCAAGACCGCGCTGCTGGCGGACGCCACCGGACGGGCACGGTCAGCGGGCATGCGAGTGCTCTCCGTCACCGGTCGGGAATCTGAGTCCAGACTGGCGTTCGCTGGGCTGCATCAGCTGCTGCGGCCGGTGCTGTCGAGCGCCGCCGGACTTCCCGACCGGCAGGCCGAGGCCCTGATGGGGGCGCTGGGCCTGGCTGCGGGTCCGAGTGCGCCCGACCCGCTGCTGACTGGGGTAGCCGTCCTGACGCTGCTGTCGGATCTCTCCGACCAGTCCCCGGTCATGGTGGTCGCCGATGACGCCCACTGGCTTGACCGCAGCTCCCTGGACGCGCTGGCCTTCGTCGGCAGCCGCCTGGACGCCGAGCGCGTGGCAATGCTCGTGGGCGCCCGCGGACAGGCCCCGCCGACCGGCTTTGACCAGGGCTTCCCAGAGTTGGTACTCGGTCCACTGTCGGCGGCAGACGCCGGCCTCCTGCTGGACGGGCTGCCTTGCCCTCCCCAAGGGCGGGCAAGGGTGCAGGTGCTCGGCCAAGCTGCCGGGAATCCCATGGCGCTGATCGAGCTCGCCAAGGTGATCGCGGACGATCCCGCCGCCAGCAGGCGGTGGGCCGCTGAGCCGCTGCCGCTGACCGATCGGCTGAGCGCCGTAATGACCGCCCGGTTCGATGCCTTGCCGGAGGATGCACGAGCGGCGCTTCTGCTAGCCGCCGTGGCCGATGACACTGACCTGCGCGTAGCCGCTAGCCACGGCGCGGGGCCAGATGCGCGGGCGCTGACGCCGGCCGAGCAGCTCGGTCTGGTGAAGGTAAGCAGAACAGGGCTGCAGTTCTCCCATCCTCTGGTCCGCTCTGCGATCTACCACTCCGCCCCGTTCGCGCACCGTGCCGCAGCGCACCGCGAGCTCGCCGATGGCCTGCACGACCAGCCTGACCGGCGCGCCTGGCACCTGGCCGCCGCGGCCCTGCAACCGGACGAGTACGTGGCTTCGCTGCTGGAGGTCACGGCTGGGCAGGCGAAACGCCGTGGCGGTGCGGTCGCGGCCGCGCTCGCGATGGAACGGGCGGCCGAACTCAGCCCTGACCGCGCACAGCAGGCACGGAGGCTGGTGGCCGCCGCTTCGGCCGCCGTTCCCACTGGCGAGGGGGACTGGGTGCAGGAGCTCGCCACGCGCGCGCTGGCGGTCACGGAGGACCGCGAACTGCGGCTGACCGCCCGCCACGACGCCGCGTGGGCAATGGCCTGGTCAGGGCGGCGCACCGCCGCGCTGTCAGCGCTCATCGAAATCGTCGAAGCAGCATCGCGAGACCTGCCTGACCTCGCGTGGGACACGCTAGGAAGCGCAGCGACTGTCGCCTACCAGTCCGGGACGCCTGCCAGCCGCCAGGCTGTCAGCCGCGCCCTTTGCCTGCTGGAACGTCAGGGTCCGCCGCCCCCCGGCCGTTCCCTGGGCATTGATGTCAATGCGCTGACGCTCTGGATACACACGAGCGCTGACCCGATCGGTCGCAGAGACGAGCTCCTGCCGAACCTCCGTAACATTGTCGACTCGCCTATTGAAGAGCCCTCATTGTGGCGCGTAGCTTCCACCGCCTGGCTCTTGGACGAGTCCGAGCTGGCGATCACCTTCCTCCAAGACGCTATGGAGCGGCTTCGGGCTCCCGGCGTGCTGGGGACAAGCGGCGGGAGCCTGACCGTGCTGGGGTGGGCTTACATCGACACTGGGCGCTGGGACGAGGCGCTGGAGGTTGCCGCGGAGGCCGCAAGTGTGGCCGAGGCGGGCCACATGGACATCGTTGCTGCGTCTGCTGACGCGATCACCGCTACAGTTCACGCCCTCCGCGCCGACTCCGGCGCGGCGCGCTGGCACGCCGCTAGGGCCCTCGCGACCGTCGACCCGGCCGAATGCGGGCTGGTGAACGTCCGGGCGCGGCGTGCC
>DATHQE010000423.1:0-5337 GCA_035483035.1 Streptosporangiaceae bacterium | reverse complement strand
GAGGAAGAGGGTATCGTCCCGCTGCGTGCCCGCATTGCCGAGCGGCTCTCGCAGAGCGGGCCCACGGTCAGCCAGACTGTCGCCCGGATGGAGCGCGACGACCTGCTGCGCGTCGAGGGAGACCGGCAGCTCGCCATGACTGAGACCGGCCGGATGCTGGCGGTCCGGGTCATGCGCAAGCACAGGCTGGCCGAGTGCCTGCTGGTGAGCGTCATCGGGATGCCGTGGGAAGACGTGCACATCGAGGCATGCCGCTGGGAGCATGTCATTTCTGACAATGTGGAGCGGCGCCTGGTCGAACTGCTCGACTATCCGGTCCGCTGCCCGCACGGAAACGTCATCCCGGGGCTGGCCGAGCTGGGCGTACCGGGCGACGCCGCCAAGCGATCTGACACGGCGACCGCGGACCCGGACATCGCGATGATCGATCTGGCCATCCCGGCGGGTGAGCAGGTTATCGTCAGCCGTATCAGCGAGCAGGTTCAAAGCGATGCAGCCCTCATGCTTAGACTCAAGAACATTGGGATACAACCCGGACGCGAGGTAAACCTTGCGGCCATCGACAATGGTGTGCGGGTGACAGGTGCGGACAGGGTCGGCGATCTCGGAGCGGAACTGTCCGCTGAGATCGCCGCGCACGTTTTTGTCTGTCGGCTGTGACGGCGGCCGGGTGAGCCAGGCATGACGCGGCCAGCTGACCTTCCACCGGCGCCGCTCACCGCGAGCGATGTGCTCGACCAGGTATCCACCGGCGTCGTCGTCATCGACAGGGACTGCCGGCTGCTGTACGCCAACTCGTTCGCGGTCACGCTGTTCGGCTTTCCTGACGACTCCGCCAACCTGGCTGGCCGGCCGCTGCTCTCCCTCGGCATCGAGCAGTCAGACGCCGCAACCGTCCAGCACATGGCTGACAACGTGCTGCGCGGCTGGCCATGGGAAGGCACGTTCGCCAGCCAGCGAATAGACGGGTCCAGGGTCTTCGTCCGAGCGCACGCGGCTCCGCTGCGCAACGGCGGCGGCGAGATTACCGGCATCGTCATCATGGCCAGGGAAGCGACTCGGCGCGGTGGCCAGCGAGCGAGCGACCGGATCGGCCTGCTGGAGCGGATCGGTGAGCGCCTGGCGAGTTCTCTTGAGCTCGACGTGACCTTGCGACAGGTGGCCGAGACGCTGGTCCCGCAGTTCGCCGACCACTGCTTCATCGACCTGCTGCATGGTGACGTGCTGATCCGGCGCGCGCAGCTGCACTCGCGCGGCTGGATGCCCGAGCCTGGTACCTGGGCGCTCGTCGGCGAGCCGATCACGTACCCCAAGGGCCATTTCTGCGACCTGGCCATGTCTCAGCAGGACACCATCGTCGTGGCCGACCTGGCCGAGCAGCCGTATCCGGCGCCCTCGCCGGAGAGCCTGCAGGCGTGCAACGACATCAGGCTGACCTCGGTGATGGCCGCCCCGCTGATTGCGCGCGGGCAGCTGCTCGGGGTGATGAGCCTGGCGCTCTCCTACCTGACCGAGCGCGAGGAACGCCACTACGGCGCCGATGACCACGACTTCCTGAGCGCGATCGCCAGCCGGGTCGCCATCGCCATCGACAACTCGCTGCTGTTCGAGGAGGAGCGCCGCACCGCGCTCGCCTTCCAGACCAGCTTGCTGCCCAAGGACCCGCCATTCGTCGACGGGCTGGAAGTCGCGTACAAGTACGTGCCGGCCAAGCCGCTGGAGACTCACGGCCAGGGCATCCAGACGCAGGTGGGCGGCGACTGGTACGACATCATTCCGCTGTCAGCCGGCCGGGTCGGCATCGTGATCGGCGACGTCGAGGGCCGGGGCGCGCGGGCAGCCGCGGTCATGGGTCAGCTGCGGGCTGCGCTGCGCGCGTTCGCCCAGGACGACAAGTCACCGGCCGAGATCCTGCGGAAGCTCGACGACTGGGTCCGCTCCCTGGACCCGCCGGCGGCCGAGACACACGGCTTCGCCGAGGCAGATCCGCCGACCGTGAGCTGCACCTACCTGGTCTACGACGCCTGGTCGCGCACCCTGTCGTTCGCCAACGCTGGCCACATGCCGCCGCTCATCGTGCGCGGCCACGACGTGAGCCAGCTGGAGATCAGGGACCGTGGCGTGCTGCTCGGGGTCCGCGGCAAGGGCGTGCGCGGACTGCCGACCTACCGCGAGGAGATGCGCTACCTCGCGCCCGGTTCGACGCTGATCTTCTACACCGACGGCCTGGTCGACCGGCGCCAGCGGGCCAACGGCAAGGGCCACTACACCGACGCCGAGGTTCAGCAGATGCTGCGGCGCGCGGTCCGGACGGCCGCCGACGGGACGGTGGAGCAGGTTGCCGAGGCGGCCGAGCACGCCGTGCCGGGGGAGATCGACGACGACATGGCCGTCGTCGTCGTCAGGACATCGGAAGTCGACCTCGCGTCCTGGGAAGGCCAGTTCCCGGCCGAGCCGATCCGGGTCTCGGAGGCGCGGAAGCTCGCGAACGAGACGTTCCTGAGCTGGGGCATGGACACCGAGCAGGCGGACCTGGCCTGCCTGCTCGTCTCCGAGGTCGTCACCAACGTCGTGCTGCACGCGGCCGTGCCCGCGACGCCTCGGCACGAGCTCGTCATGGAAGGCGCCGGATCTGGCCCGCTCGGGATCCTCGGGGACTGGGAGCTCTCGCCGTTCGACGAGGGCTTCGGCGGGCCGCCGGGCAAGGACTTCACGCTGCGGCTGCGGCGCGGGCACGAGGCCATCTGGGTCGAGGTCTTCGACTCCGACCTGCGGCTGCCCAGGATCAGGAGCGCAGGCGAGAGCGACGAGGGTGGTCGCGGACTGTACCTGGTCGATCAGCTGGCGACGCGGTGGGGATCGCGGCCGACCAATGACGGCAAGGCAGTCTGGTTCGAGATGCCGGTCAAGAGCGATCTCGGTCCCGGCGTCCTGTAGGCCTACGCGGCCGGCGTCCGGTCAGTGCGTGTGCGCTGCCCACAGCGCGAGCACGCCGAGGATAACGGCGCCCATCACGACGAGCCAGGTCCTGGGCGTGACCAGGAATCCCATCCGTCGGCGGGTCCTCGCGACGATGTAGGTGATGATGAGCGCGATCACCACGAGCACAATGACGCCCTGGCTCATGGCACCTCCAGCTTTGGCCTCCAGCATAGGACGACGATCGGCGAGGTAGGCACGCCCGGCGTCCGTCCATTGGGCGTCAAAGTGGATTTGCTGCCCTTCATTGGGCAGCAAATCCACCCTCGCGCCCTATGGCGCTGGCGGGAAGGCCGTTGGCGTCTTCAGGCGGCCCCGTATTCGGCGGTGTTGTGTGCCGTGGGGTCGAGCACGGCGGTGCCGAGTACCGCGGACACGGGCAGGCCGTCCGGAGCGCGAACCGAGGCGTGCAGCCGCCGCAGTACCGTCACCTGACGAGCGAGCGCCTCGATCTTGTCTTCCACGAGCCGGGCCGCCGCGTCGCGCTGGCCCTGGCTGACCGACCGGCCCGCCGCCAGCCGCGCGAGCGGCTTGACCTCCTCGAGACGGAAGCCGAGGTCTTTGAGCGCGAGCGCCGCCGCGATGTAGTTGCCGTACTCGACCGGGTACTTCCGCGTGCCGCCGGGCGAGCGCCTCGGCTCGGGCAAGATACCCAGTTGCTCGTAGTAGCGGATAGTGCGGCTGCTGACGCCGGCTGCCTTCGCCAGCTGACCGATGCTGACCAGGCCGGCGACGTCGTCGCTGATTCTCGACATGAGCGGCGGTGACCCCCGTCAGGCGCGTTAGGCGCGATCGTGACCAATGTCAGTTCATGACTGCGGAGCGATTTGCCGTGCGCGACTCTCGCGAACCGCCCACTCACGGATCGTAGCCGTCCGACTACAGACGGCGGGCGGTAATCGTCAGAGGAAAGCACGACTGCAGGGGTATGACGGTTGCCAAACTGCGGGGTAGCCTCAATGTGACGGCAAAAGTCAGCCTCCGCGCCCTCCCGTCGGCGCGTGCAGGCAGGCGGTGGCGCCGCAGGGGTCATGGAGGTCGGGTCGTGTCTGAGGCATACATCGTCGGGGCCGTTCGAAGCCCCATTGGTAAGCGGAACGGTGGCCTTTCTGCGGTCCACCCGGTAGACCTCGCGGCGCATGTACTACGCGAGCTGATCGCGCGGACGGGCGTCGATCCGTCCGCGGTCGAAGACATCATCATGGGCTGCGTTTCGCAGGTGGGCCCGCAGGCCATTGACATCGCCAGGAACGCCTGGCTCTCGGCTGGGCTGCCGGAGAGCGTGCCCGGTGTGACCATCGACCGGCAGTGCGGGTCGTCTCAGCAGGCTGTCCATTTCGCTGCGCAGGGCGTGCTGTCCGGGACCCAGGACCTCGTGATCGCGGCCGGCGTCGAGAGCATGAGCATGGTGCCGATGGGCAGCACAGTGGCCCTGCCGCATAAGGAGGGGCTCGCCCTCCCGTTTGGCCAGGGCTGGCGGGACAGATACGGCGACCAGGAGATTTCCCAGTTCCGGGGTGCTCAGCTCATGTGCGAAAAGTGGGGCATCAAGCGAGCCGAGCTGGAGGAGTTCTCGCTGGAGAGCCACACGCGAGCGATCAGGGCGATCGACGAGGGCAGGTTCGATCGTGAGATCACCCCGGTCGGCGGACTCACCACCGATGAGGGGCCGCGACGTGACTCGACGCTGGCGAAGATGGCCGAGCTCAAGCCGCTGCGGCCGGGCTGGGAATTGACCGCCGCGACCGCATCCCAGATCTCCGACGGTTCCGCGGCCCTGCTGATTGCCTCGCCCAACGCCGTCCGCCGCCACGGCTTCACCCCGCGGGCGCGGATCCACACCCTGGCCGTCACCGGCTCTGACCCGGTCTACATGCTGACTGGCCCGATCCCCGCCACGGAGCAGGCCCTGGCCAAGGGTCACCTGTCCGTGGACGACATTGACGTGTTCGAGGTGAACGAGGCGTTCGCGCCGGTGCTGATTGCCTGGTCACGGGACACCGGCGCATCGCTGAGCAGGACCAACCCCAACGGCGGCGCGATCGCCCTCGGCCACCCGCTCGGTGCGACCGGCGCGATCTTGATGACCAAGATGCTGCACGAGCTGGAGCGCACCGGTGGCCGGTACGGGCTGCAGACCATGTGCGAAGGCGGTGGGCAGGCGAACGCGACGATCATCGAGCGGCTCGCCTAGCGGTTAGCCCGACGCAGGCATACCCCGGCCCAGGCTGTTGCCCTGGACCGGGGTTTCTGCTGTCCGGGCAGGGCGCGAACTCGTTGGCCCTGTGTCGCTGGTGCCAACCACGTTCCCATGGAATATATAATTTCGCTAGTAAGTTTTCTCAAACAAGAAGGCTA
>DATHQE010000422.1:0-7800 GCA_035483035.1 Streptosporangiaceae bacterium | reverse complement strand
ACCATCGGTAACGCCGGCATGCTCTGGCAAGCGGACACGAACTTCTACACGCGGCTCGCCGGCGGATACATCAACCAGGCCATCACCAACCGCAGCGACCTGCCCAAGCAGGTGCAAAGCCTTGCGAAAGCCACACCGCAGTCCATCGCCAAATTCGAGACCTACGTGCGGCACGACAAGATCGGCGCGATTCTCGTCGACGGTCGCCACGAGCCGCAGTGGGTCGGCATCTTCCGGAAGATCGGTCTGCAGGGCCGGTGGATCCGCAACGTTCTGGTGTACCCGGTCAACGGCTGCCGCACCTGCCACGGCCTGAGCCCGGCCCAGATCGGCCCCCCACAGCCGGCCCAGTCCTAGCCGGATCGAGGAGGCGGAAGTGACCTGGGATGAGCTGCTCGCCTACTGCCTGACCAAACCAGGCGCCTGGCGGGACGAGCCGTGGGACGGCGACGTGGCGGCGAAGGTAGGCACGAAGATCTTCGCGTTTCTCGGCTCGGGTGAGGGCGGCGGCGTCGGGCTCAAGTGCGGTGCCACCCGCGAGGTCGCGGACGAGTGGCTGGCCCGCTACCCGGAGGACGCCGCGGTCATGCCGTACATCGGCCGCTCTGGCTGGAACTCGCTCCAGATCGGCGGCGCAATCCCGGCCGATGAGCTCCAGGAGGCCATCGACGCGTCCTACGACGCGGTCGTCAGCAAGCTGCCGAAAAGGGATCGCCCGTCGTCGGCCTGATACTCGTTTGCATCGATCCCCCGAGCACGAGAGGATCGCCGGATGACCTGGACCGCTCCCGAAGTAAGTCGTCCCGAGCCGCCGAACCTCGCCAGCGAGCGACCAGCCCTGCAAGGCTGGCTGGACTACCACCGCGCCACGCTGCTGTGGAAGTGCACAGGCCTGACGGGAGAGCAGCTTGCCCTGCGGCCCATCCAGTCTTCCACGCTCTCGCTGCTCGGGCTGGTCCGGCACATGGCTGAGGTCGAGCGCTCCTGGTTCCGGCGCCGGTTCGCCGGCCGGGCGGATCTTGGTGCGCTGTACTACGACGACGAGTATCCCGACGGTGACTTCGACCTGATCGACGCTGCTCGGGCCGAGCAGGATTACGCGGCCTTCGCGGCCGAATGCGCCGCAGCCGATGAGGCGGCAGCCGGCCGCGCGCTGGACGATACCTTCCCCGGTCCTCAGACCGGCGCACCCATGGACCTGCGCTGGATCTACCTGCACATGATCGAGGAATACGCGCGCCACAACGGCCACGCCGACCTGCTGCGCGAGCTGACGGACGGCGTCACCGGCGACTAGCGCAAGCCTTCAAGCCTGGTGACGGCCTCGTCCAGCTCGGCCACGAGCGAGGCGATCACGTCGGCCACTGGCCTGACTTCGTTCATCCGGCCGACGATCTGGCCGACCGGCATAGGAATGACATCGGGGTTGCCCGATCGCATCAGCCGCTGGTGCGCCTCGCTCACCAGCAGATTCTGCAGCGGCATCGGGAGCGGGTCGGGCGCGTCCGGCGCCAGCCACGCGTCGGTCCAGCTGTTCTTCAGCAGCCGGGCCGGCTTGCCGGAGTAGATCCTCGACCGGACTGTGTCGGACGAGGTCGCCTTCAGCAGCGCTTCCCGCAGGCCCGGCAGAGGCGACAGACTGGCGTATTCCGACGTGATCAGCCAGGCCGAGCCCATCCAGACGCCAGCGGCGCCGAGCGCGAGCGCGGCGGCGATCTGCCTGCCGCTGCCGATGCCGCCGGCCGCCAGCACCGGGACTAGCGGGCCGACGGCGTCCACCACCTCGGGGACCAGCACCATGCTGGCGATCTCGCCGGTGTGCCCGCCCGCCTCGTAACCCTGGGCGACCACGATGTCGACGCCTGCTGCCACGTGCGACGTCGCGTGTGCGGCCTTGCCGGCCAGCGCCGCGACGAGCATGCCCCGGTCGTGGGCGCTGGCGATGATGTCCGGCGGCGGCGAGCCGAGCGCGTTGGCTATCAGCCGGGCCGGATGCGCGAGGGCCACCTCGACCTGGGCGCGCGCAACCGAGTGCAGCCAGCCCAGCACGCCGTCGGCCGCGCGCGCATCCTCGGGTAGTGGCGGCACGCCGAGCGTCACGAGGGTCTGGTCGACGAACTCGCGGTGGCCGGCCGGGATGAGCTGGTTGAGGTCAATCGCCGCGCCCTCGGCCGGGATCCTGGCCGGCATGACCACGTCGATGCCATAGGGACGACCATCGGTGCTGGCGTCCATCCAGTCCAGCACCTTGTCGAGCTCGGCCGCATCGTTGAACCGCACGCAGCCGAGCACGCCGAGCCCGCCGGCCCGGCTGATGGCAGCGGCGACGTGCTCTGACGGGGTGAACCCGACGATCGGGTGCTCGATGCCCAGCTGATCGCAGAGCGGGGTGCGCATGTGCGGCCTCCTCAGCCGGCCGGAGCAGCCGCCTGGGCCGGCGCCCCGGCGCCCCGGTCCTGATCGGCGGCGAGCTGATCCTCGGCATATCGGCGCGCCCAGCGGTAGTCGGCCTTGCCCGCCGGCGTCCTGCCGATCTGCTCGACCAGCCATACCGATCGCGGCACCTTGTAGCCCGCGATCTGTGTCCGCAGATGTGCCTCCAGCGCCGCCAGGTCGATCGCGTGGCCGTCACGCGGCTGCACCAGCGCAGCGACCCGCTGGCCCAGTCGCTCGTCAGGGACCCCGATCACCAGGGCGTCGAAGACACTGCCGAACGACTTCAGTGCGCCCTCGACCTCTTCCGGGTACACCTTCTCGCCGCCGGTGTTGACACAGGTATTGCCGCGGCCGAGCAGCGTGATCGTGCCGTCCTCCTCAACCCTGGCGTAGTCCCCTGGCACGGCGTAGCGTACGCCGTCGACCTCGGCGAACAGGGCCGCGGTCTTGACCGGGTCCTTGTAGTAGCCGAGCGGAATGTGCCCGCCGCGGGCGATCCGGCCGATCCCGCCGGGGCCGACTGGCATGTCATTCTCGTCGATCACGATGGTGGACGGCCCCCTGGTCACCGTGGGGCCTTCGGCCTTCTTGTTGCCCGCCGACACGTAGCCGAGCCCGGTGAAGCCCGTCTCGGACGCGCCGATCGCGTCCGTGATGACGACGTTCGGCAGCAGCGTCAGGTACTGCTCTTTGACGCTCGGTGAGAACAGCGCCGCGTTGCTGGAGATCGCCAGCAGCGACGACACGTCGTAGGCCTCCTGCTGGTACGCCTCGATCAGCGGCCTGGCCATCGCGTCGCCGGTGATCATGAGCACATTGGCCCGGTGCCGCTGGACGGCACGCCAGACCGCGTGCGCGTCGAACTGCGGCACGAAAACGACCGTGTCCCCCCCGAACAAGCCGGGCAGCGTGCCCCACTGCGCGCTGCCGTGAATGAGCGGTGCGGTCGTCAGCCGGACCAGGCCCGCGGGTCCGGCCGTACCGCGACGGATTTGCTCCCACTCATCAGGCAAGCGCTCGCCGGTCGTGAAGTCGATACCCCCGCCGAGCGTGCGCCAGACATCCTCGTGCCGCCAGAGGACGCCCTTCGGGTAGCCGGTCGTGCCGCCGGTGTAGAGCATGTAGATGTCGTCCGGGCTGCGCTCGGCGAAGTCGCGGTCGGGCGACTGGCCGGCGATGGCGGTCGCGAAGTCGGCGCTCGTGCCGAGGCTCGCCCCGCTGCCGTCCTCGATGGCCAGCGCGGCCCGGATACCCGGATAGTCGGGCAGCAGCGCCGACACCTTGTCGGCGAACTGCCGGTCGTGCACCAGCGCGACCAGTTCGGCCTCGGTGAACAGGTAACGAAGCTCGGTTTCCACGTACCGGTAGTTGACGTTGACGGGAATGGCCCGCAGCTTGTAGCAGGCAAGGATGGCCTCGATCAGCTCGATCGAGTTCCGGCCGTAGATCCCCACGTGATCCGCAGGTCCTACGCCAGCGTGAGCCAGGTAGTGGGCGAGCTGGTTGCTCCGGGCCTCAAGCTCGCGGTAGTGGATCTCCGCATCGCCGCAGGCGATGGCCAGGCGCTCGGGAACCGCGTCGGCAGCATGCTCGAATAGGTCAGCGATATTCAGCGCCATGGGTATGAAACTAGAACGTGTTATCGTTCGGGGCAACCCTTTCGCGTAGCCTGGGGAGGCCGTCTGCCATGACCGCGAGTCCCGCCGGCGAGGAGCAGCCGCACGCCCTGGTCGAGCTGCGCGGGCACGTCCTGATCGTCACGATGAACCGGCCGCGCGCGCGCAACGCGCTGTCCGGGCCGATGATGGCGATCATGGCGCAGGCCTGGGACCAGGTGGATACCGATCCGCGCGTCCGGACCTGCATCCTGACCGGCGCCGGCGGCGCATTCTGCGCTGGCGCCGACCTCAAGGCGATGACGGCCGCTCACCCCGGCGACTCGTTCCGCTCCGGTGCCTTCGACCCGTCGGTCATCGAGCCGTTGCTGAAAGGCAGGCGGCTGACGAAGCCGCTGATCGCCGCGGTCGAGGGTCCGGCGATCGCAGGCGGCACCGAGATCCTCCAGGCGACCGACATCCGGGTGGCCGGGCGCAGCGCGAAGTTCGGTGTCTCGGAAGCACGCTGGGGCCTGTTCCCGCTGGGCGGGTCCGCGGTCCGGCTAGTCCGCCAGATCCCGTACACCCTGGCCGCGGACCTGCTACTCACCGGCCGCCACATCACCGCCGATGAGGCGCTGGCGGCCGGGCTGATCGGGCACGTCGTCGACGACGGCCAGGCGCTGGCCAAGGCGCTCGAGATCGCCGAGCTGATCGCGGCCAACGGCCCGCTCGCGGTTCAGGCGATCCTGCGCACCATCCGCGAATCCGAGGGCATGGCCGAGAACGACGCGTTCGCCCTCGAGGCGAAGCTTGGCATGGCCGTGTTCGCAAGCGACGACGCCAAGGAAGGCCCGCGGGCGTTCGCCGAAAAGCGCAAACCGGACTTCAAGGGTCATTAGCCCGATCTCCGTGCGGCCGCCGACGTCGTCGCTGCCACAACCACGACGCTGTATGGGCAGCGTTGCCACAACCATGCCGTTTGTGGAGAGGGCCTTGCCGTTTGGCGGGGTGCTCTTGGCATCGCTACCTAGAACGTGTTTCACTCTGATCCGTGACTACGCCGCCTGTTGCGCCGCTTAGCGCACCGCTGGAGATCAGCTTCGACTACACCCGGTCGCTCGGGCCGGTGCTGACGCAGTTCATGGCGGGGCTGGCGCAGCGCCAGATCCTCGGCTCGCGCAGCGCCGACGGCCGCGTGCACGTGCCGCCGGCCGAGTACGACCCGGTCACGTTCGCGCCACCGGCGGAGCTCGTCGAGGTCGGACCGGGCGGGACGGTGCTCACCTGGTCCTGGCAGCCGGAGCCGCGCGAGGGCCAGCCACTCGGACACCCGTTCGCCTGGGCCCTGATCCGGCTCGACGGGGCCGACAGCGGCCTGCTGCACGCCGTGGACGCGGGCGCGGCGGCACACATGCGCTCCGGCATGCGCGTCCGGCCCCGCTGGGCGGACCAGCCGGCCGGGCATATCACCGACATCGTGTGCTTCGAGCCTGCTGGCGAGGGCGCCCCGAGCGATCGGGCGGGGCTGGCGGAGAGCGACCCCGTTCCGGTCCACGGAACCGGCGCCGACCCCGGCATGATCATCACACCGGTACGCCTGCACTACCAGCACACTGCCTCAGCCGAGGAGAGCCGGTACCTGCGCGGTCTGCAAGAGGGCAAGATCATCGGCCAGCGCTGTCCCGCGTGCGGCAAGGTGTACGTGCCGCCGCGCGGCGCGTGCCCAGTCGACGGCGTGCCGACCACGACCGACGTCGAGCTGCCCGACGTCGGCACGGTCACGACGTTCTGCGTGGTGAACGTGCCATTCCAGGGCCAGCGCGTGCCCTCCCCTTATGTGGCCGCGCAGGTGCTGCTGGACGGCGCCGACATCGCCTTCCAGCACCTGATACTCGGCTGCGAACCGGCGGAGGTGCGGATGGGCATGCGCGTGCGCGCGGTGTGGAGGCCGCGCGAGACGTGGGGGACGACGTCAGAGAACATCGACCACTTCGAGCCGACCGGGGACCCCGATGCGCCGTATGACTCCTATGCTCACCATCTGTAAGGGGCACTGCCGGTGAGGGATGTCGCCGTCATCGGCTTCGCCGAGGCACCGAATGTCCGCCGCACCGACGGCACGACCAACGGCGTCGAGATGCTCGTGCCGATCTTCCGCGAGGTCTTCGACCAGACCGGGCTGACCAAGGAAGACGTCGGATTCTGGTGCTCGGGCTCGTCGGACTACCTGGCCGGGCGGGCCTTCTCGTTCGTGTCGGCGGTGGACGCGATCGGCGCGTTCCCGCCGGTGATGGAGTCCCACGTCGAGATGGACGGCGCGTTCGCGCTGTACGAGGCGTGGGTCAAGGTGCTGACCGGCGAGGCGGACGTCGCGCTGGCCTACGGGTTCGGCAAGTCGTCAGCCGGCGACCTGCGCCGGGTGCTCGCCCTCCAGCTCGATCCGTACGTCGTAGCGCCGCTGTGGCCAGACTCGGTGAGCGTGGCCGCGCTGCAGGCTCGGCTCGGACTGGACAACGGACTATGGACGGAACGGGCTATGGCGGAGGTCGCCGCCCGCTCCAGGGCCGCGGCGGTATCCAACGCCAGAGCCCAGCTGGCCGGCCCGGCCGACGTGGACGACCTGCTCGCCGCGCCGTTCGTCGCCGACCCGCTGCGGGCCCATGACTGCGCGCCGATCACCGACGGAGCGGCCGTCGTCATCATCGCGGCCGCCGACCGGGCCCGCGGCCTCTGCGCGCGGCCGGCCTGGATCACGGGCTTCGAGCACCGGATCGATTCCGGCTCGCTCGGGGCACGGGACCTGACCGTGTCGCCGTCGGCCGCTTCTGCTGGCGCCGCCGCTGGCGCCGCGGGCGTCGAGGTGGCCGAGCTGCACGCGCCGTTCACGCACCAGGAGATCGTGCTCCGCTCAGCGCTCGGCCTGTCTGAGTCGGCGCGGATCAGCCCGTCCGGCGGGGCGCTGGCCGGCAATCCGATGTTCGCGGCCGGGCTGGCGCGGATCGGCCACGCCGCCCGGCAGATCATGTCCGGCACCGCCGCGCGTGCTCTCGGGCATGCGACCAGCGGCCCGGCGCTACAGCAAAACCTCGTCTGCGTGCTGGAGGCGCGATGACCGGCAGTTCGGGGATAGGAGTGGGTCGGTGACGCAGCGCGCGGCCGTGCTCGGCACCGGCCAGACTCACCACCGCAGCAAACGACCCGATGTGTCCATCGCTGGCCTATGCCGGGAGGCCGTCGACCGCGCGCTCGCCGATGCGGGAGTCGAGCTGACCGACATCGACGCCGTCGTCGTCGGCAAGGCGCCGGACCTGTTCGAGGGCATGATGATGCCTGAGCTGTACCTGGCGGACGCGCTCGGCGCCGTCGGCAAGCCGCTGCTGCGGGTGCACACGGCCGGCTCGGTCGGCGGCGCCACCGGTGTCGTCGCGGCGAGCCTCGTGCAGGCCGGGCTGCACCGGCGGGTGCTCGCGGTCGCGTTCGAGAAGCAGTCCGAGTCCAACGCCATGTGGGCCCTGTCGATCATGCCGCCGTTCTCCATGCCGCTGCTGGCTGGCGCGGGCGGGTATTTCGCGCCGCACATCCGGTCCTACATCCGGCGCAGCGGCGCGCCGACGCACATTGGCGCGCTGGTCGCGGTCAAGGACCGGCGGAACGGGGCCCGCAATCCCTATGCGCACCTGCGGCAGCCGGACATCACGCTGGAATCGGTCCAGGCCTCGCCGATGCTGTGGGACCCGGTCCGGTACGACGAGACCTGTCCGTCCTC
>DATHQE010000421.1:0-7922 GCA_035483035.1 Streptosporangiaceae bacterium | reverse complement strand
CACCTCGTACAGTGCGTTGGCGTGGGTGATGATCACACCCTTGGGGTTGCCGGTGGTGCCGGAGGTGTACAGCAACGTGACGGGATCGTCCGGCGTGATCGCTGCGATCCTGTCCAGGACCGGAACGGGGTCGTTCGCCCTCACCTGTGCCCCCAGCGTGGCGAAGTCGCGCCAGCTCATGAACGGCGCCTCCGCCGGGCAGGCGGTCGCGTCCCGGACGATGACCCGGCGCAGCGACGGCAGCTCAGACAGCACCTGCCGCCAGCGGGCAAGCTCATTGGCGCCGTCAATGACGGCGACTTTCGCGTCGCAGTTGGCCGCCATGAACGCGATCTGATCCGGCGCGAGGGTCGCGTAGAAGGTAACCGGCACGCCGCCGGCGTGCAGCACGCCAAAATCGGCGAGTACGTGCTCGAGCCTGTTCGGCAGCATGAGCGCGACCTTGTCGCCAGGCTGCAGGCCAAGCTCAGCGAAACCAGCGGCCAGGGCGAGCGCCCGCTCTCGCGTCTGCGCCCAGGTGATCGTCTGCCATGGGTCCGCGCCGTCCCGGTCGGAGTAGGCAGGCAGGTCGCCGAAGCGCTCGGCTGTGGCAGCCAGCGCGTCGCACACCGTCTGGCCAGCCCATGCCGCCTGCAACGCTCCCCGCTGCTCCGCGATCTCGCTCGTCACGGCGCCACCTCCATCGTCGTCACCCGGTACTAGCGGTCGCAGTTACCGGTACCGGCTTTACACAATTCAGCACAGTGCGCCGGAACGCGAGGATTTCTTCAGAACCCCGGATCGTCCTGCGGGCCGCCCGACGGCCCCACCGCAGGCGCGTCAGGCCAGGACGGTCGCAAAGGACCAGCAGGACCCGACGGATCAGCACCACCAGGAGGACCCGGCGGACCCTGAGGACCGGGAGGACCCGGCGGACCCGGCGGACCAGGAGGACCACCCGAAGGACCCGACGGACCAGGCGGACCAGGAGGACCACCCGAAGGACCGCGAGGACCCCGAGGACCCGGCGGACCAGGAGGACCACCCGAAGGACCAGGAGGACCCTCAGGACCACGAGGACCCTGAGGACCCTCCGGACCCGGAAGCGGCGCCGGAGGCCCGGGCTTCGACGGGAAAATCAGGCGGAGTATCTCCTGGTACATCTCCGCCGGATATGGCACCGGCTGAACTCGGCTTAGTGCCTGGTCCTGCCCAGCGGACTCGACGATGAACTCGCCGTATGCGAACACGCGGCCGAAGGTGCTCTGGTGAAACCGCATGTCAGTCACCTTGGCGAGCGGCATCATCCCGACGTCCACAATTAACAGGTTGGTGATCAGCATCAGGCGGTTCTCGGTGAGGACGAAGTACCTCCGCCACCAGGTGATGAGGTTCCAGGCCTGCCGCAGGAACACCGCGCCCCACAGGATCCAGACCACCACCACGAGCAGGCCGACAGCGGGCGTGGCCACCCAGCTCACGAGGCCTGCACCGATCAGGCTGAGCAGAATCACGCTCACCGGCCGGATGATCGCCACCGGATGCATCCGGACACTGAGGACGACGTTCTCAGTCTTCATCAGGTATTCGCCCACCACACGGGAGGGCAAGGTGGGGACGCTGATGATTCGGTCGTACACAAGATCACAGTAACGCGGAATTATGCGGCCGACGACACTTAAAAATGGATCAGTACTTTTGCGCCAGTTCGGCCTTCGCACCACACCCGCCTAGCTGGCCGCGACCCGGTTGCATAGTGTTCGGCTGTGACGACTCAGGCGCAGGTACGGCTGACCCAGTACGCACATGGCGGCGGTTGCGCGTGCAAGATTCCGCCGGGCGAGCTCGAGGACGCGGTCGCCCGGCTGATTCCGGCGCGGCGGCCGGCCGACCTGCTCATCGGCGTGGAACATGGTGACGACGCGGCCGTGGTCCAGATCGCACCGGACCGGGCGATCGTCGCGACGGCCGACTTCTTCACCCCTGTCGTCGACGACGCCTACACCTTCGGGCAGATCGCAGCGGCCAATGCGCTGTCCGATGTGTACGCCGTCGGCGGCGACCCGGTGGTCGCGCTCAACCTGCTCGGCTGGCCGCGCGAGGTGCTCAGCGCCGACCTCGCTGCCGAGGTCCTGCGCGGCGGGCTAGACATGGCTGCCTCGGCCGGATGCCACGTCGCGGGCGGGCACAGCATCGACGACCCGGAGCCGAAATACGGCATGGCCGTCACCGGGCTCGCCGACCCGGCGGCGCTGCTGCGCATCGACGCAGGCCGGCCGAGCGTGGCGCTGTCGCTGACCAAGCCGATCGGCAGCGGCGTGCTGAACTCCCGCCACAAGGCCACTGGCGAGGTCTTCCCCGCCGCCATCGAGGTGATGAGCACGCTGAACGCCGGCACCAGCAAGCAGGCGCTGGCGGCCGGGATCACCTGTGCGACCGATGTAACCGGCTTCGGCCTGCTCGGTCACCTGTTCAAGCTGGCCAGGGCAAGCGGCGTCACCGCCGTGCTCGACAGCGCCGCGGTTCCGCTGATCGAGGGCGCGCTCGACGCATTGCGGGCGGGTTACGTGCCCGGCGGGAGCCGCCGCAACCTGGACTGGGTCGCACCGCACGCCGACTTCGGCACTGTCAGCGAGGAGTTGTTGCTGCTACTCGCCGACGCGCAGACCTCCGGCGGGCTGCTGCTCGCCGGCGAGATCCCTGGCGCGCCGGTGATCGGTCACCTGATCGAGCGCGCCGGTCCGGCAATTATCGTCCGCTAGTAGGCGCGGCCACTGTAAGCGCGGCTGGCTGGCACGATCTGAGTGCCCAGCGGCACCAGCGTGATCGGGATGATCTTGAAGCTGGCGATGCCGAGCGGGATGCCGATGATCGTCAGGCAGAGCGCCACCCCCGCGATCAGATGTCCGAGCGCGAGCCACCAGCCGAACAGGATGACCCACAGGACATTGCCGATCAGCGATGCCGCGCCCGAATCAGGCCGGCGTTCGACGGTCCGGCCGAACGGCCACAGTACATAACCCGCGATGCGGAACGACGCGATCCCGAAAGGGATCGTAATAATAAGAACAAAGCAGATGATACCGGCCAGCACGTAGGCGAGTGCCATCCAGAGCCCTTCGAGCACGAGCCAGATGATGTTGAGAATTCCGTTGAGCACGCGTGTCCCCCGATCGGCATGCGGGCACGGCCGCCCGTCATCAAGACAACACAATCGCACGGGCCGCGCCGGATGGATTCACTCCAGGCGGGTGATGACGTGGCGCCTCCTGACCCGCATTGTCAGACGTAGACCACGACAATCTGGAGGCGCAGGTGAGCAGTCCTACGACTGTCGACAAGGCGACCAGCGATGCGCTGCTGGCGCTCGCGATGGGCGAGTCGGGCATTCTCGGTGAGGCTATCGAGATGCGGGAGCAGCTGCGGGCTGACAGCAGCCTGGAGCCCAAGACATTCGCGCTGGTGAAGATAGCCGCGCTGGTGGCGCTCGATGCCCCGCCGGCGTCCTACCTCTTCCAGGTCCAGGGAGCACTCGATGCCGGGGCCACGCCGCGCGAGATTCTCGGCGTGCTGACTGCGGTGGCACCGCAGACGGGCATGACCAGGGTGGTCTCCGCCGCCCCGGAAATCATGATCGCGCTCGGCCTGGAACTGCCGACCGGTTCGGATCTGTGACGTGGCACGTCGACAGGAGGTAGCGCGATGATCGGCCGGCGAGGAATGGTCGTGCGGCGGCGACCGATCATGCGAGCCGCGGCGATAGGCGGCACGTTCGCCGCCGGGCGGTCGATGGGACGTCGCGCTGAAGCGCAAGCCAATGCCCAGGCGGACCAGGATCAGCGGCTCAGCGACGTCGAGGCGCAGCAGGCCCAGCAATCCCAGCAGGCCCCAGCACCCCAGGCTGGTCCGGGCCCCTCGGTCATGGACCAGCTCAGCCAGCTCACCGCGCTGCACCAGCAGGGCGCGCTGACCGACGACGAGTTCACCGCCGCCAAGGCCAAAATCCTGGGCAGCTAGGCGCAGGTTCATCAGTGGTGTCGCCGACGGTCGCCAGGTGGCCGTCGGCGCCCACCCTGAGCTTCTCGATCTTCGTCTACTGCGTTGCGTGTGATCGTCGCCTGACTTGTCCTGGAGCCGTCTGCCGCGTCCACGACGTTTCCGCGGAGACGCCTTGTGCGGGTTTTCACAAGCAACGTCTTAGAGCCAGCAGCTCAAGTCCGGTTGTCGCTGAGCAGACGGCCGACGCCGCAATTGCCAGTGCGCGAAGCGCGGAGCAGATCATCGCGAAGTAGCGCCCGATCATGACCACGAACGCTCCAGCCATGACGACGACGCCAACAGCCAGCCGACCAGCTAGAAACTCGGGCCCATCCACTGGCCAGGCTCGTCGCCAGTGGATTGCTTAAAGTCCCGCAGGTTCTCCCGCGCGGTGATCTTGCGTTCCAGCGAGTCGGCGCGCCGCAGCCGCCTCTGCTCCCGCCACCGGCGAATGACAGCTCCCAGCCGACCAGCCGACGAGGATGCGCCCGCCGCACGTGCCATGCGCGCTGCGCGCCCGGCCTCGGCTTCCGCCGCAAGTCTCGCGAACCGCTGCCTGGAATCGTCGTTCTCGAATGGTCCGCCGCCTGCCAGTGACATGGCCTCCTCCCGGGTGTCAAGTGGCCTGAGCGTACTGCGGGCATCAGGGCTGGTCGAGGGGCCAGACCAGGGCAGCCGGCAAGATGAACTTGATGTTAGCTGTCGAATACTCGCTGCGGCTGGCACCGACACCATGCGTGTTTAGCAGGTAACCGAGCAGGCAATCTAACTAGTGCCGCGGGGGGGGAATTCACTGAGCGCCGCCACGGCTCCTCGGCGAGCGCCACCACAGCGCCACCCACGTGCTCGACGTCATCCGACGTTCCGGAAGTCCGGACGGCCGGCCCGGCTGGCCCGGCGCTCCACCCCAGAACACCCGCGATCTGGAGCATCCATGAGCAACCCGAGCTACTTCGGCGCGTACAGGAACCTCGCAATGAGCCGCGATGACAACGGGGTCCTGACAGTGCGGTTCCAGACCAACGGAGGCCCGATCGTCTTCACGGAGCAGACCCACGAGGACCTCCCCCAGGCTCTGGAAGACATCTCGCTCGACGGTGACAACCGTGCGATGGTGCTTACTGGCACCGGGGATGCCTTCATGGACCAGATCGACGGCGACAGCCTCGGCGAGATCTTCAAGCCCGCGCACTGGGAGAAGATCCGGGTCGAGGGCCTGAAGGTGCTCCAGCGGCTCCTCGAGCTTCCGATGCCGGTCGTCGGGGTGGCGAATGGCCCGGCCACCGTTCACTCGGAGTACCTGCTCCTTACCGACGTGCACCTCGCCTCCGACCGTGCCGTCTACGGTGACATCGCCCACCCCGGGTTCGCTATCACCGGAGGGGACGGGCTGCAGGTCGTGTGGGAAGAGGTCGCCGGCCTGGCCCGAGCCAAGTGGCTGCTGTGGACCGGCGAGACCATCGATGCCGCGACCGCAATGCAGTGGGGCGTGGTGAACGAGGTTGTGGCCCACGATCGGGCGCTCACCCGCGGCCTGGAAGTCGCCGCGAAGCTGGCGGCAAAGCCCGAGCTGTACCGGAAGCTGCAGAAGCAGACGCTGAACCAGAGCCTGCGCCGCCGCATCATCGAAGGAGTCCCGTACGGCATGGCTCTGGAGGGCCTGACCGCATCCGACCTCGCCTACCAACACGCGGGCTGACGGCTGCGGCTCAGACCCGACCCTAACGTCGCTTCGGTCACTGCTGCTCCTGCGGGTCACCTGCTGCTTCGCCAGGCCCTGCGTCTCAGCCAGGAGCAGGTTTGTCGCCGGTCTCCGCGAGGTACTCGCCAAGGCGGTCAAGGCGGCGTTCGACCATCGCGCGCCGATCGGTGAACCAGCTCTCCGCCGAGCGGAGCGCAGCCGGGTTGATGCTGCATGTGCGGGTACGGCCGAGCTTGCGAGACCGGATGAGCCCGCACGCCTCCAGTACCTGCACGTGCTGGAGGACGGCGGCCAGCGAGATGTCCAGCGGCCTGCCTAGCTCGCTGACCGACGCCGGGCCGCGGCTGAGCCGCTCGACCATGAGCCGCCTGCCAGGATCGGCCAGCGCCTGGAACACCCTGTCCAGGTCCGGCGCATAGTTAAGCATGAACCTGAGTATGCGACACGCCTGCCACATGGTCAAGTGAACGCTTCACTGTCGGAGCTGGCTGGCGATCACGTACTTGGGGTCAGCGGCCGACGCCTTGCCCGCCCGCAGCACAGCGAACTTGGCCGCTAGGCCGCCGCCGGTGAGCAGCGCCGCGGACACCGCGGCCGCCGTCCGGCTGCGCCGGGCCGCGAGGGCCGCCACTCCCCCGCTCATCGTCAGGTACCGGGCCACGGAAAGCATCTGGCCGCCTGGCCCGGTCCGGTAGGGCTCGCCGGACACGCCCGTCATGGTCTCCAGCCCGTAGCCGCCCAGGCTCTCCACGGCCGATCCGATCATCGCCAGCCGGTAAGCGGCGTCGAAGTCCGATCGGTCCCGGCTCACGGCGCTGGCCGCCAGTCCGGCCGCACCGGCCGCCGTCATCGCGCCGCCGACGAACAGCAACGGCAGCTCGCGATGCGCGGCGTGCCACGCGGGTACCGCCGTGTCGGCCAGCAGCACAGCCGGGTAGGCGGCGAGCAGCGGACCAGTCACCGCCGACGCGGCGCCGGCGGCGCTGCCGAGCGCGGCGAGCCGGCCACTCATCTCGCTGGCCGCGGCCGCCGACACCAGGCCAGAGTGCGCCGACAGGATCCACGAGCCCATGCTCATCGGCGACGTCGGCTTGGCTACGCGCAGCATGTGCAGGAACCGCTCCGGCCGGCCGAGCTCGATGGTCAGGAACGCGCCGCCGGCGTACGCGCTGCCCGCCGCCGCGAGCCTCGCGGTCCGCGCCAGGGACCGGCGCCCCGTCGCGTGCGCGACAGCACCAACCATCGCCAGGGCGCCGGATAGCTCGCCGAGGAAGAGGTAAGCCGGCAGGTGCGGTTCCTTCCACCGGCTGACCTTCAGGATCGGCCGGCCATAGTACGACTGGAAGTCGGCAGGCGGGACTTGCAGCTCTTCCCTGGTCACTGTGACCCCGACCATGAGCGCTTGCCCGCGAACGCCACGGCGACGCCGGCCGCCAGGACAGCGGCGCCGGCACCGGCCCACCGCCACATCGACGGCAGGTCTTTCGTCGTCACGACCGGAGCAGGCGGCAGCCCGTAGACCTCCGGCTCGTCGAGCAACAGGAAGAATGCGCCCGCGCCGCCGATCCCGTCCTCGGGGTCTTCCCCGTAGAGCCGTGCTTGCGTCTGCCCGTCAGCGTGCAGTACCTCCAGCCGGGTTTGCGCGATCTCCCGCAGCTCGTCCAGCGGCCCGAACTGGATGGAGTCGGTCGGGCATGCCGTGGCGCAGGCGGGCTCGAGCCCGCCCCGCAGGCGGTCGTAGCACATCGTGCACTTCCACGCCCGGCCGTCGTCCTCGCGCCGGTCGATGACACCGAACGGGCAGGCGGACACGCAATAGGCGCAACCGTTGCAGACATCCGGCTGCACGACCACGGTGCCGAACTCGGTCCGCACGAGCGCGCCGGTCGGGCAGACGTCCAGGCACGCCGCGTGCGTACAGTGCTTACACACGTCCGAGGCCATCAGCCAGCGGGTCGCCTGGCCGTCACCGTCCGCGATCTCCCGGATCACATCCTGAGTCGGCACAGTCTGCTCGATGAACGCCACGTGCCGCCAGCTGTTCGCCCCGAGTTCGGCGGTGTTGTCGTACGACATGCCAGTCAGCGAGAGCACACCGGGATCGGTGTTGGGCAGGCCGTTCCACTCCTTGCACGCAACCTCGCACGCCTTGCAGCCGATGCACACGCTGGTGTCGGTGAAGAACCCGACCCGCTTCGGGTGC
>DATHQE010000420.1:0-4357 GCA_035483035.1 Streptosporangiaceae bacterium | reverse complement strand
CGCCAGGCATTCAGAGGCCACGAAGTACGCAACAGCCTCGACGGTCGGGGAGGCACGCTCAGGCATGTCCACTGCAAGTTTGACCGGCAGCGGTGCGCGGGCGGCGATCCCGGACAACGCGGCATCGAGACCCCGATCGTCGAGCACCGCGGGATGCAGGCCCCGGACCAGGGCGCGAAGCTCCGCCAGTGCTTCCTTAGCCTCGTCATGGGCCTCGGCGATAACCTGCCTGGCCTGCTCCGGCAGGTCGGTCAGGTTCTCCCTGGCCATCCCGAGGTTCATCGCCAGCGACACCAGCCGCTGCTGCGCCCCGTCATGCAGGTCGCGCTCGATCCGCCGTCGCTCCGCATCAGCTGCATCGACCACGCCGGCCCGACTTTCCGACAGGCTTTCGACGCGTCGTTCAAGGTCGACCGATCGGCTCGGGCCAAGCAAGGCCCGCGCCACCCTGGCGTCGAGGCCGGTCACGATCGCCGCCATCGCGGGCGCTGTCAGCAGAACGAGCGCGCCGGCCGCCGTGAGGATCACCTTGAGCTTCGGCGAGACCGACCCGGCTTGGCTCAGCGGCGGGAAGATGTACGGAAACGCGAAGGCAACGACAAGGCAGCCGCCTACGGCCCAGGCCGCCAGGGTGAGCAGGCCGCCGAGCGCCAGCGCGGGTCCCGCAACCAGGTGATAGCCGAGCTGCCGCCACGTCGACTCCGAGCGGAGCGAGGCCGCAAGTCGGCGCGGCAGCGCGCCTGTCGACGGGCGGGAGGTCCGCGGGATGTCGATGCCCAGCAGCGACCAGCACCGGTGCCGCTGCGCAAAGGTCAGCGGGACCCGGACAGCGAGTACCAGGCAGGCCGACGCGACGAGGGCCACCGCTACCTGCCACAGGCTGACAGCCACAAACTGCGGGAAGATCCACGGCAATGCCAGTGCCACCAGCGCCGCGAGCTGTACGGGAACGCCGGCGACGACGAAGGTCGTGTTCCTTCCCGTCGCGGCGAGCCATCGCGCCGGCGCCGCCAGGGCGCCACGGGAGCGCCGGCCGGCGGCCATCGATGACATGGAGACAACCGTATGTGCCATGACGAAGTAGTCGCCATGCACTACAGACCCGCATCCGGGGTGTAGCTGGCACCACCATCGATTCGGACTTGCGCGCTACTGACCATGATCGCTCCGGCCGGAAGGCTTGTGCCGTGCCTGCAAACCCGGCACGGAAGGAGCGCGACGTCATGCCGTCCACGTCGCTGGATCACGGACTAGCCAGCCCCGAAGGCCCCGCTGCGCGCAGCTCGCTGCCGGGCCTACCCTGGGCGGTCCGGCTGGCAGGCGCGCGCTCGGCACGTCCGGCGCTGGAGCTATACGAGGGCGGCATTCTGCTGGATGTGGTGAGCTCGACGCCGATCGCGCCGCAGCTTGTACGCGGCATTCGCGTGGCGTCGCTCGCCGGTAGGCAGCGCGCGCTCGCCTGGGGCCGTCTGCCTAGCGCCGGAGCCGACATTGCGGTGGAGTTCAGCAGCAGGCCCGGCAGGCGCCGCGCTGAGACCGCCGCGGTGATCGAGATCACCGCCTGGGCCTGGCTGGCCGTCGCCGATGGCCGGTTCGACCGGGTTGCCGTCCGGTCCGGCGGCCGCTGCCTCCAGTACAAGGTGCCCAGGAGCCGACGATGGGGCTAAGGCTCATGTCGCCGGCCGGCGAGCCACTGATCGACCGGCGACCGCGCGCCCTGATGTGCCGCCCGAGTCGTCGGCCGACCTGGTCAGCGTGCATCGCCCTTGGCCTGGCTAGCGTGGGTCTTGGCTTGCTGCCCTGGATGATCTACCTGGCGACCAGCCTGCCCGCCAGCTCGACCGCCTATCACTGGGCTGCCGCCTGGGTCGGCCTGGACGCGATGGAGGCAGCCGGCCTGATCGGCACCGGTGTGCTGATCTACCGCCGCGACCCTAGGTACTGCCTGGCATCGACGGCCACCGCGGCTCTGCTGCTCGTCGACGCCTGGTTCGACGTCACCACCGCTCCGCCAGGTTCGGGCGCGCTAGCGTCGCTGCTGATGGCCGCGTTCGCTGAAGTGCCAGCGGCCGCCCTCTGCATTGGGCTTGCCCTGTCTGGCCTGCGGCGCGCGGGTGCCCGCGTTCAGCCACCCGCGGCGGCCGGTACCAGCCATGACGCAGCCGGTAGGCTCTGCGCCGTGCGAGTCCTACTGATCGGGTCGGGCGGCCGCGAGCACGCGCTGGCTCGTGGCCTGGCCCGTGACAGCGCCGTCACCGACCTCCACGCAGCTCCTGGCAACCCCGGCATCGGCGCCATCGCCACCCTGCACGACGTGGTGGCGACAGACCCGGCTGCGGTGACCGCGCTAGCCGCGCGGCTCGCGGCGGACCTCGTGGTCATCGGCCCGGAGGCCCCCCTCGTCGCGGGCGTCGCCGACGCGCTCCGGGCGGCGGGAATCGACTGCTTCGGCCCCGACCAGGGCGCGGCTGCAATCGAGGGCTCCAAGTCGTTCGCGAAGCAGGTGATGAGCGCCGCCGGTGTGCCGACAGCTGCGGCGGCGACCTGCCGCAGCGAGTCCGAGGTGGCGGCGGCGCTGGACCGATTCGGCCCGCCGTACGTGGTGAAGGCTGACGGGCTCGCGGCGGGGAAGGGTGTCGTCGTCAGCACCGACCGCGGTGCGGCCATGCGCCACGCCGAGGCCTGCGGCACGGTTGTGATCGAGGAGTTCCTCGACGGTCCCGAGGTGTCGGTGTTCGCGCTCGCCGACGGCGAGACAGCCGTGCCGCTGCTGCCCGCGCAGGACTATAAGCGGGCGCAGGACGGCGATATCGGCCCGAATACCGGGGGCATGGGCGCCTACGCCCCGCTCTCTTGGGCGCCCCCCGCCCTGGCCGAGGAAACCCTGGCCACGGTCGTCATGCCAGCCCTCGAGCAGCTTCGGCTGCTCGGGCACCCGTACAGCGGCCTGCTGTACGCCGGGCTGGCCCTGACGTCGCGCGGCGTGCGGGTGATCGAGTTCAATGCCAGGTTCGGCGACCCCGAGGCGCAGGTTGTACTGGACCGGCTTGGCACACCGCTCGGCGGCCTCCTCGAGGCCTGCGCACAGGGCGACCTGAGCTCGGCACCAGCGCTCGACTGGCTGCCAGGTGCCGCCGTCACGGTAGTGATCGCCGCTGAGGGGTATCCGGCCAGCCCACTGCACGGCGACCGGATCGACGGCATTGACGCGGCCGACCACGTTCCCGGCAGTTATGTTCTGCAAGCCGGGACGGCGACTGACAGTGCTGGCCACCTCGTCACCAGCGGCGGCCGGGTGCTGAACATCGTCGGCAGCGGCCGGGACATCGCCGCGGCCAGAGCCAGCGCCTACCAGGCGGCGGGCCTGATCAGGCTGCGCGGCGGCTGGTACCGCTCCGACATCGCCGATCCGGCGCACCTGGCCGCTACCCGGGCCTGACGGCGCTGCCCGGCTCGCGTGGCCGGCCAGCCGGCGGCGGGCCAGCCAGGCCGGATGCGGCAGGATAGAACAGTGATCGACCGCTACACGCTGCCTGAGATGGGCCACGTCTGGAGCGAGGCGCACAAGTACGAGCTGTGGTGCCAGGTGGAGACGCTCGTGCTGGCAGCCCACGCGAAGGCTGGCACCGTGCCGCTGGACGCCGTTGGCCCGGTGGCTGCCGCCCCGCCGCCCACGCCGGAGGCGGTCGCCGCCCTGGAGGCCGTCACCGGGCACGACGTGATCGCGTTCCTGTCAGCATGGGCCAACAACACCACGCCCCGCGAGGCAGCCGCCTACGTTCACTACGGCATGACCTCCTCGGACCTGCTGGACACGGCCCTGGCGCTGCAGCTGGCTGAGTCGACGGACCTGCTCACAGCCCGGTGCGATCGGCTGCTCCAGGTGCTGCGTGATCATGCGCTCGCGCATCGGTCGACGCTGCGGGTGGGCCGGACGCACGGCATCCACGCCGAGCCCGACATCTGGGGCCACCGGGTCGCGGATTTCGCGTTCGCCGTCCACCGCTGCCGCGACCGCCTGCTGCGGGCCCGGCAGTCAGTCGCGGTCGGCAAGCTGTCGGGGCCGGTCGGCACGTATTCTAACATCGACCCGGCGATCGAGGCCGAGGTCCTGACCGAGCTCGGCCTGCGCCCGGCGGACGTCGCCACCCAGGTCGTGCTCAGGGACGGCATCGCCGAGTGGGTCAGTGTCCTGGCGCTCATCGCGACTGTCTGCGACGCGATCGCGATCGAGGTGCGGCACGGCCAGCGGACCGAGGTGTCGGAGCTGGCCGAGCCGTTCGGGGCCGGGCAGAAAGGCTCGTCGGCCATGCCGCACAAGCGGAACCCGGTGCGGGCCGAGCGGATCAGCGGGCTG
>DATHQE010000419.1:0-2609 GCA_035483035.1 Streptosporangiaceae bacterium | reverse complement strand
GTCTACCGAGATCGCCGGCAGTCCCTCGGCCTCTGGCGCTGGGATGATCTCGTTATTGGCCCCGATAAAGCCGACGCGGTCGGCGTACAGACGGCGGGCGACGAAGGCGAGCACTTGCTTCGATTCGGGATCGAGCCAGTGGATGTCATCGACGACGCACAGCAGTGGCTGATCTTGGGCCGCCAGGGAAAGCAGCGTCAGCGCCGCCAGCCCCACCAGGAACCGCTCCGGCGGCGGCCCCGCTTCCTGACCGAACGCGACCCGCAGCGCGCGCTGCTGCGGCGGCGGCAGCTCGTCAGGCAGCGGCAGGAAAGGCAGCAGCAGCTGATGCAGGCCACCGTATTCCATGCGGATCTCCGATTCGACACCCGCGATGCTGGAAACCCGCATGTCCGGCGCCGCGGTCACCGCGTATCGCAGCAGCGTCGTCTTCCCGACCCCGGGACCGCCGCGCAGCACTAGCGTGCCGCTGAAGCCGCTGCGCACCGTCGCCAGGACCTGGTCGATCGACGCGCGCTCTGTCTCGCGGTCGAGCAGCGCGAATTGCTGCCCCGGCTGACCTTCCCGCCGCGGTTCAGGTCGCTTATGGACCATCATCGATTCCACCGCCGGTTCTTTCGCCCTCCGCATCAAGCTGACGTCAGCCATGGGGGGTGCGGCATCATCTAGATCTGATGATTTTCTGATGATTTCGCGTGAACATCCGGCTACCTGGTCTTCCTTGACGACGCCGAGGCAAGGAACAATGGCGCGATGGCACCAAGGCTCGCTCATCCCGGTGCGGGAGGAGTCGTTTCCCGTCCGGGATTGTTCGAGCTGCTCCAGATGTCGGCGCGGGTGACGGTGGTCTCAGCGCCAGCGGGGAGCGGGAAAACAGTACTGCTGCGGTCCTGGATCAGCGAGACGGGCCTGGCGGATCGCGTCGCCTGGGTGTCGGCGCGACCGGATGAATGTGATCCGCAGCGATTCTGGCTGTCGGTGCTCGGTGCGCTCCGCGAGACGGTCCCGGGATCTGTGCTGGTGCGAGAGCTGACAGCGGCGCCGGAACTGGACGCGTGGGCCGTCGTGGAGCGGCTGCTCAAGGACCTGGCGCCGCTCGAGGACCGAGTCTGGCTGGTCATCGACGACGTACACGAGCTCAGCTCGGCAGATATGCTGCGGCAGCTGGAACTGCTGCTGCTGCGGGCGCCACCGGAGCTGAGGTTCGTGCTAGCCACCCGGTACGACATCCGGGTCGGCCTGCACCGGCTGCGGCTGGAGGGTGAGCTAACCGAGATACGCCCGGCCGATCTGCGGTTCACCCTGGACGAGGCGCGGGAGTTGTTCGCCGCGGCAGGGATAGAACTGCCCGAGCAGGCACTGGTCCTGCTGTACGAGCGGACTGAGGGCTGGGCGGCCGGGCTGCGGCTGGCCGCGCTGTCGCTGGCCGGGCATCCCGACCCAGGGCGGTTCGCCGCGGAGTTCTCCGGCAGCGAGCGCACAGTGGCCGAGTACCTGCTGGCCGAGGTCCTGGAACGGCAGAGTCCTGAAGTACGCCGGCTGCTGTTGCGGACGAGTGTGCTTGAACGGGTCAGCGGCCCGCTCGCCGACGCCCTCACCGGAGGTACGGGCGGGGAGCGGATCTTGCAGGAACTGGAGGCCGCTAACGCGTTCGTCGTGTCCATGGACGCGGCGCGGTCGTGGTTCCGTTATCACCATCTGTTCGCGGACCTGCTGCAACTAGAGCTGCGCCGTACCGCGCCCGCCGAGATTGACCCGTTGCACCGGGCAGCCGCACGATGGCTCGCGGATCACGGTCATCCGGTGCAGGCGGTCCGGCACGCCCAGGCAGTGCAGGACTGGGCGTCGGCTGCTCGCCTGCTGGCCGACCACTGGCCGAGCTTGCAGCTCGACGGGCGGTCGGCCACCGTGCACGCGCTCCTGGCCAGGTTCCCCGCCGAGGCCCGCGCGGCAAACGCTGAGCTGGCGGTGCTAGCCGCGGCGGATGAGCTGGCGGCCGGATCACTCGCCGAAGCAGAGCGGTTCCTCGAGCTCGCGGCACAGGGTACGGCGTCGGTGCCGCCTCCCCGGCGCGGCCAGCTGGAGGTGCTGCTCAGCATGGTCCGGCTGCTACTCGCCAGGCACCGGACGAACCTTCCGGCGGTGACCGAGGAGGCGCAGCGACTGCGCGTCCTGGCCGACGCTCCGGATATGGCACCGCCAGGACTGACCGAGGACGTGCGCGCGCTGGCGCTGGTAAACCTCGGTATCACCGAGTACTGGGGCGCCCACCTCGCGGAGGCGGTGCCGCACCTGGAGCAGGGGATCGCCTTGGCGCGGCGGATCGGTCGGCCGTACCTGGAGTTCATCGGGATGGCGCACCGCACGTCGATCGCCGCCGTGCGGTCATCGCCGTACGCGCTGGCCGAGGAATATGCCAGACAGGCGATCGACCTTGCCAGGCAGCACGGCTGGACCGACGAGCCCGCCGCCGGCATCGCCTACATCGCGTTCGCGGCGGGGCTGATCTGGCGTCGCCGGCATGATGAGGCAGCGGATTGGGTTCGGCGCGCCGAGCGCACCCTGCGGGCGGAAGCCGAGCCCGCGACGGCGATGGCGATCCGCTATGT
>DATHQE010000418.1:0-3654 GCA_035483035.1 Streptosporangiaceae bacterium | reverse complement strand
CTTGCCGGCGACCAGTGACGGGTCCAGTGTCGCGAACTTGTGCAGCGGAATCGCCAGCACCACGATGTCGGCATCCGCAGCCGCAGCTGCTGCCCATCGCGGCTCGGCCCCCGGCACCAGCACCTGCGTGATCAGCTCGATCTCCGCCGGGTCACCGGAGGCGGCGATCGTCACCGGGTAGCCAGCGTCCATCGCGACCCGCGCGAGCACCGGCCCGGAGTGGCCGGCCCCGAGCACGGCGATCCGGGGCAACAGCGTACGCGGCTGAGCTATCGCGTCAGGCTGGCCTGGTACAGGCATAGCTCGTCAGAACCCGACCTGCTGGCGGACGAGAACAATGTGGATGCGGCCGGGCAGTTCCTGGTGGATCTCCAGGATCTTGCCGACCGAGCTGTGCTGCCCGTACGCGGCCTGCGCGCGGGCGTCCTCGAGTACCAGGCTGTGCTGATAGATGCGCTCGCGGGCCGCGTCGGGGTTGGGCACCAGTTTCTGCGCGCCGACGACGAAGATGACGTTCGCGGCACCCCATGCATAGGACGCCAGCTGGCTGCCGGACGCCGAGGCGATGACGAGCGTGCCGTCTCGGGTGATCGCGTGCACGCTGCCGACGGCGTAGTCGGGCTGGCCGCCGATCGCCTTCATTTCCTGTGCCTGCGTCGCGAAGTCGAGCGCGAACATGGCGTTACGGGCCGAGTCGTAGGGGCCGCCGTCGTTGATCGCATCCGCGATCCCGGTCTCCTGCAGCGTCACCGAGGTGTTCGTCATGACCGAGGAACCGTGCGGGATGCGCGCAAGCACGGCGTCGCGCGCGGCGTCGAGGCTGTCGACGACCTCCGTGCTAAAGCCATGTTCCTCGAGCGCCAGCACGGTCGCGGCGAGCGTCTCGTCATCGGGCAGCGCGGTGAAGCGGTCAGCCGCGTGCCGATCAGCGTGCACTGTGCTCATAACTGGTCCTCCCTGGCATAAAGGAAGATCTCTGGCTCACAGGCCGGTCATCTTCCGCGGTCGTGCGGCTAAACGGACTATACCCCGGTTAGTATTCCCGGCCGGTAGAGTGATCTGCGTGGATCAGCCCGTCGTGCCACTGGCAGCGCCGCGTGGCGAGCGCGCTGACGCCGCGCGCAACCGACTGCACCTGCTGGCCACCGCCCGCGAGATGCTGGCCGAGCAGGGCGCCGACACCCTGACTATGGACGGGCTCGCCGAGCGCGCGGGTCTGGGTAAAGGGACGGTTTTCCGCCGGTTCGGTACGCGCGCCGGGATCTTCCAGGCGCTTCTGGATGACGACGAGCGGGCGTTTCAGGAGCAGGTCCTGTCCGGGCCGCCGCCGCTCGGTCCGGGAGCTCCGCCGCTGGACCGCCTGATCAGCTATGGCCGCGCCAGGATCGGGTTCCTGATCGAGCATCGAGAGATCGCGCGGGCTGCCCTGGACGGCAGCCAGCTCGTGCCGGCCGGATCGCAGACGCCGATCTCCCAGCTGCACATCCGCATGCTGCTCGGGCAGCTGGGCCTCGACGCGCCGGACCTCGATGTGCTGGCCGTCCAGCTGACGGCCGCCCTCGACGGCCCTCTACTGCTCTACTTGTCGGCCACTGACCTGACCGAAGCCGCGGCGCGCATCGCCGAGCGGATCGCGCAGAGCTGGCAGGACCTGGTCTGTCGCGTCTGCCGACGCTGAGCGCACGCTTGACCGGCCCGAGGCCGGCTGCTCTACTTCTGTCAGCCTCCCGAGGGGTTACTTATGCGTTCATTTCCACGGTCTGCCCGGCTGGTCACCGGGTTCGGCATGGCTGGCGCGGCGCTGATCGCCGGCTGCTCGAGCGGCAGGCCGGCCGCTGCGCCGACCGTGACCGTCACGGCGACCGCAAGCGGGACCGGGCCGGCCAGCGCGAGTACCGGCGGCGGAACGACCACGACGCCAGCTGGTCCGGGGGCTTGCCAGGCCAGCGCGCTCAAGGTGACGCTGGGGTCGGGCAACGCCGCGGCGGGCACGACGTACTACGAGATCCTGTTCACCAACGTCTCCGCAGCGACGTGCACGCTATACGGATTCCCCGGCGTCTCCTTCACTGGCGAGACCTACGCCGTCCAGGTCGGGCCGGCGGCGACGCGCAATCCGGGGAGCAAGCCAGCCCTGGTCACGCTGCCGCCAGGCGCCGTCGCCAGCGCGGAGATCAGCGTCGTAGACGCCCAGAACTACTCGCCGGGCCCATGCGGCCTGACGACAGCCAGCGGAGTTCTGGTCTACCCGCCGAATCTCACAACCTCGATGGGCCTGCCGTTCAACGGGTACACCTGCGTGCACCCGAAGTATCACGTGCTGTCGGTCGACGCCGTGGTGCCGGGACCTGGCGGCGGCTGAGCACGTTGGCTTCCGCGCGCATGGACCTCGTCGTCCGCGGCGGCGAGATTGTCGCTCCTGGCCACCGGGGCATCGCCGACGTCGGCGTGCGGGACGGCCGCATAGTCCAGCTCGGCGGCGCCATGACCGGGCAGGACGAGCTCGACGCCCGTGGGCTGCTGGTCGTCCCCGGCGGCATCGACGCGCATGTGCACCTGGTGTGCGCAGCGCTGGCAGCTGCGCTCCGCCAAGACGAGCCAGCGCAGCAGGAGCCGATCTGGGTCGACGACTTCTGGACTGGCTCCCTTGCCGCCATCGCGGGGGGCGTCACGACGATCGGGAACATGACCTTCGCGCTGCCCGGTGAATCCATGACCGCGGCGATCGCTCGGGAAATGGCGGGAGCCGGTGCCGAGGCTGCGGTGGACTGGTTCTTGCATCCGGTGCTGACCGGCCTCGGCGACGACGCTGTCGCGCAGCTCGCGGCCCTCGCAGCTGACGGGCATGCCAGCGTCAAGATCTTCTTGTCCGAACCTGAGTACGCGCCGGGTACGCCGGGCCTGGCTGATGCGATCGCGGCGGCCAGGCAGGCCGGCGCACTGACGCTGCTGCACTGCGAGGATGCCGGCATACTGACGCGGACGGGTCAGGACCTGATCGAGTCGGGACGCGGCGGGATGAGCCATTTCCCTGACGCGCGGCCGGTCAGCGCCGAGGTTGAGGCCGTCGACCAGGCCATTGGCCTGGCCCGCCAGACCGGCGCGCCGATTTACATCGTCCACCTGTCCTCGGCTGCCGCCCTGGACCGGTGCCGGGCGGCCCGTGCTGCAGGCCTGCCCGTCTATGTGGAGACCAGGCCGCTCTACCTGCACCTGACCCGGGAGCGGTTCGGGGAGCCGGACGCAGCGAAATACGTGGGCGCGCCGCCGCTGCGGGACCGGTCTGACCGGGAGGCGCTGTGGCGGGGGCTGGCGGCGGGGGAAGTGGATACCGTCTGCAGCGATCATGCGCCGTGGACGCTCGAGGCGAAGCTCGACCCCGCCCTCGACGTCGTCACCGCGCGGCAGGGCGTCGCCGATCTGGAGACGCTCATGCCCATGCTGTTTTCCGAGGGCGTACTGGCCGGGCGGATCTCGCTGGACAGGTTCGTCGAGCTGACGTCAGCCAGCGCCGCCCGGCTGTTCGGCCTCTATCCGCGCAAGGGCGCGATCGCGGTCGGCTCGGACGCCGACCTTGCACTGTGGGATCCAGCCGAGCGCCGGGTCATTGACGGAGCGCGGATGCAGTCGCGGGCCGGCTATTCGGTGTATGAC
>DATHQE010000417.1:0-3716 GCA_035483035.1 Streptosporangiaceae bacterium | reverse complement strand
ACTGCGCTGCGCACCGCCCGGCGAAGGTAGTCCGGTCTGTCGCCGTCGTAAACCGAGAGCAGCAACGAGAACGGCTCGTGCAACGGGAAACCTCCGGTGGGGGTGATTTCGCGACCAGGCGGCCAGTACGCAGGCGCGAGGATAGTGCAGGACACACTGAAATGCCACTTCCCCCGATGCCCGCCTATACTACAGGCCAGCCCAGATCAGCGGCCAGCGTGGCCGCGGCTGCCGCCCCTGGCTGCCTTCTGGGGCATATGCTCTCTGCGCGCGGCCTGGCCGGCCCGGCCTGACGCGCCCGCAACCGACCCGGCGAGGTAGCTGAATGGCGCGTGAGGTCACCGATCGTGATCACCCCGGTAACGCACCAGCCCTGGCAGGCAATGCCGTGACCGCCGCCGGCCGGCGACCCAAGGTCTTCCTGCACATCGGCGAGCCCAAGACCGGGACCACTTTCCTGCAGCAGGTGATCTGGCGCAATCGCGCCGCCCTCGCCGATCAGGGCGTGGTGCTGCCGGGCCATCATCCGCAAGATCATTTCCGTGCCAGCCAGGACCTCCGCGGCATCGAGAAGCTGGATAGCGACCCGGCGGGCTCGTGGGCAGGCGAATGGGAGATCTTGGCCACGCAGGCGAGGCGAGCCCCGAGGGCCGCCGTCATCTCGCACGAGCTGTTCTCGGCCGCCGACGCTTACCAGGCGGAGCAGGCCGTGAAATCACTGGAGCCGGCCGAGGTCCATCTCGTTCTCACCGTCCGTGACATGGGCACCTTGCTGCCAGCCGAATGGCAGGAGACTGTTAAGCACCGCAATGCGTCTAGCTGGGAGGACTGGCTCGCGGACGTCATCGACCGCGAATCGGTGGCTGTTGACCGGCGCGAGTGGTGGTTCTGGCGCGTGCACGACACGCTCGCGATCCTCGATCTCTGGTCACGCCACATCCCGGCCGAGCGGGTGCACCTCATCACCGCCCCCCAGCGTGGCGCAGACCCTGGACTGCTGTGGCAGCGGTTCGCGGCCCTGCTCGAAGTCGACCCGGACAGCGTCGACCTCAGCCGGGCTCGGGCCAATGCCTCGCTGGGGCTAGCCGAGGTCGAGTTCCTCCGGCGCCTCAATCAGCAGCTGTCCGCCGAGGTGCCTGACTGGTTCTACATGTGGCACGTGAAGGAAACGGTGGCGCATCAGGCCTTCGCCTCGCGTCCCGCCGGCGTGCGACTCGTCCTGCCAGCGGCGCGCCTCGACTGGGCCAGGCAGCACGCTGATGGCCTGATCTCGGGCCTGCGAGCGTCGTCGTACGACATCGTTGGTGATCTTGACGAGCTGCGGCCGCAGGCGCCGGCCGAGCCGGCCGTGAGCCCGGCGGACCAGCCAGTCGAGCAGATGCTCGACGCGGCGGTCCAGGCCGCGGCGGCGCTGGTGCTGAACCAGTACCAGAAAGAGCACCCGGCTGCCAGACCGCAGAAGGGCCTGATCGGGCGCGGCGCGCTGGCTGACCGCCTGGAATCGACCGTCGCGGCGTCGCCGCGGATCAAGCGCACGGTGCGCGAGCTCAGCAGCCGCCATTCGTCCGTGCGCAGGCTGCGGATACTGGCGTGGCGGGTGCTGGAGCGGTCCAGGTCACGGAATAACCCCTAGCGATGCCGGACAGCGCCGGCCGCCGCGCGGCCACGGGCGATCAGCCGCGAGTGATGGCGGTCGTCGTCACCTACAACCGCCGCGAACTGCTGCTTGAGGCGCTCGGGGCGGTATACGCGCAGGGTCGCGAGGCCGACGGCGTGATCGTCGTGGACAACGCGTCGAGCGACGGCACCGCAGCCGCCGTCCGGGCCAGCTTCCCGGCTGCGCACCTGGCCGAACTGGACGCTAACTACGGCGGTGCGGGCGGCTTCGCCTACGGGATGGCGCTCGCCCTCGCCCGCGGCGCGGACCTGATCTGGGTGATGGACGACGACACGGTGCCAGCGCCTGGAGCGCTCGAGGCGCTACTGCAAGCGCGCCGTGACTATCCAGGCCGGCCGCCCGTCCTGGTCGCCAGCAGCGTGCAGTGGACCGACGGCCGCGCGCACCCGATGAACACCCCCCGGGCCAAGCCCTTCGCGACCAAGGCGGAGCGACTAGCAGCGGAGAGCGGCGACTGCATCCCGATCCGCTCGGCGTCATTCGTCTCGGTTCTGGTCGATGCCGACCAGGTCCGGCGGCGCGGATTGCCGCAGGCCGACTTCTTCCTGTGGAATGACGACTTCGAGTTCACCGCGCGGCTGCTGCGCGGCGATACAGGCCTGCTCTGCCCTGCCAGCGTCGTCGTCCATAAGACCAAGAACTTCGGCTCGACTGACGTTGATCCAGGGGACAGGTTCTTCTACGAGGTCCGCAACAAGATCTGGACCCTTCGGACGGGTTCGCTCGCAGTGCCGGAGCGAGCCCTGTACGGGGGCGCCACGCTTCGGCGGTGGATCCGTACCTACGTCCGCTCGGCCGACCGGCGCGTGCTTCGCTCATCTCTCGTCCGGGGCGTCGTCGCCGGCGTGCGCTCGCGCCCGCGGTCCACCGAGCAGGTGCTGGCGGCCGCCGGCCTGGCGGCCTACGACGACGCCGACCGATCTGCCTGACCCCTCCCAGCGATACTGACTGTCCCTCGCTGTCGTCGGCTGTCTCAGCGGGTACCTATCAAACCTGGTCAGTTGGCCTGTTACGTGCGAATGTGTAGTCGAGTCCCCCGCCCAGGCAGCAGTTGGAGGGGTCAAATATGGGCAGGGATGTCCCGTCCATCACTGTTAGTCAGCATGATCGCCGCGCTTACCGGGAGAAGGTCCGCCAGTGCCTTGACGTCTTTGCCCGGATGCTTCGCGAGTCCAGGTTTGACACCGAGCCGCGGCAGGTCGGCGTGGAGATCGAGCTGAACCTGGTAGACGGGGACGGCATGCCGTCGATGTCGAACGTAGCGGTGCTCGAAGCCATCGCCGATCCAGACTGGGCCAGCGAGCTTGGCCGGTTCAATCTTGAGATCAATATTCCGCCCCGGCAGCTGACGGGCGATGCCCTCAGCGCGCTCGAGCACGACGTGCTCGGCAAGCTCGCGCGCGCCGCGGCCCGCGCCCGGGATGCCGGAAGCCGCCTCGTCATGATCGGGATTCTGCCGACGCTGCGAGAGGGTGACGTTACTGACGACGCAATGTCAGCGAACCCCAGGTACCGGCTGCTCAACGAGCAGATGATCGCGGCCCGCGGTGAGGACATGCGGATTTGCATCGACGGGGCCGAACGGCTGCTGACGCACGTCGACTCGATCATGCCGGAAGCGGCCTGCACCAGCGTCCAGTTCCACCTGCAAGTCAGTCCGGAGGCATTCGGCAGCTACTGGAACGCCGCACAGGCGGTCGCCGGCATCCAGGTGGCGCTGGCCGCGAATTCGCCCTACCTGTTTGGCCGCGAGTTGTGGCAGGAAACCCGGATCCCGCTCTTTGAGCAGGTCACCGACACCCGGCCGGAGGAGCTTCAGCAGCAGGGCGTCCGGCCGCGAGTGTGGTTCGGCGAGCGCTGGATTACGTCAGTTTTTGACTTGTTCGAGGAGAACCTCCGCTACTTTCCGGCCCTGCTCCCACTGCGCGAGGACGAGGATCCGGCCGCGGCGCTGGACAGCGGCGCGGCGCCGTCGCTCGCCGAGCTGACGCTGCATAACGGCACGGTTTACCGGTGGAACCGGCCGGTCTACGCGGTC
>DATHQE010000416.1:0-3037 GCA_035483035.1 Streptosporangiaceae bacterium | reverse complement strand
GTCCACAGCATGTAGACCCAGCCGGCCGACGGGTCGGCCGAGGCGAGCTCTATGGTCACATCGATCATCGTCTGGGTGCCGAGTTCCGAGCCGCCGTAGTGCTTAGGCTTCATGACCCCGAACAAGCCGGACTCCAGGATGTCGGCGACGGTCTCGTCCGGGAGCCGTCGCAGTTCTTGCCCCAGAGGCAGTCGCTCGCGCAGCCGTTCCCGCAAGGCCCGCGCCCGCTCGATCGCCTCGTTACGGCTTGCGATGACAGCCGGCCGCGAGCTCAGCGTGTAGACAGGTCGGGTGTCCATATGGCCTCACTTTGTCTCGTACGAGCGGGAACATGCTAATGATGACCGGTACGATCGGGTTGGCCAAGGAGGAGATATGCCGGACCGGATCCTGACCAGCCACGCGGGCAGCCTGCCACGACCTGAGGACCTGATCGCGCTCAACGAGCGGCGGGCGGAAGGGGATTTCTCCGACGAGCCGGCCTACCTGAGCAGGCTGCGCGCGGCGGTGGCGGACGTCGTCGCCCGGCAGCGCGACATCGGCATCGACCTGGTGAACGACGGCGAGTACGGGCACTCGATGGGCCAGCGGTATGACTACGGCACCTGGTGGACCTACGTGTTCGAGCGGCTGGCCAACATCGAGCTGACCGACCTGACCATCTCGGAGATACCGCAGGCGAAGGCCAAGCCGGGCGAGATCAGGCTCGCGTCGTTCGCCGAGCGCCGTGACTGGCAGGCGTTCCTGGACGCGTACCTGGACCCGACCGCGGGCGTGGGGCTGCCGAACCGGGCGGCGATCGCGCCGGTCTGCCGCGGGCCGATCTCTTACCAGGGGCAGGACGATGTACAGCGGGACATCGCCGACATGAAGGCCGCGATGGCGGCCGCGGGGGTCTCCGACGGCTTCCTGAACTCGGTGGCGCCGGGCAGCTGCGCGCGGTTCGGCAACGACTACTACGCCGATGACGAGGAGATGATGTACGCCTGCGCGGACGCGATGCGCGAGGAGTACACCGCGATCATCGACGCGGGCCTGGTGCTGCAGCTCGACGACCCGGCGATCGCCGAGAACTGGGACCAGATCAACCCGGCGCCCAGCGTCGAGGACTACCGGCGGTTCACCAGGAAGCGTGTCGAGGCGCTCAACTACGCGATCCGCGACCTGCCCGCGGAGCGGATCCGCTTCCACTTGTGCTGGGGCAGCTGGCACGGTCCGCACATCACCGACATCCCGATGGCCGACATCGTCGACGTCATGCTGGAGATCAACGCGGGCGCCTACTCGTTCGAGGCCGCCAACGTACGGCATGAGCACGAGTGGAAGATCTGGCGGGACGTGAAGCTGCCCGCGGGCAAGGTCATCCTGCCCGGCGTGGTCAGCCACTCCACCAACGTCATCGAGCACCCGGAACTCGTCGCGGACCGGATCGCCAGGTACGCCGAGGCGGTCGGCCGGGAGAACGTCGTCGCGTCCACCGACTGCGGCCTCGGCGGCCGCGTCCACCCGCAGATCGCGTGGGCGAAGCTCGACACCCTGGTCAAGGGCGCCGAGCTGGCAAGCCAGCGGCTCTGGGGTTAAGCTCTGCCGGCTAGGCCCCGGCCGGCTGCTTGTGCACCGACGCCTGGTAGATCTGCTCGATCGACGACTCCAGCGTCGCGTTGAACTCCGCGTCGGTCTGGCTCTCCGTCAGCCCTTCGAGCAGCGCGCGGGAGAAGCTGGCTATCAGCGTGGGGTCCTTCGCGAGTAGGGCGCAGGCCTCGTCCCGGTCGTAGCCGCCCGACAGTGCGACGATCCGCAGCATTCGCGGGTCCGCGGCCAGCTCTCCGTACAGGCCTGGCCGGGTCGGGATGGTGATCTTCAGCATGACGACGGCGTCGCCGGGCAGCGTCTCCAGGTTCTTGGCGATGGCGTCGCGCAGCATCTCCTCGGCCTGCTCCTTGTGCGGGCTTGCGATGCTGACCTCGGGCTCCATGATCGGCACGAGGCCGGCGGCCATGATCCGGCGGGCGTAGGTGAACTGCTGGTCCACGATCGCCGCGATCCCCGCAGCGTTAGCGTCCTTGATCACCGACCGCATCTTGGTGCCGAAGATGCCGTGCCGCAGCGCGCTTTCCAGCTGGTCATCGAGCGTGCTGATCGGCTTCATGAGCTGCACGTCGTCCTGCTCGGCAGCGAGCCCCAGGTCGACCTTCAGGATCGGGACCACGTTCTTCTCTTCCCACAGGTACTGGGCCGTGGGCACGCCGCCGATGTTCCGCTCCATGGTCTGCAGGAACAGGATCGACGCGAGAATGCGGTTGCCGCCGAACGCCGGGCTGGTGAACACGCGGGTCCGCATCTCGTGGACGAGGTCGAACATCTGGTCCTCTGAGCTGTACCGGTCTGGACCGATGCCGTACTCCTCGAGAGCCTTCGGCGTGCTCCCGCCGCTCTGGTCCAGGGCGGCGAAGAAGCCGCGGCCACCCCGGATCTTCTCCAGCTGCGTAGTGTCCATGGCTCCCATCCTGGCACCCGCCCGGCGGATGCGGGAGCCCGGCCTCAGAGCTTGCCGCGGGTCCGGGCGTTAAGGATGATCTGGGTCACCAGGTACCTGCTGAGGCCGATCTTCTCGGCGATCTCGTCGGGCCGCAGGCCCTGCTCGTTGTACAGCAGCGCGAGCCGCTGCTGGCGCTGGCTCCACGGCTTACGGGTGACCTTCGGGGCCGCGGGGGCGGCGGGGGCGTCGGGCCGCTGCGAGGGCACTGCTCGATGCGGCCGCGGGGCTGCCGACGGTGCTGCCAACGGCGCAGCCGACGGTGCGGACGAAGTCACGGTTGTGCCGAACGAACCGCGCCGCTGGTCGTGGTACTTGCCGCTGGCGATCTCGTCCTTGGTGTTCTCGTCCAGGATCATATACTGCTCGGCCGCCTTGTTCACCCCGACGGCGACCATCGTCAGGCCCTTCGCGTTCTTCTCCTGGCACTCGGGCGACATGCAGTAGTTGTACTTCTTGGCGCGCTCGGGATGGAGTTCCCGACCGCAGGTAACGCACTTA
>DATHQE010000415.1:0-3302 GCA_035483035.1 Streptosporangiaceae bacterium | reverse complement strand
CGGACCAGGCCGCCTTCCTGGTCGCTCATCAGCAGCAGCGGATACTGGCTGGCGGGGTTGGAGCTGGCCGCGTTCGCCGCGACGAGCTGGCTGATGACGCTCTGCAGCTGCGCCTGACTGGCGATGTTGAAGCTGAAGAAGATGACGCCGCCGACGTCGCCGTGGCGGATCAGGTTCAGCAGCCCGGCGGGCGGGGCCAGGCCGTTGTAGCTGTAGATGACTCGCTGGCCAGCCAGCTGCTCAGGCGACAGCTTCGCGATCTCGCCGGCCTGCGCCTTGAGCGCGGCGAGCTGAGCTGCGGTGGGCACCGCGGCCGGGCCCTGCAGGGCCTGCGCAGAAGCCTGGGCGGACGCCTGCGGCGATGGCGCGCTTGACCCGCTGGCGCTCGGCCCGGCAGACGCCGGCGGCTTGACAGTGGACGGCTGGCTGGTCGAATGCCCAGCAGCCGGGCTGCTCGCCGGTCCTGGCGACGAGCAGCCGGCCGCAGTCGCGATGGCCCCGGCGGCGGCGATGACGCCGGCTGCACGCCAGAACCGCTGAGTTCGCATGAGCGGATACCTCCATAGGCGCCTTGGATGGGTCGCCTTCTCGCCGGACCCCAGCCATCAGGCCCGGTCGGCACGCCGTGATCTCCCCCTCGGCGCACTCTATGCGACGACGCGGACTGCCCCTATGACGGAGATTCGCCGCTTTCGGTTGCCAGGCCAAGGGCGCGCAAAGCGCCCAGTGCATGGCTTAGCCCAGGTCCACTTGCCGACCTGCCTCGGGGCAGGACAGACTAGCCGCGGGACAGTTTCCTAGTTTAAAGACCTGGTAGGACGATAACGTCACGAAGGACGTGAACTATGACGACTGAGCACGACGCCCTGTCCGGGCACGACCACGATGACGCCGAGCACGGCCACGCCGGCCATCACACCGATCCGACGTTCTACCGCTCACCGCGGGACGCCGCTGCGGCCCCGGCAGAAAAGCTGGCATACGTCGCGACGTTCGCTCGCCCGGCGGACAAACCGGACGGCATGGCTGTCGTCGATGTCGACCCCGACTCGGCCACCTACGGCACTGTAGTCGGCTACACAGAGCTGCCCAACCTCGGCGACGAGCTGCACCACTTCGGCTGGAACGCCTGCTCAAGCGCCCTGTGCCCGGGCGGCGGCCACGACCACGGCGACCGGCGCTACCTGATCGTGCCCGGCCTGCGCTCGTCCCGGCTGTATGTCCTGGACACCCTGGAGACGCCGGCCGCTCCGCAGATCGTCAAAGTGCTCGGGCCCGAGGAACTCGCCAAGCGCGCGAACTACTCGCGCCCGCATACCGTGCACTGCGGTCCTGGCGCGCTATTCGTTTCGTGCCTCGGCGGTGGCAGCGAGGAAGGCCCAGGCGGCGTTGCCCTGCTCGATCACAACACCTTCGAGGTGACGGGCCAGTGGGAGGCCGACCGCGGCGACCAGTACCTGGCCTATGACGTGTGGTGGCACATCAACCACGATGTCGCGATCACCTCCGAGTGGGGCACGCCATCGATGATCGAGGACGGCATCGTCCCCGAGCTGCTGCTCGGCCGCAAGTACGGCCACCGGCTGCATTTCTGGGACATGAAGACCAGGACGAACATCCAGACCATCGATCTGGGTGATCAGTATCAGATGGCGCTAGAGCTCCGCCCGGCACACAACCCGACGCAGACGTACGGCTTCGTCGGCGTCGTGGTCAGCGTCGAGGATCTGTCCGCCTCGATCTGGCTGTGGCATCAGCAGGACGACGGGATCTGGGCCGCGCAGAAGGTGATCTCGATCCCGGCGGAGCCCGCGGACGCGGCTGATCTGCCGCCCGCGCTCCAGCCGTTCGGCGCCGTGCCGCCGCTCATCACCGACCTGGCGTTGTCGGTGGACGATCAGCGGTTGTACGTGTCGTGCTGGGGCACCGGCGAGCTGAAGCAGTACGACGTGTCGGACCCGTTCCACCCGCGCGAGATCGGGTCAGTGCGAATAGGCGGCATCGTCGGCCGCAAGCCGCACCCGGCCAGGCCTGACCTGCCCCTGGCGGGCGGGCCGCAAATGGTGGAGGTCAGCCGGGACTCAAAGCGGGTGTACTTCACCAACTCGCTGTACGGGGCCTGGGATGACCAGTTCTACCCGGACGGCGTCGGCGCCTGGATGGCGAAGCTCGACGTCGGCGAGGACGGCGGGGTCTCGTTCGATGAGCGGTTCTTCCTGGAAGGTGACGCATTCCGCGGGCGGCGACCGCATCAGGTCAGGCTCCAAGGCGGTGACGCGTCGAGCGACTCCTACTGCTACCCGCCGGACTGACGTCGGCACCTCACTGACCCGCGCAGCTCGGGCCCGCGATCCCGGACGATCTTATGGGTGGCGAATTACTGTTGCCATGGCCACAGTAATTCGCCACCCATGATCCGCTGGCACGCGTATCGGCGCGGGCGGCGTCGTATTTCTGAGCCGGGCGGGCGCCGATGGCCCCGTTCCCGGTCTTACCAGTGACCGCGGTGCACGACCTCGGCGAGCGGGCGCCGGTCCGGGTTCTTGATGGGAGCGAGCGGGCGGCCTGCCGGATAGCCGAGCGAGATCAGGAACGCGCACGACTTGCCGGCCGGCAGCCGGAGCAGCTGCCGCGCCGGGTCCTGCTCGCCTACGGACGAGTGACCGCTGCCGATGCCCAGGTCGGCCGCCGCGAGCATGATGCTCATCGTGACCTGGCCGAGGTCGAACTGCGCCCGCTGGGCGCTCTCCTCGGCCACGACCAGTGCGATGGTGGCAGCCGAGCCGGCCACGTGGCCGGCCCCGACCCAGACCTTCGATAGCTGCTCGAGCTGAGCGGGCTCGGTGACCAGCACGAAGTCCCAGGGCTGGGTGTTGCGTGAGGACGGTGCCCGCCTGGCCGCCTCGAGGATCTGGTCGAGGCTGGCCGCGGCGATCGGCTGGTCGGCGAAGGACCTGACATCGCGGCGCGAGGTAATGGCGTCCCAAGTCTGCATGGGCCCAAGTCTGACCGCCAACCGTCAATGACTGCCAGCCGGGCGGGTAGGACAGCTGAGGCGGTGGTACATCCAGGCCAGTGGTAACTGTCGTTCCAGCGCCGGTTGTCAGTGGCCAGCAGTACGCTTCCCTCGCCCGTTTAGCATCCAAGAGCCCGCGCCGCCTGATCCGCGGCGGCGCTTGGAGGACCGATGGTCACACGTGACACCGCCTGGGCGCCCGGCACGCCGTGCTGGATCGACCTCGGCGTAGCTGACATTCCCAAGGCTGCGGCGTTCTACCAGGGCCTGTTCGGCTGGGACGTCT
>DATHQE010000414.1:0-5453 GCA_035483035.1 Streptosporangiaceae bacterium | reverse complement strand
TGCCGCAGCAGCCCCTGGATCAGCACCGCAAGCTCGTCGGCCGTGCGGACCGGATCGGTGGAGATACGCCAGTGCTCGACGACGTCCGGGCCGTCGAACACGCCGAGCACCGTGTTGGTGTTGCCGACGTCGATGGTCAGTAGCATCTCGCTCCCGATGGCTAGCGGGCCTGGACCAGGTCGAGGCCGATGTCGAGGGCGGGCGCCGAGTGGGTCAGCGCTCCTACCGCGAGGAAGTCCACACCGGTCTCCGCGACGGCACGGGCACTGGCGAGCGCCAGGCCGCCGCTGGCTTCGAGCAGCGCGCGCCCGCTGGTGAGCCGCACCGCGCGCGCCAGGTCCGGCACGTCGAAGTTATCAAGCAGGATCAGGTCGGCGCCCGCCGCCAGCGCCTCGGCCACCTGCTCGAGCGTGTCACACTCGACTTCGAGCGGCAGCCCTGGCGCCTGCGCCCGGACGGCGGCGAACGCCGCGCCGACCGACCCAGCCGCCGCCACGTGATTGTCCTTGATCAGCGCGGCGTCCGACAGCGACATGCGGTGGTTGACACCTCCGCCGCAGCGCACTGCGTACTTCTCCAGCGCGCGCAGGCCGGGCAGCGTCTTGCGGGTATCGCGAATCACGGCGCCGGTCCCGGCGACTGCGTCCACCCAGCGCCGGGTGAGCGTCGCGATGCCGGAAAGATGACACAGCAGATTCAGCGCCGTGCGCTCGGCCGTCAGGATCGGGCTGACCGGGCCTGACACCGTCAGCAGCGACTGCCCGGCCGCCACCCGGTCACCGTCGGCCGCCAGCGGCACGCACTCCACCTCGGTGGACAGGAGCCAGAAGACCGCCTCCGCCATCGGCAGCCCGGCCACCACGCCCGGTGTCCGCGCGACCAGCTCGCCGCGGCCGCGCTCGCGCGCCGGCACGGTAGCGGCCGTGGTCACGTCGATGCCGCCAGCCAGGTCCTCAGCCAGCGCCGCCGTCACGAACGAACGCACCGAGTCCGGATCGATGCCTGCTGCAGTCAGCCGCCCTGCGAGTACGGGATTGAGATCGGGAACGGGGCCGCTGCCGTCCGCCGCCGTACCCGTGCTGGCAGCCACGGTGCTGGCAGCCACCGTGCTGGCAGGCACCGTGCTGGCAGCTAGTGGCTGCTCAGTCATCGAGCACCGGCTCGAACACCGAGCTCAGCCCGGACTCGCCCAGCGAGGAGACCAGGTGGCCGCGCCAGGCGTCGCTCGGCTCCGCGAAGTCCTCCCGCCAGTGGCTGCCGCGCGTTTCCTCACGCGCTAGCGCGGCCTGGACCAGCGCCGTCGCGACCAGGTGCAGGTTAGTCGCCTGCCACGCGTCGGCGTCGGGCTTGTCGCACTGCTGGCGGCCGAGGTCGGCCAGGCCCGCCGCGGCCTGCGCCAGCCCCGTTCCGGACCTGAGGACGCCGGCGCTTCCCGACATCAGCTGCTGCAACGGCCGGACGATCGCCGGATCCAGGAGTCCTGCGGTGGTGGCCTCGCCTGCGGCCTCGGTCGCCGGCGGGAGTCCGCGGGCCAGGGCCGTCGCGATCCGCTCGGCGAAGACCAGGCCTTCCAGGAGTGAGTTGGACGCCAGCCGGTTGGCCCCGTGCACGCCAGTGCAGGCGACTTCACCGCAGGCATACAGGCCGGGCACGCTGGTCCGGCCGAACAGGTCGGTCCGGACGCCGCCGCTGACGTAGTGTGCGGCCGGCACGACCGGGATCAGCTCGGTCACCGGGTCGATGCCGTGTGCACGGGAACTCGCGAGGATCGTCGGGAATCGGTGTTCCCACTCCGCCGCGCCCAGGTGCCTGCCGTCCAGGTAGACGTGATCGGTCCCGGCAGCGATCATCTCGCGCATAATCGCCTTCGCGACAACGTCACGCGGGGCCAGGTCGGCCAGCGGGTGCACGCCGGTCATGAACCGGCGGCCCGAGGCGTCCACCAGGACGGCGCCTTCCCCGCGCACCGCCTCGGAGATCAGCGGCTGGCGACCGCGCGAGTCCGCGCCTAGCCATAGCACCGTCGGGTGGAACTGGACGAACTCGACGTCTGCCGCCTCCGCGCCGCCGCGCAGGGCGAGCGCCAGTCCGTCGCCCGTCGACACTGGCGGATTGGTGGTCGCCGCGTAGACCTGCCCGAACCCTCCGGTTGCCAGCACTACGGCGCTGGCGTGCACCGCACCGACGCCGTCGGTCTGACCTTCACCGAGCACGTGCAGGGTAATGCCGGCCGCCCGGCCATCGGCGGCGCGCAGCAAGTCGATGGCGAGCGCATGCTCGATCACCTCGAGCTCCGCGCTCGCGCCTGCCTCGGCGAGGGCCACCAGGAGCGCACGGGAGATTTCCGCACCGGTCGCGTCGCCGCCGGCGTGCGCGATCCGGCGACGGAGGTGACCGCCTTCCCTCGTCAGCGCCAGCGGACCCGACGGCTCGCGGTCGAATTGTGCGCCAAGGTCGATGAGCCGCCGGACCGCGCCGGGCCCGTCGGTCACGAGCGCGCGCACAGCTCGCACGTCACAGATGCCAGCCCCGGCGGTCAGCGTGTCCTGGAGGTGCTGCTCCGGCGAGTCTCCTGGGCCTAGCGCGGCGGCCACGCCGCCTTGCGCCCAGCGAGTCGACCCGTCGTCCAGCACCGACTTGGTCGCGAGCAGGATCCGGGCTGTCGGCAGCGCGCGGCGGATCGCCAGCACCGTCGTCACCCCAGCGACCCCGGAGCCGACGACCACGACGTCGGTTTCCTTATGCCAGCCTGGCGGCGGCGCCAGCAGCGTTCTGGTGATCATGCGCGGCCGCCGATGTCGAGGCTGACATTGTCGATCAGCCGGGTCGTACCGATGCGGGCCGCGACCAGCAGCACGGCAGGCCCGCGGTAACCGGCGGCGACGTCAGCGAAAGTGTCTGGAGCGGTGAGCGCTAGGTAGTCAAGCTCCACGGGCGGATCTGCCGTGCCGGCCACCTCGAGCACAGCCGCGGCCGCGGCCAGGGCTGCGGCAGCACCGTGCCCCGCGACGGTACGCGCTGCCGACAGGGCTTGCGACAGCGCGAGCGCGGAGGCGCGCTCGGCGAAGGAGAGGTAGGCGTTGCGGCTGGAGGCCGCCAGCCCGTCCGGGTCGCGGTAGAGCGGTGCCGCCGCGATCTGCACGCCGAGGTCGAGATCAGTGACCATGTGCCGGATCAGGGCGAGCTGCTGGGCGTCCTTGGCGCCGAACACCGCGACGTCCGGCGCCGTCAGCTGGAACAGCTTGAGCACGACGGTCAGTACGCCGTCGAAGAAGCCGGGCCGGGACTTGCCTTCCAGGATCCGCCCGAGCGGGCCGGGATTGACGGTGACGAGCGGCTCGGCCGGATACATCTGCTCCCGCCTGGGCGCGAACACCGCGCGGACGCCCTCCTCGGCGCACACGGCGAGATCACGGTCGAGCGGCCGTGGGTAACGGTCGTAGTCCTCGGCGGGCCCGAACTGGAGCGGGTTCACGAAGATAGAGACCAGCACGCTGCCCGCCGGGCCGGCCAGCTCGCGCGCCAGCCGCAGCGGCGACCGGTGCCCGTCATGGAGCGCTCCCATCGTCGGCACCAGCACGACCGGGCCAGGCAGGGCAGCCCTGGCCGCAGCCAGCCCCTTCCTGGTCCGGACGAGCATCGGAACTGGCAGCGCCGTCGCCGGCGGCGCGTGCGCCGGCCGGACGGTGGTCATATCGGTCCCTCGGCCAGCACGTCGAGCAGGCGCTGCGCATCGGGCGCGGTCAGCATCCCGCTCGCCAGCGCCCTGGAGGCAGTGAGCCGGGCCAGCGCGAGGTAGGCCGGCAGCGCCTCTGGCGCGTCAGCGCGGAGCGCATCCAGGTGGCCGGCGACGGTCTGCGCGTCTCCCCTGGCGACCGGCCCGGTGAGCGCGGCGTCGCCCAGCCGCAAGGCGTTGTCGAGCGCCGCTGACAGCAGCGGGCCCAGCATTCTGGACGGCTGGCCGACGCCCGCCTTCGTCAGCAGGTCGGCCGCCTGGACGACCTGGGTGACGAGGTGATTGGCGGCGCCGGCGAGCGCGGCGTGATACAGGCCGCGATCAGCCTCGGCGATGAAGACGGGCTCGCCCCCCATCTCCATCACCAGGACCTCGGCGGCCGGGCGCAGCACTTCGGGCGCGGTCACCCCGAAGCTGATGCCAGCGAGCCGGTCTGCGTCGTCGGGGCGCCCGGTAAAGGTCATGACCGGGTGCAGCGCCATGGGCAGCGCCCCCTCGGCGACGGCGGGTTCGAGCACCGCCAGGCCGTGCAGGCCGCTGGCATGCGCCAGCATCCGTCCGGCCAGCGGCGCACCGGTCGCCGCGAGGCCACGCACGAGGCCGCCGAGCACGTCGTCCGGGACAGTCAGCAGCACCAGGTCGGCGACGACGACGTCGGCTGGCTCCATGATCGGCGTGCCGGGCAGGAACTTCTCGACCCGCCGCCGCGATGCTGCCGAGATAGCCGAGGCGCCGGTGATCCGGTGACCAGCGCGGCTCAGGGCCACCGCGAGCGCGGTTCCGACGCGGCCAGCCCCGACTACGCCGATATCGAGCCGGGCCGGATGCTCGTGGCCTGGCTGGCTGGCGCTGCCGCCCGGTACGGGCTCAGCCTTCATCCTGCCGACCGCCCCTCCGGCCTCCCGGCCCTGTGCCTGCTGGCCCTGTGCCTGCTGGCCCTGTCCCTGCTAGCACTGCCTGCCCCGAGAATCCTGCCGGATCCGGACAGCCCGGCCGCAGGCGGGGCCGCGTACGCGCAGGCTAGCCGTGCCATTGCCAGATGTCGCGCTCGCGGCCGGAGTTGTCATCATCGGAATCGTCGGGCGGCTTCGGCGCGCGACAGCATCGTTCAAGGTAAAGCGCCGCCGCGACCAGCGCGAGCGCGGCCGCCAGGGTCGCGCCCGAGACCCTGGCGTCCCTGGCCGGAATGGACTTGTCCAGCTCGCGCAGGACGTAAATCAGGTAGCCCGCAGCCAGGCCGCCGAGCGCGGCCGCCCCGGCCGAGCTCGCCTTGGCGAGCGCGACAAGCCTGGCGAGGGCGATCGGCGCCAAGGGCTTGGCCGCTTTACGCCGGCCGTTGAGCCGGCTGTGCACGTTACGGCCGATAGCGGCCTCGGCGATGGCCAGCGCCCCCAGCGCGGGGACCGCTGTGATCGGCAGCAGCGGCAGGTCCGTGTAGGTGGCCCGGACCGCGAGCCAGGCAATGATCGCAAAGATCGCAAAGATGCCGGCCAGCGTGCCGGGACGGGTCATGTGCATGACGCGCCAGCCTCCCGGCCGGCCCCGGCCGGCAGAGTGAGGGACAGCTCAGCGCGCCTGCGCACGCCGGCCGTTCCGATCGTCGCCAGGAGCTGGGCCACTGTGCCCCAGCCCGGCAGGACAGCGTCCGGATCGACCTCCAGCCAGGGCGCCAGGACGAACGCTCGTTCGTGGGCTCGCGGATGCGGCAGTGTCAGCT
>DATHQE010000413.1:0-7853 GCA_035483035.1 Streptosporangiaceae bacterium | reverse complement strand
AGACAGGCGTGGCGGCCGCCGTGAACGGCGACGTCATCCGGCGAGCCGCGTGGGCGGCGACGCCGCTGTCCGATGGGGACGAGGTCGAGGTGCTGACCGCTGTGCAGGGAGGCTGAGAGTGGACGACCCGCTGCTGATCGCCGGCGAGGCTTTTAGCTCCCGGCTCATCATGGGTACCGGCGGTGCCCCGAGCCTGGACGTGCTCGACCGGGCGCTGGCTGCTTCCGGCACCGAGCTCACGACGGTCGCCATGCGCCGCGTCGATCCGGCCGCGGCCGGCTCTGTGCTCGAGCTGCTGACCGACCGCGGCATCCGGGTGCTGCCGAATACGGCCGGCTGCTTCACGGCCGTCGAGGCAGTCCGCGTGGCCCGGCTGGCTCGCGAGGCGCTGGGCACGGCCTGGGTGAAGCTCGAGGTCATCGCCGACGAGCGGACGCTGCTGCCCGATCCGTTCGAACTACTGACGGCGACGGAGCAGCTCGTGGCGGACGGCTTTACGGTCCTGCCGTACACCAACGACGACCCGGTGCTGGCCCGGCGGCTCGAGCAGGCGGGATGCGCCGCGGTGATGCCACTCGGATCCCCGATCGGCTCGGGTCTTGGCATCCGGAATCCGCACAACATCGAGCTGATCGTCGAGTCGGCCGGCGTCCCGGTGATCCTGGACGCGGGCATCGGCACCGCCAGCGACGCCGCCATCGCGATGGAGCTCGGCTGCAGCGCGGTGCTGCTCGCGACGTCGGTGACCAGGGCACGGAACCCTGAGCTGATGGCGGAGGCCATGCGCCTCGCGGTCGGCGCGGGGCGGCTCGCCCATCTGGCCGGCCGGGTCCCGCGGCGCAAGCTCGCGCTCGCTTCGTCGCCGCCGGCCGGGTGACCGCCAGCTGGCCTCAGCCAGCACGGAACGCCCGACCTAGGTCCCTCGGCCCCGCCTGCCCGGCGATCCGTGCGGCTCGAAGGGTCTGCGCGGCCATTCCGCCATATCGTTACTGGGCGCGGAACCTCACCTGGCCCCTACAATCCTCCTGATGGATACGACGTTGTCGGCCCCGATCGGGCAGTTGCTTGACGGCCGTTACCTCGTCGAGTCGCAGATTGCCCGTGGCGGCATGGCCACGGTGTATCACGCTCGAGACGTGCGGCTGGAGCGTACTGTCGCGCTCAAGATCGCCCATCCTGAGCTCGCCAGGGACCAGGAATTCGTCGCGCGGTTCATCAGCGAGGCCCGGTCGGCTGCCAGGCTCTCCAGTCCCAACGTAGTGGCGGTGTTCGACCAGGGCTCGACCGGTGATCTCCATTACATCGCCATGGAATACGTGCCCGGTCCGACGCTGCGCGAGCTACTGGTGGCCCGCGGGCACCTCAGTCCGCGCGAGGCGCTGGACATCATCGAGCGGGTGCTTTTCGGCCTGGCGGCCGCACACGACGCCGGCATCATCCATCGTGACGTCAAGCCGGAGAACGTGCTGCTAGGCACTGGCACGTCGGTCAAGGTCGCCGACTTCGGCCTGGCCAGAGCCGCCGCCGGGATCAGGCACACCAAGACGGGCCTGCTGATCGGGACCGCCGCCTACCTCGCGCCGGAGCAGGTGACCAGCAGCTCGTCCGACGAGCGGACCGACGTCTATGCCTGCGGCGTGATGCTGTTCGAGATGCTGACCGGAGTACAGCCGCACACCGGCGAATCACCGCTGGCGGTCGCCTACAAGCACGTCAACGCGGTCGTGCCGCCGCCATCGAGCGTTAATCCAGCGCTGCCGGCTGCCCTTGACGCGCTCGTCGCGCTCGGGACGAGCCGCGATCCTGAGCTCCGGCCGCCGGACGCACGGCACTACCTGAAGGCGATCACCGAGGTTCGCCGCGGCATGCCGCTGCCGCCTGTGACGCGCGCCGACGGCGCGACAGCCGTCAACGGCAGCAGTTACCAGTCAGCGGGCAGCCCGATTCCACTGCCACCGGACTCGGCCACCGCCAGCGGTGCTCACGGCCGCAGACCTGACTCAGGGCCGGCGGCAACCTCGCCGGTGGGGCACCGCGCCGGCCAGGGGCCGGGCGCGACCGGAGCGTACAACGGGCAGCCGGGGCCGTATCCGACCTCGCCAGGACCCTACGCAGCCGCGGGCGGCTCGGCGGGGGCGAATCACACCATGATCGTGCCGACCGGCCTGGATGCGGACTACGGCGACGGCAGCGGCTACGCGGCGCGTTCGCGTCGGCAGTCCCGCGGCTACCGCGATCCGTTTCTCCAGCGCTGGCTGTTCAGCCGCCGGATCCTGATCATCGTCGGCATCCTCGTGCTCGCCGCAATCGGCTGGTGGGTGACCGACGGTCAGTACTTCACCGTGCCGCCCGTCACCGGGCTATCGGCGAGCAGCGCCCGAACCGAACTGTCCAGCGCCGGCCTGGTCGTCGTCTCCGGCACCGCCAGGTACAGCAATACCGTGCCCGCTGGCGATGTCCTCCGGACCGACCCGACCGCCGGGACGCGGGTCACGCATGGCAGCAAGATAACTCTCATCTCCTCGCTTGGGCCCGTCCTGATCTCCGTGCCTTCTGTCACTGGCCAGCCGGTAGCGCAGGCCGACCAGGCGCTGAAGGCCGCCGGCCTCACCCCGGCCCAGCCCACCTTGCAGCCTTCCGCGACCATCCCGCAGGGCGTCGTGATCGCTACGAATCCGGTCGCCTACACGCACTGGCCGAAGACCAAGCCAGTCGGCCTCGTCGTCAGCGCCGGGCCGCCGCTGCCCAACCTGGTCGGCCAGCAGCTTGCCACCGCGCAGGCTGAGGCGGCCACGGACGGCTTCAGCCTCAACCAGATCACCGTGACCAACAGCTCCCAGCCGGCGGACACGGTCATTAAGCAGTCACCAGCTGCCGATACGCCGATCACGTCCGGCGAGGTCGTCTCCGTGTGGGTGTCGCAAGGCCCGCCGGAGGTGGCCGTCCCTGACGTCACTGGCCAGAACCTTAACCAGGCGGAGTCCGAGCTTGCCGCCGCGGGATTCAACGTGTCGGTGAGCCAGCTCGGGCCTGGCGACCGCGTCATCACCTATTCGCCGCAGGGACAGCAGCCACAAGGCTCCACTATCACCATCACGGTCGGCTTGAATATCGGCTTCTAGCGGGCTGCTCAGAGCGGCGGTCCCTCGCCGTCCGTCTCCTGGTAGGAGTAGCGCTGCTCCAGCCAGGGATCGGCGGTGTTGTGATAACCCCGCTCCTCCCAGAATCCGCGGCGGTCCTTAGTGAGGTACTCGAGCGCGCGAATCCACTTCACGCTTTTCCACGCGTACAGGTGGGGCACCACCAGCCGCACCGGATAACCGTGCTCCGGGGTAAGCCGGGCCCCGTCGCGGTGAGTTGCCAGCACCGTCTGCTCGGCAGCGAAGTCCGAGATCCTGATGTTCGCGCTGTAGCCGAAGTCCGCCCAGATCATCACGTGCGTCACCGGCGCCGCTGGCGGGTATCGACGCAGCACCTCGGACGCCAGGATGCCGTGCCAGCGGACACCCGGCACAGTGAACTTGGTCACGCAATGGAAGTCGGCGGTGACGTCGCTGACCGGCATCGCCGCCAGGTCATCCCAGCACAGCCGCGCCTCGGCGCCTGACTCCGTCGCCCCGAAGATCCGCAGGTGCCACGTCTCCTTGCGGAACGGCGGGATCGGGCCATAGTGCAGGACCGGCAGGGTCCGCGGGACGTACTGGCCGGGCGGAAGCGCAGGCCGCTCACCGCCGTCGTAACTGCCGGAACCGGCCTCAGCACCCTGGTCAGGGCCGGTCGGGGTGCTCGCAGCTGGCTGGCTGCGCAGGGGGTCAGCAGCTTGCGCGCCGGACCCCGCGGAACCGGGCTCGCCCGGTTGGGTCGCCCGCAGGCCCAGGCCACGCTCGCCGCGTTCGCCGCGTTCGCGCGCACCAGCGTCGGGCTGCGCCATATCCCGCTGACCTGCCCCTTCCCGAATGCTCGCCGCGCCCCGACGCGACTTCGGCCCTTGTCCCCCCGCAGGTGCAGCTATCTTGCCATCCGGCCGATGGTGCCCGAGCCGCACCCACCGCGCAGCGCGCATTGATGGCGGTGCGCTAGGCTACCGGTATGCGTAGCGAGTATTGGTTTGGTTTTGGCTACCGGCCCGGCCCTGGGACGGTCGCTCGCCAGACTCTGCGCTGACGCAAGGCGACACCTACTTCAAGCCCCGGGCCAGATCGGTCCGGGGCTTTCGTCATGATGGGACGAGGAGGACGCGATGGTGGTGGTGATGGCCCCAGGGGCCACCGAGACAGACATTGCCGAGATAGTTGACCTGGTCGGCGCGGCTGGCGGCGACGCCTTCGTCAGCCGGGGCGTGTCGCGCACGATCATTGGCCTGGTCGGCGACGTCGAGCAATTCGGTGCCCTCAACCTGCGCAGCTACCCGGGTGTTAGCGATGTCGTCCGTATCTCGGTCCCGTACAAGCTGGTCAGCCGCGAGCATCATCCCCACCGGTCGACGATCACCGTCGGCGGCGTCCCTATCGGCCCCGGCAACGTCACCGTCATCGCCGGGCCCTGCACGGTAGAGACGCCGGAGCAAACCCTGGCCGCGGCCCTGATGGCCAAGGCAGCTGGCGCCTCGCTCCTGCGCGGCGGCGCCTACAAGCCCCGGACCTCCCCGTACGCGTTCCAGGGTCTGGGCGAGGCTGGCCTGCGCATCCTGGCGGACGTCCGGGCGGAGACCGGCTTGCCGGTCGTTACCGAGGTCATCGACCCGGCGTCGGTGGACCTGGTCTCGTCCTACGCGGACATGCTGCAGGTGGGCACCCGGAGCATGCAGAACTTCACGCTGCTTCAGGCCGTTGGCTCAGCCAGCAAGCCGGTCTTGCTGAAGCGCGGCATGAACGCGACCATCGAGGAGTGGCTGATGGCCGCCGAGTACATCGCGCAGCGCGGCAACCTTGACATCGTCTTGTGCGAGCGGGGCATCAGGACCTTCGAGACCGCGACCAGGAACACGCTAGATATCAGCGCCGTACCGGTCGCGCAGCGGCTGTCGCATCTGCCGGTCATCGTGGATCCGTCGCACTCGGGCGGCCGGCGTGACCTGGTGCTGCCGCTGAGCCGGGCCGCCATCGCGGTGGGCGCCGACGGTCTCATCATTGACGTGCATCCACAGCCAGCGGCCGCCATGTGCGACGGCGACCAGGCGCTGACAGGCGACGATATCCGGGATCTCGGACAGATGGTGGCGATGCTCCCGCCGCTGCTCGGCCGCACTCTCACCCCGGCGATCGAGCCGGCCGCGATCGCGTAACAACGCTCGCGCCGCGAGCACAGCCGAGGGATCGACGCCACGGCTGCGCTCGCGGCGACACGGCTGGCCCGACAGTGGCCGACCCGACAGTGGCCGACCCGACAGTGGCCGGCCGACGGTGGCCGGCCCGGACGGGTGCGCTGTCTACAGGTCAGCAACCGCCGGGATGACGGCGCTGCCCATGACCTCCAGCGGTTTCAGGCCCCAGACGCCCGCGACGCCGCCGATGGCCATGTCGATGCCCAGCTCGGCCAGCCCGGCCAGCTGATCCACGACTTCCGACGCCCGCTCGCCGCGCTCGCCGACGTCGAACCGGAAGATGACCGTCTTCTCGATATCGTCGTAGTTGCGGCCCTCGGCCTCGCAGTGCGCCCGCAGTACGTCGAGCTTGCGCGAGAGCTCCGGGCTCGGGAACAGGTTGCAAGCCTGCGCGTAGCGCGCCACCAGTCGCAGCGTCTTGCGCTCGCCCGAGCCGCCGATCATGATCGGCGGATGCGGCGCGGTGACAGCCTGCGGATGATTCAGCGGCCGCGCCAGCTGGTAGTGCTGGCCGGCGAACGGCGACTCGTCGCCCTGCCACATCTGCAGGCAGATCCGCAGCGTCTCTTCGAGCCGCTCGAAGCGCTCCCCCAGCGGCGGGAAGGGGATGCCCAGGCCGCGAGCCTCCTCCTCGTTCCAGGCGGCGCCGATCCCGAGCCACGCCCGGCCGCCCGACAGCACGTCCAGCGTCGTCACGATCTTCGCGAGGATGCCAGGGTGCCGGTAGACGGCGCCGGTGACGAGCGTGAGCAGCCGGGCACGAGACGTGCACGCGGCCAGGAAGCCGAGAGTGGTGTACGCCTCGAGCATGTCCTGCTCTGGCGGGCCGATCATGGAAATCTGGAAGAAGTGGTCCATCACGCCGATGCTGTCGAAGCCAGCCTCGTCAGCGGTCCTGGCCACGGCGGCGAGCTGGCCGCCCAGGTGCTGTGCCCCGCCGGCGCCGTTAAAGTCGGGAATCTGCAAGCCAATTCTCACGTCTGTCACCTCAGCAGCTCAGCTTGCCATAGTGGGCTTGCCCCAGTGACCTTGCCAGTGTGACGACGCGCGACAGGTCGGGCGATACGCCCCGGGTAACGATCACTTCCAGGTATCTTGGGAAAGCCTTGACCTGTACGTTGCGCGCCCGCGAACAACGCGGCTTTCTGCCCACTGACTGGCCGGACAGGCGCGGAGACCTCGATGGTGAAGTTCCGTCCCACCACTGCGCTGGCGGGAGTCATCTTTGCCGTCATGGTGCCCGTGGGGGCGGGCTCATCCCCCGCTGCTGCCCGGGCGGTCCCCGCGACGGGTCCGGGTACTCCGGCCAGCCCGCCAGCGACGAGTGTCAGCCATCGCGCGAAGGTGAGCAGAGCGGTCCTTCGCGTCGCCGTCACGCGCCATTACGGGCAGCTCGCCAACGCCTCGGGCTTCTCCGTCATCGTGATGACGGGCGCCGGGCGGGCCTGGGCCTTCGGCGGCACCAACCCCGGTGGCCCAAGCACCCCAGTCGCGGCGCGGTGGAACGGCAGCACCCTGACACCGTCAGCCCTGCCATCCGGCCTGACCGGCTTCATCAGCGACGCGAGCGCAGCCGCTCGAAACGACGTCTGGGCCGCCAGTCAGTACGGCCACTATGTCCTGCGCTGGGACGGCCAGCGCTGGCAAGTCGCCGGCCGATGGCGGCAAGGTGAGATCACCGGGCTGGCCGCCATCAGCCCCCATGACGTGTGGATCTTCGGCACCACCGTGCTCGGATCACGTGTCATGGGCACCTGGCATTTCGACGGCACGTCGTGGCAACTCGTGCCAGGCGCCGCTCGCGCTATCTACCGGGCCAGCGCCATCTCCCGCCGTGACATCTGGGCGATCTCCGCCAGCCCAGCCGGTGACTCGATCGTGCGGTACAACGGCCGAGGCTGGCGGACCATCGGGACGGGACGGGCACTGGCCGGGGTGGTGCCGCGCGACATCCTGGCGATGTCTGACGACGACGTGTGGGTCGTCGGTGACCGGGTCAGCCGGGATGGCACCCCGCGCCTCGTGCTGGCGCACTGGAACGGCGCGTCCTGGTCGCAGCTGGCGGGCGGACTGTCTGCCTGGGCTGGCCGCCTCGCGCCCGGTCCGGGCGGCGACGTGCTGGTCACCGCTACCCCGGCGAGTGGTACCGCCACTGGCCTGATCCTGTACGCGTCCGCGCAGCGCTGGGGAGCCAGCATCGTCGGCCAGTCCGGCCATGGCAGTGGTGTGAGCGACGTCGTTCTGACACCCGGATCCGAGTCGCTGTGGGCGACCGGCGGGGTCCTCACGCCCCTCGGCGGCGATGCCGCGATCTGGATTGACCCGCTGACCCGGCCCGACGGGGACTCAGACGACCTTTAACGGCCGTAACGAGGTCACATCTGACCGGGGTTGTGCTCCTGGGCCGCGGCAGCGAGCTCCTCGGCCAGATCCTCGGCGCCAAGGCGCGCCTCGATCCTGCGCAGGTCCTCGATGCGTGCCTTCGTCTCTACCTGGCGCGGCGTGAGCAGCGAGCAGCAGTCCTGATCAG
>DATHQE010000412.1:0-5438 GCA_035483035.1 Streptosporangiaceae bacterium | reverse complement strand
TCCGACTTGCTGACCCAGGAGCGGTCCATCCTCGCCGCGCTCGACGCAGGCCGGCAGAACGAGCTAGCTGGGCTGCTGCGCATCCTGCTCGCGCCATTTGATGCGGCCGGCCTGACCGACACCGAGTCGGCGCCCGAGTAGCAGTCGTGCGACGCCGGCCGCGGACGCCCGTCCTGACTTCTAGCTGATTTCCTCGGCAACCTCGAGCCAGCGCTCCTCGAGGCTGGCCCGCTCCGCCTGGACGCCGTGCAGCTCCGCGCCAAGCTCGACCAGCTTCTCGTAGTCGCTGGCACTGTCGGCCAGGTCGGTGGCCAGGCGCGTCTCTGCCGCCGTCAGCCGGGCGATCTGGCGCTCGAGCCGGGCGAGCTCCTTCTGCCCGGCGCGCTGCTGCGACGCTGTCGGGCCATCCGCCGATACCACACTCGCGCGCACGCCGACTTCAGCCGTCCCGCGAAGGTCCGCCGCCTGTGCCCGGCGGCTGAGGTACTCGTCCACCCCGCCCGGCAAGTACGCCAGCTGCCCATCGACCAATCCCAGCACGTGGTCAGTGACCCGCTCGAGGAAATACCTGTCGTGGCTGACGACGACGACCGAGCCCGGCCAGCCATCCATCAAGTCCTCAAGTTCCGTCAGCGTCTCGATGTCCAGGTCGTTGGTGGGCTCGTCCAGCAGGAGCACGTTCGGCTCGGCCAGCAGCATCAGCAGCAGCTGGAGCCTTCTGCGCTCGCCGCCGGACAGGTCGCCGACCCTGGTCCACTGCCGCTCGCTCGTTAGCCCGAGCCGGTCGAGCAGCTGGCTGACCGAGAGTTCACGCTTGCCGCCCACCACCGCGGTGCTGCGCACCTGCTCCGCTGCTTCCAGGACGCGCAGGTCCGGATCGACCGCTGCCGGTTCCTGCGTCAGGTAGCCGAGCTGGACGGTTGCGCCAGTGATCACCCGGCCGGTCGCGGCGACGTCGCCGACGGACGGCACCGGCAGCGTCCCGGCCAGCAACCGGAGCAGTGTCGTCTTGCCGGTGCCGTTGACGCCCACGATGCCGACGCGGTCACCGGGACCGAGCTGCCAGCTCACGTGATCGATCAGGGTCCGGCGGCCAGCCGTCACCGATACGTCCTCAAGCTCGACGACCGTCTTGCCCAGTCGCGTCGCCGCCAGCCGCGCCAGTTCGACGCTGTCCCTGGCCGGCGGCTCGTCCGCGATCAGCGCGCTGGCTGCCTCGATCCGGAACTTGGGCTTGCTCGTCCGGGCCGGCGGTCCGCGCCGCAACCAGGCCAGCTCCTTGCGGAGCAGATTGCGTTGCCGCTGATCCAGGACCGCGGCGATGCGCGCGCGCTCGGCCTTGGCCAGGACGTACGCGGAATATCCGCCGTCGTAAGCGTGCACCTGGCCGCCGGCTACCTCCCAGGTCTGGTCGGTCACGGCGTCCAGGAACCACCGGTCGTGCGTGACGACCACGAAGCTGGCCGCATGCTGCCGCAGGTAACCGGCCAGCCACGTGATGGCCTCGATATCCAGGTGGTTGGTCGGCTCGTCCAGCAAGAGCAGGTCGTAGCTGCTCCGCAATAGCGCCGCCAGCGCGCTCCGGCGGCGCTCACCCCCGGAAAGCTGGCTGACGTCTGCCTTGGTATCGATGTCGCCGAGCAATGCCTCAACGACAGCGCGGCTGCGCGGGTCGGCCGCCCACTCGTGCTCGGCCACGCCGCCGAAAACGACACTGCCGACCGTGCCGGCCAGCTGCTCAGACTGCGGCAGGTAGCCGACGGTCACGTCCCTGGCCCTTGTCGTCCGGCCGGAGTCCAGCTCGGCCGTGCCCGCGAGCGCCGCGAGCAGCGTCGTCTTCCCCGCACCATTGCGGCCGACGACGCCGATCCGCTGCCCGGCCGCGACGCCGAGCGACACGCCGTCGAGCAGCACCCGCTCGTGATACGCCTTGGCCGCCTGCTCCAGGTTCACCAGGTTCATGAAGGCTGGCGATCCCGGTCCCTGTCCCGCACGACCACTGCACCGGGGACCGGGCCGCTGGCCCTCGCTACCGCGCGGCAGACCCCAGACCCGGTGAGGGCCACGGCCAGCTCGCGGGCGCGACCGGCGTCGTGAGCCAGGAACGCGCAGGTTGGTCCCGAGCCCGACACGATCGCCCCGAGCGCGCCAAACTCGCGCCCGGCTGCCAGCGCACGTCGGAGCGCAGGTTGCAGCGATAGCGCGGCGGGCTGGAGATCGTTGGTCAGCAACGGGCCGACTTGTGCCGGATCGCCGGACCGCAGCGCGGTCATCAGGGGGTGGCTAAGCTCAGGCTCGCGCGGCCGATCGCCGCCGGCCGACCTCGCGGCGCGGAGCCGGTCGCAGGTTGCGTACACCTGGGCCGTGGACAGCCCGTCATGGCCGAAGGCCAGCGCCCAGTGGTAGGTGCCGGCCGCGAGCGCTGGCGTCAGCTGCTCGCCGCGGCCCCGTCCGACGGCGGTGCCGCCCATCAGCGCGAACGGGACGTCGCTGCCGAGCCCGGCGGCAAGCTCGGCCAGATCCCGCGATGACAGGCCCGTCTGCCAGAGCTCGTTGCAGGCCACCAGCGTGGCTGCGGCGTCGGCGCTGCCGCCGGCGAGACCGGCAGCAACCGGGATCCGCTTGCGGAGCTCGATCCGCACAGCGGCGCTGCGCTGCCCGGTGGCCTTGGCGAGCGCGCTTGCGGCTTGCCAGGCGAGATTCGACCGGCTGGTGGGTACCGCCGCGGCGTCTTCACCGGTCACTGTGATGGTGGTCCTGGCCGCAGGCTCAACTGTCACCTCGTCGAACAGCGAGACCGCGTGGAAGACAGTGACCAGGGAGTGATAACCATCCGCCCCGACCGGTCCCACGGCGAGCTGAAGGTTGACCTTCGCCGGCACCCTGACAGTCACGGCCGCAGGAGCTGGCTTGATTGCTGAGATCACGATTTGCTGATCGTATCCGGAGCGGGCCCCGCCACAGGAAAGGCCGCAGCCGCTATCCGGGCATAGTCGGCGATCCCGAGCGCCTCGCCGCGCAGTGCCGGATCGACGCCGGCCCGCCGCAGCACCTCTTCCGCGGCGGCAGGCGAGCCCGCCCAGGCCGCGAGCGCCGAGCGCAGCGTCTTGCGCCGCTGTGAGAACGCCGCGTCAATGACCGCGAAAGTCTCCGCTCTCCGGGCAGATCCGCGAACCCTCGCGGCCTCGTCCGCCCCGAGCCTGCTGATCCCGACCAGGCCTGAGTCGACGCGAGGTACAGGCCAGAACACCCCGCGCCCCACCGAACCGATCCGGCGCGCGGTGGCGTACCAGGCCAGCTTGGCTGACGGCACCCCGTACGTCCGGCTTCCCGGCGGAGCGCACATCCGGTCGGCGACTTCAGCCTGGACCATTACAACGCCACCGCGCAGCGACGGGACCGTCGCCAGCAGGTGCAGCACGACGGGCACCGACGCGTTGTAGGGCAAGTTGGCGACTAGCACTGTCGGCGGGTCGCCTGGCAAGTCGGTCACCTTGGCCCCGTCAGCAGCGACGACCGACAGCCGCTCGGCCAGGTTGGGCACCCGGCCGGCGACGGTCACCGGCAGCTCCGCCGCCAGTACGGGGTCGAGCTCGACCGCGATGACCCGGCGGGCGGCGGCCAGCAACGGCAGCGTCAGCGAGCCAAACCCCGGACCTACCTCCAGCACCGTGTCATCGCCACGCAGGCCGGCCAGGCCGGCGATCCGGCTGACCGTGCCGGCGTCGACCACGAAATTCTGGCCGAGGCGCTTGGACGGCTGGACCCCGAGGCGAGCGGCGAGCGCCCGGATCTCGGTCGGGCCTAGCAGCTGCGCCGCACCGAGGGCGGGCCCTGGCTCGGCGGGCCCAGGCGCCGCGGGCCCGGGAGCTACTGCTGACACGGCCCGAAAAGGCGCTCCCCGGTCGCCTCGATGACCGCACAGAGCTTGGCCACATCCATCAGCTTGGCAGCCGCGAGCGCGCGCACCGTGTGCGCGACCTGAGCGGGCGCGTTCGACTTGCCGCGGTTCGGCGCCGGGGTCAGGAACGGCGCATCGGTCTCGGCCAGGATCAGCTCCGGGGGGGTGACGGCGGCGGCCGCACGCAGCGCGCCCGCGTTCGCGAACGTCACCGTGCCGGCGAAGCTCAGTACGTAGCCGGCCTGGACGCACCGGTGGGCCAGCTCGGCATCGCCCGAGTAGCAGTGGAAGATGACCTGATCCGGCGCGCCGTCCGCGGCCAGGATCGACAGCACGTCCTCGTGCGCATCCCGGTCGTGGATCATCAGCGGCTTGCCGACCTGCTTGGCGATGTCGATGTGCGCACGGAACCAGTCGCGCTGCACCTGCGGCGCGGCGCTGTCGCGGTAGTAATCAAGGCCCGTCTCGCCGACGGCGCGAACCTGCGGCAGCGCTGCCAGCCGCGCGACCTCCGCCAGCACGGCGTCCCGCCCGCCGGACGAGGCTGCCGCCGCCGCTGTCTCGTTCGGGTGGATGGCGACCGCTGCCAATACGGCAGGGAACGTGGCTGCGCAATCCGCCGCCCATTGCGCGGAGGGCACGTCACAGCCGACCGTCACGACCTTACTGATGCCGGCCGCCGCGGCCTGCGCGAGCGTGTCGGCGACGGCCATCTCGATCATGTCTAGGTGGCAGTGGCTGTCGAAAGCGGGGCCCGGCAGCGGATCAGGTGCCGGCGCCTGCGGCCGCCCGATGCCCTGCCCTGGCCCGAACCCGTCCGCCCCGAACCCGTCGGCCCCGAATCGCCCGTCTGCCCCGAGTCGACCGGCGCCGACCGGGCGATCATTCACTTGCGCTCCAGCCTGGCCAGTTCCTCGTCAACGACGGAGGGGTCGAGCTTGGCGAACAGCGGTACCGGCGGACTGAGAGGTGTACCGGGCCGGATCGGCATGGATGCCCAGCGGGCGGCCGCCACGGCGTAGTCCCCGGTGATCACTGGGTACTGCGGGCCACCATCCTCGCTGACCTCGTCGATACGCGGCATGCCCGACCAGACGCCACTGCCGCCGAGCATCTCGAACACTTTCTGCGAGGACCGCGGCAGGAACGGAGTCAGCAACGTCTTGCCGTCGTCGACGAGCTGCAGCGCGACGTGGCAGATCGTGCGGGTTCGATCTGGGTCGGATTCCCGGAGCTTCCACGGCGCCTGGTCGGACAGGTACTTATTCGCGTCGGCCAGGGTGCGCATGGTCTCCGTGATCGCCGCCTTGAAGCGGCACCGGGCCAGTGCGTCGCCCACGGTCTGGAAGGCCGCCATGGAGCGGTCGAGGACAGCGCGGTCGACGTCGGTCAGCTCGCCGGCGGCCGGGATCTCGCCGATATTGCGCGCCGCGAAGGAGATCGAGCGGTTCACCAGGTTGCCCCAGTTAGCCACCAGCTCGTCGTTGTTGCGCCGGACGAACTCGCTCCAGGTGAAGTCGGTGTCCTGGTTCTCCGG
>DATHQE010000411.1:0-6602 GCA_035483035.1 Streptosporangiaceae bacterium | reverse complement strand
CACCTGTGTCGCCGTTAGGCAACACAGCGATCGTCGACACCGGGATGCGGTGTGCCGTTCAGTTAGGTCACGCTCTCCAGCTGGGCGTCGAGATCGTGAACCAATCGGACCGCACGGTGGCATTGCGCCAGTTCGAACCCGTGCTGCCGCTTGGCGGACTCAAGGAGGTCGCCAGCCGGTGGGGAACCTGCGGCGCGCTGTCTGGGGTAGGCCTGGGCCAGCCGATGGCCCTCGGCCCTGGCGCGACCGGATGGCTGACAGTCACCTTCGACGTCATGGTCAGCTGCCCGCAGCCGCTGCCTGTGCAGTTCAAGATCAGCTACATGCAAGCTGACAAACTGGTGATAGGTGACCTGGCGGGGTTTTCCGATCTAGGCCAGGTTCAGTACGACAATTGCCGCACAAATCCACTCGGCTAGTTGGTGGATCGCCGTGGCCGCCTCATACCTGTCATGGTTGTGGCAACCAGGACGCTGTTTGCGCAGCAGCGTCGCAGCCACGACGTATTTCTTGAGGCTCCGCCGCCGCCGCTGAGGCGGCGTCTGTCAGCACGGCAGGTCAGGCGGCATGATCTATCGTCAGGTCACTTGACCTGGAGATAGATGATGCTGCCCAGGCCGAACAGGACGCAGTAGATGGCGAATGGCGTCAGCGTGCGCGTCTGGAAGTAGCGCACCAGGAACCGCACTGAGATGTAGGCGCCAATGCCGGACAGGATGCTGCCAGCGAGGATGGGGCCGTAGATGCCGTGCCCCTTGGTGATCAAGTCGCTGGTCTTGAGCGCGCCTGCGGCCAGGATGACGGGAGTGGCCAGCAGGAAGGCGAACCGGGCCGCGTCCTCCCTGGACAGGCCGCGGTACATGCCCGCGACCATGGTCACGCCGTCACGGCTGATGCCAGCCAGCAGGGCGAGGATCTGCGCGCCGCCGATGATCAGGGTCTGGAGGTAGTCCAGCTTGGACAGTCGCTGGTCGGCACGGACGGCGTCCGCGAGCTCGGCCGCTCGCTCGGTCCTGGCATCAGGCTTGGCGGCAGCGTGAGTACCGTGACCGGGTCTACGCGGCGGCGCGACAGTGGCTCCGCCATCGGCTGCCGCGGCGAGGCCGAGTGCAGCGACGCCCGCGGCGGGCTCGCGCTGGACCTCGGTGGGCACGATGGCCAGCCTGCGTTCGTCGGCGGCCTCCAGATCAGCCTGCCGCGACGCCTTGGTCCTGAACTTCTCCCCAGTGAACAAGATCAGCCCGTTCGCTACCAGGAACACGCCGGCCAGGACGGGCTTGCCGAAGATCACGCGGAATGTGTGCTCAAACAGCAGGCCAACGATCCCCACTGGAATGGTGGCGACGATGATCATCCAGGCGAGCTTCTGGTCGGTGGTGACGATGTCCCGGTCCCGGATCGAGGTGAAGAAGCCCTTGATGATCCGCACCCAGTCGCGCCAGAAGTAGATCAGTAGCGCGATCGCCGTAGCGACGTGCAGGCCGACGATGAAAGCCAGGTAGGGCGACTCCGGCGCGGCAACGTTCAGCGCACGCGCCCAGGTCCCGCCGATCAAGGCCGGAATCAGGACGTTGTGGCCTAGGCTCGAGACCGGGAACAGCTCGGTGACGCCCTGGATCAGGCCCACCACCATCGCCTCGGGGTAGGTCATCGCGGGAACGTGGGACATAGCAGCCTTTCGCTTGGGCGTGCGGGGTCGCGCCTGTAAGAGTAGCCAGGCAGCCGGGCGGGTGTGCCCCACTCGGCCGGGCACGCCGCACGAGAGCAGGACCGCACGAGAGCAGGACCGCACGCAAGCCGCCCGCACGCAAGCCGGCCGCACGCAAGCGCTCCCCGCAACACTGGCCGCAGCCACCCAGCAGGCCCATCCCGGCCGCGCCGGTCGACGTCGGGTCCGGCGGCCCTTCGCCTAACCTTGCTTGCCGGTGACCTTGCCGGTGACCTTGCCCGGGATCGCCGGGGTGTCGGTGCCGCGCGGGCGGCGGGATATCTTGCTGCCCAGCCACACCAGGGGATCGTACTTGCGCCCGACAACCCGCTCCTTGAGCGGGATCAGGGCGTTGTCGGTGATCTTGATGTTCTCCGGGCAGACCTCGGTGCAGCACTTGGTGATGTTGCAGTAGCCGAGACCGAAGTCATCCTGGGCGATGGCGCGCCGATCAGCGGTGTCTGCCGGGTGCATCTCCAGTTCGGCAATGCGCATGAGGAATCGCGGGCCGGCGAAGCTGTTCTCGTTTTCGGCGTGATCGCGGATCACATGGCAGGTGTCCTGGCACAGGTAGCACTCGATGCACTTGCGGAACTCCTGCGAGCGCTCCACATCGACCTGCTGCATCCGGAACTCGCCCAGGCCCACCGACGGATCGGGCGTGAACGACGGGATCTCGCGCGCCTTCTCGTAGTTGAAGGCGACGTCGGTGACGAGGTCCCTGATCACCGGGAACGTGCGCAGCGGCGTGATCGTGAGCACCTCCTCCTCGGTGAACGTGGACATCCGGGTCATGCAGGCCAGCCGCGGTCGGCCGTTGATCTCCATCGAGCAGGAGCCGCACTTGCCTGCCTTGCAGTTCCAGCGGATCGCCAGGTCGCCGGCCTGCGTGGCCTGCAGCCGGTGCAGGACATCGAGGACGACCTCGCCCTCGTTGACCTCGACCGTGTAGTCGGCGAGGTCGCCCTGGCCGCGGTCGCCGCGCCAGACCCGCAGCGCTGCCTTGTAAGCCATCAGTGCTTCTCCTCGGTAGCAGCCGCGGTGCCGACCGCGCCGGTTGGGGAGGCCGCGGCCAGCGGCGGCAGCGCGGCCACTTCCTCCTCGGTCATGTACTTCTTCAGCTCGTTCGGGTCGAACAGGGCGATCAGGTCGTCGCGCATCCGGGGCGTCGGCTGGCTGGTAATGGTGATCTCGTCGCCCTCGAGCGAGCAGACGAGGTTGACTTTGCGCCATTCCGGCCGCATGCCAGGGTAGTCGTCGCGGGTATGGCCACCGCGGCTCTCCTGGCGCTCCAGCGCCGCGGTAGCGACGCACTTGGCGATCAGCATGATGTTGCGCAGGTCCAGCGCCAGGTGCCAGCCCGGGTTGTAGGCGCTGCCGCCCTCAGCCGACGCGGCGTCGGCCCGGACGTCTAGCGCCTCCAGCTCGACCAGCGCCTTCTTGATCTCGGTCTCAGTCCTGATGATGCCGACCAGGTTGCTCATGGTCTCCTGGACCTCGCCGTGAACCGTGTACGGGTTCTCGCCGTCGGTCCGCGCCAGCGGCGCCAGCGCCTCGGCCTGCGCCGCCTCGATCTCGGCCTCGTCCGCGACTGGCAGCTTCGGTCCGAGCCTGCCGATGTACTCGGCGGCGCCCATCCCGGCCCGGCGCCCAAAGACCAGCAGGTCAGACAGGGAGTTGCCACCCAGCCGGTTCGAGCCGTGCATGCCACCGGATACCTCGCCCGCGGCGAACAGCCCCGGCACGCAGGACTCACCGGTGTCGGGGTCGACCTCGACACCGCCCATCACGTAGTGCTGGGCCGGCCCGACCTCCATCGGCTCCTTGGTGATGTCGACGTCGGCCAGCTCCTTGAACTGGTGATACATCGACGGCAGCCGGCGCAGGATCTCCTCGGCCGGGAGCCGGGACGCGATGTCCAGGAACACGCCGCCATGCGGGGAGCCACGCCCGGCCTTGACCTCGGCGTTGTTCGCCCTGGCGACCTCGTCACGCGGCAGCAGCTCGGGCGGCCGCCGGTTGTGGTCCGGGTCGGAGTACCAGCGGTCGGCCTCTTCCTCGGTCTCGGCGTACTGCGCGCGGAACACGTCCGGCACGTAGTTGAACATGTACCGCTTGCCCTCGGAGTTGCGCAGCACGCCGCCGTCGCCGCGGACCGACTCGGTGACCAGCAGGCCGCGCACCGAGATCGGCCAGACCATGTGGGTCGGGTGGAACTGGACGAACTCCATGTTGAGCAGCTTGGCCCCGGCCAGCAGCGCGAGCGCATGCCCGTCACCGGTGTACTCCCAGGAGTTGGAGCTGACCTTGAACGTCTTGCCGATCCCGCCGGTCGCGAGGATCACGGTCGGCGCCTCGAACAAGACGAACTTGCCGCTCTCCCGGATGTAGCCGAACGCGCCGGCGATCCGGCCCTCCCCGTCCTTGATCAGGCGGGTGACCGTCGTCTCGGCGTACACCTTGATCATCGCCTCGGGGTCGCCGTGCGAGACGGCGTCTTCCTGCTGGAGCGCGACGACCTTCTGCTGGAGGGTGCGGATCATCTCCAGGCCGGTACGGTCGCCGACGTGCGCGAGCCGGGGGTACTCGTGCCCGCCGAAGTTCCGCTGGCTGATCTTGCCATCTTTGGTGCGGTCGAAGACCGCGCCCCAGGCCTCGAGCTCGTAAACCCGGTCCGGTGCCTCCTTGGCGTGCAGCTCGGCCATCCGCGGGTTGTTGAGGAACTTGCCGCCGCGCATGGTGTCGCGGAAGTGCACCATCCAGTTATCGCGCGGGTTGACGTTTCCCATGGCCGCGGCGCAGCCGCCCTCAGCCATGACGGTGTGCGCCTTGCCGAACAGGGACTTGGAGATGATCGCGGTCCGCTTACCCGCCAGCCGGGCCTCGATGGCCGCGCGCAATCCAGAGCCGCCGGCGCCGATCACTACGACGTCGTAGGGGATCCGCTCGATGTCTGTCATGTCAAAGACCTCTTGCCTGAAGGCTCAGAAAAACCGTGGATCTGCGAACACGCCGCCGGCGACCAGTCGGATGTACAAGTCGGTGAACAGCACCCAGAACAGCGACACCCAGGCGAGCTGCATGTGCTTGGTGTTGAGCTTGGAGACCTGGGTCCACATCCAGTACCGGACCGGGTGCTTGGAGAAATGCTTCAGCCGGCCACCGGTCACGTGCCGACACGCATGACACGACAGCGAGTACAGCCACAGCAGGGCGGCGTTCACGATTAGTACCAGCGTACCTAGGCCCATGTGCCCCCATTGCCCGCTGTGGTTGCGGAAGGCGAGCACTGCGTCCCAGGTCAGCACAAGGTTGAAGATCAGGGCGACGTAGAAGAAGTACCGGTGCACGTTCTGCAGGATGAGGGGGAACCTGGTCTCACCGGTGTACGTGGCGTGCGGCTCGCGCACTGCGCAGGAGGCTGGAGAGCGCCAGAAGGCGCGGTAGTACGCCTTGCGGTAGTAGTAGCAGGTGAACCGGAAGCCCATCGGGCCCCAGATGATCAAGATGGCCGGGGTTAGCCAGCTCACCCACGGAATCCACGCAAATCCCGATCCGGACGGGCACTTATTCGCCAGGCAGGGAGAGTACAGCGGCGAAATATATGGCTTCCAGAAGTAATTCTCGTTGACCAGGGACGCCCAGGTCAGGTAGATCACGACCGCGCCGAGGGCGGCCGCGTTAATGGCGGGCTGCCGCCACCACCGGTCGGTACGCAGCGTCTTCTGGCTGATCTGCGCCCTTGTCTTGGCCGGCGCATCGGATATTTGCGTCATTCGTCGACGTCTCCGCCCTGGAACTCACTGGGATCGCTCCGGGTCCGCCAGGTGGCACCCGGGCGCCACCCATAAAAAGGTGGCGAGCCGGATCGCAGCGGGCTCGCGTCGCGTGCAAACCCTATTCCACTGAATACCACTCGCACGCCTCAGGCGGGTCTTCGGCGCGTGTGAGACTCGCTACACCTCGCGCGGGCGGCCGCGGCCTCGCTTACGGCGCGAATCTGGGCAAACCCCGTTACCTTAATGGTCGTGCCCATCGACGATGCTGAGCTGCTGACCGACCGGGCCTACCTCACCCACGTCCAGTACCGGACTGACGCCAACCTGGCAGCCCGCCAGTCCGTGTACGCCTACCAGATGCCGAAGATCGACCTTCCGGCAGCCGTGCTCGATCTGGCCAGCCTGGCCGGTACCGAGGTGGTGGCCGAGATCGGCTGCGGGAACGGCATCTACCTGGCTGAGCTGAGCCGCCGCCGGCATAGCGGCCGGGTGGTCGGCGCCGATCTCTCCCATGGCATGCTCACCATCGCCCGCGCCGGGGCGCTCGCCGCTGGGCTGGTGGTCGGGGACGCGGCTGGCCTGCCGCTGGCCGACGACGTGGCTGACGTCACGCTGGCCGCGCACATGCTCTATCACGTCCCGGACCACACGGCCGCGGCCCGCGAGTTCCGCCGGATCACGCGACCTGGCGGCCAGTTGCTGGTCGTGCTGAACGGCGCGGACCACCTGGCGGAGCTGGCCGAACTCGTGGACGCCGTGGCGGCCGCCCGGGGACTGCCGGAACTGGCGCTCGGTGACGAGTACCGGACCTACCACGCCATGACCCTGGATAAGGGCGCCGAGCTGCTCGCCGCGGTGTTTAGCTCGGTCGCCGTACACGATTTCGCGGCCGAGCTGCTCCTGCCGGATGCCCGGCCGGTCGCCGATTACGTGGCCAGCATGCGCACGACCCAGTCGATGCCGGATCCAGCTGGCTTCACCGCGGCCGTGGCCGCGCGGGTGCCCTTCGGTCCGGACGGCACGTTCCGGGTCAGGACTCATAGCGGCGTGCTGATCTGCCGCTGACGCGCGCAATGACATAGTCCAGCGGCACGGCCTGCCGCGTCCGGCCGCCG
>DATHQE010000410.1:0-4664 GCA_035483035.1 Streptosporangiaceae bacterium | reverse complement strand
TGCGCGAGTATCTGGCCTGACGTTCTTTTATCAGCAGCGCGGTATCCGATCTCGCCGCCCGGTTGGAGCGGCCGGAGCGGCTAATGTCAGACCACTCGGCGACACTTAGAGCATGACGTTGACGACGCGGATGCTCACGCCGGAGACCTGGGACGACTTCGCCGAGCTCGTCGAGGCAAACAACGGCGTCTGGGGTGGTTGCTGGTGCATCGGATTCCACCCGGAGGGAGTCGGCCACGGGCGCGAAGGAAACCGGGAGCTGAAGCGTCGGCATGTCACGGGCGGAACGGTCCACCAGGTGCTCGTCTACGACGGCGAGCGCTGCGTCGGCTGGTGCCAGTTCGGACCACCCGCCGAGGTGGCGACCATCAAGAATCCCAAAGCTTATGAACAGGGCCTAGCGGAGTTGCCGGACTGGCGGATCGGCTGCATCTTCACTAACGCGAAGGACCGCGGCAAGGGCGTCGCCGCTGCCGCGGTCGGGGCGGCACTCGACGAGATCCGGCTGGCCGGGGGCGGCGTCGTCGAGGCCTACCCGGAGCAGACGGAGGAGCGACCGCCGCAGCGCGGCGCCTACCTGCACACCGGACCAGAGGAGCTGTATGCACGATACGGCTTCACGCGGGTACGGAAGATCGCGAAGTGGCGGTGGGTCATGCGCGCCACGGTCTGATTCCGCTCTCGCAACCCTTCGCACAAGCGGCTCGAGCCGCGTAGGGCCAGCGCACGCGGTCGGCCCTACGATGCGTGCATGCCAGATGAGACCGAATACTTGTGCACACACAATGCGCATGATCCCGAGACCCTCACCCGCCATATGAATCACATGGCCCGCCAGGGCTGGGAGCTCCTAACAGTCGACTTCGCCATCAGAGGCGAGACTGGTTTCCACACGTTTTTCTGGCGGCGCACACTCCGCGTCACCCAGCCGAGCCAGCCGAGCCAGCCGGGCTGAGCGGGCTTGGTACGCCCGCGCTTGACGGCACAGCGCGCCTGACGGCACAGCACGCCCGACGGCACAGCGCACCGCACCGCTCACCGCACGCGGTTCATCGCTCGGTCGGTTGCTGCTTGTCAGTTGCTGCTCGGGCTAGCGCCGCCTGGTCCGGGATTCTTGTTACTGGCTGCGCCGAAAGGGCTGCCATTGCTGGCCCCCTTCCTGCCATTCGAGGCAGAGCCACCGTTACCGTTCTTGTTCTTCATACCGGGAATGTGGCCGCCGACGGACTGGGCGGCGCTATGCGCCAGCTGGGGGAACTTCTCCTGGATCTGGCCGCCTACCTTCTGGGCAAGCCCGGTAGCCTGCGCCTGCACAACTCCGGCGGCCTGCTGTACGGACGGATTCTCCGCGGTCGTGCGCGCGAACTTCACCATCTGGTCGTACTTCTCCCGGCCCGCCCGCGTGCCGGCCACGAACCCGGCGGCAAACCCGGCGGCGAATGCCATTCGATGGAAACCCATGTGGACCTCTCTCGTGCGGCTCTGATCTCGTGCGGCTCTGATCTCGTGCGGCTGATCCGTCCGGCTCTTGTCCCGTCCGGCTAATCCGGTCCGGCTCTGATCCCGGGCGGCCCCGGGATCTTGTGATCTTGTGCAGGCCCAAGCGTCGCCGCGCATACTTCCCCGTGCACTCCGACTCATGCATGCAAGGCTGATCATGCGGTAATGCCCAGGCAGAGGCCGGATATGCCCGGCCGGTGGCCGGTTATGCGCTGGCTTGGTCGGCGCTGCACCAGCCAGCGCGGCGGTGCGCTACCCTTGTGCCCGCGGCGCTGATCACCCGAGCAGAGACGGTCGGGCTTGGCGCCGGGCGATCCCGCGTAGCTCAATCGGCAGAGCGTCCGGCTGTTAACCGGCAGGTTATAGGTTCGAGTCCTATCGCGGGAGCTCAAGGACCTTGTGGGTGGAATGTACCCTTTTGATAGGGCGCCCTCGGAGACTGGCGCCGAGAATCCTCACCCGGCAATCGATGGTTCCAGATCCGGCGAAGCGACATCGCTCGCCGTCCTGCCCTGTCGCAAGGGCGATAGCCAGGCGAGCGCCACCGCCACCACAGACACCGAGGTCAGCGCGATCATGGCCGGGCGGATGCCCAGCATCGTGCCGAGCACGCCGCCGACGAGAGCGCCGCCCGTCCAGCCGATCTGGTCTGCCACGCGGGCTGGTCTGTCACTCGGGCTGGTCCATCACTCGGGCTGGTCCATCACTCGGGCTGGTCCAGCACTCGGGCTGGTCCGTCACTCGGGCTTAGTGCTCGGCTCATGCACCTGGACCGGCTGGCCGTCTGGGTCGGTGACCGCCAGCAGCGAGCCGAAGTCCTTGCTGTGCAGCTGCGGCGCGAATCCCGCTTCCTCCAGTCGTGCCGCAAGCTGCACTAGCGGCTCGGCAGACTCGAAGGTGAGCTGGACGGAGCCCTCGCCCGCGGCGATCGGCAGCTCCCCGGCGAAGACGGGGTGCAGCCCGACAAGGCCGTGCTGGCCGTCAGCTGCGGCGAAAGTGACGTAGTACTCGTTGATCTCCCCGATTGGCTGCAGGCCGAGCGCCTGCAGCAGGTGCCCATAGGGCCCGGCTGGATCACAGAACCGCACCGGCATGACCTTCGGCCCGAGCGGCTTATCTCCAGGCAGCGCTCGGTAGCCATACAGGTCGGTCATGCGCTCGTCGATCGCGATGCGGTCCCCGAGCGGGTCGGTAAACGTCAGCACCCGGCCGTAGGCTTCGTCATACACGGTGACGTCGGGGACGGCGGCGTCGGTGAGCACACGGGCAAGAACGTCCAGGTCGTCAGCCTCGAAGCTGAGCCTCGTCTGGCCCTGGACGCCGTCGCTGTCCGAGCCGGCCGCTGAGTGCAGCGCGACCATGCCGCCGTCGGCGACCAGGTCGATCCAGCCGCCGCCGACAGACTCGATGCGAGGACGTAGCCCGACCAGCTCGAGGAACGCTCGCATTGGCTCGATGTTGTCGGTGAAGCGCACCGGCCGCACCACGATTCCGGTCATGCCCTGGCCCCTCCGTGTCGCTGCAGGTATTCGGTCAGCGCTTGCTCGACGAGCGCGGACAGGCTGGAGCCGTCGTCGATCGCCTTGTGCTTGACCTGCCGCACAAGGTCCGGTGGCAGGTACACGTTGAACTGCACCTTGCCCGCTTTGTCATCCCTAGCCGCCGCCATGGCTAGGATGCTAGCATAGTAGCTTCTTAGATTCAGACGAGGTAAGAGAGAAACTTCTGGAGGGAACGTGGCCGTTCAGCTCGATCACGTCGGCATCGTCAGCGCCGACGTAGCGGATAGCCAGGATGTCGCTGCCTTCTTTCGCGACATACTCGGCTGCCAGGTCGAAGGCGACCCGCTTGACGGCTATGCCGAGGTCAGGATTGGCGCCGGCGTGATCGCGCTGCACTGCGGCGCACGGGCGGCGCTCGGCCCGCACGGCGGCACCCTGCTCCACGTCACTACGCAGGACGTCGACGCCGAGGTGGCCGCAATCCGCGCACGTGGCGGCGTCATCGCGGCCGAGCCCGACGACCTGCCTTGGGGCCGGTCGGCGTATGTCGCGGGTCCGCACGACGTGATGGTGGAGATTTACCAGCCCTGACAGTGCCCAGTACAACTAGCACCGCACATGCGGCCCGGCCAGGAGTGTTCCTCCCGGCCGGGCCGCTAGATGTGTTGAGCGCGAGTGTCAGCCCATCATCGGCGACGCGACACCTTCGAGATCCTTGCGAGTTACCCGGATCGTCACCAGGGTGATGATCAGCGCCAGCACCATTATCCCGGCCGACACCTCGAAGCCACGAGAGAACCCGACGGCTAGCGAGTGGTCGAGGATGGCCTTCTTGGCGACCGCTAGCTGCGTCGCGGACAGCTTGACCGCGTGCCCGGCCGCTGCCGCCTTCGCCGCGGCCGCGTGCGCTGCGGCAGCAGAGTTCCGCGCCGTGTCGGCGACCACGGTCCAGGCAACCGTTCCCAGGATGGCCAGGCCGATGGACCCGCCGACCTGCTGGCCGGTATTCACCAGACTCGAGGCCACGCCGGCGTCGCGCTCCTGAACCTTGTTCAGGGCGACCAGGGTGAGCGGCATGAACAACATGCCCAGGCCGGCTGCCGTGATGATAATGGGTCCGAGCAGTCCGCCCACGTAGGTGCTGTGCTCGGTGATCCGCGACAGCCAGATCATGCCGCCCGCCGCGAACGTTGAGCCGGCGATCAGCAGTGGCCTGGCCCCGATGCGGCCGACCAGCTGAGAGCTGACGCCGGCCATGAGCATGATCGTCCCGACCATCGGCAGGTAGGCGACGCCTGTCTTCACGGGGCTGTATCCCCAGACGGTCTGCACGAAGATCGTCAGGAAGAAGAACATCCCGAACAACGCGGTCCCCACGCACAGCAGGATCAGGTTCGCGCCCGTCCGGTTGCGGTCTCTGAAGAGCCGCAGCGGCAGCAGCGCGTGCTTGCTGCGCGACTCGATGAAGACGAACGTGGTCAGCAGTACCACAGCGGCCGCGAGGGAGACGAGAACCTTGGTGTCGCCCCAGTGCGAGACGCCGTTCGCGGTGGTGGCAGCGCTCGACAGCCCGTAGACGAGCGCAGCGAGGCCACCGGTGCCGGTGATCGCGCCGGGCAGGTCGAACCGACCGGTGTGGCGCTCGGACTCACCGAGGACCCT
>DATHQE010000409.1:0-2795 GCA_035483035.1 Streptosporangiaceae bacterium | reverse complement strand
CGGTACCGAGGCGGGGCGGTCGATCGACACGGTGTCCAACACTGGCCAGTACCTCTAGCGCTCAGACCAGGCGCGCCGTGCCGCCGCTGCGGCGCGCGGCATTAGGCTCTAAGTCATGAGCGCGCGCCGGGTCATGGGCATCGAGACCGAGTACGGCATTTCCGTGCCCGGCCAGCCGGGCGTGAACGCCATGGTCAGCTCTTCGCAGGTGGTCAACGCGTATCAGGCGGCGACTGCGGCGCGAGCGCGCCGGGCGCGGTGGGACTTCGAGGAGGAGAATCCGCTGCGCGACGCCAGGGGCTTCGACCTTGCCGCAGAGACCGCGGACTCCTCCCAGCTGACCGACGAGGACCTCGGCCTGGCCAACGTGATTCTGACGAACGGCGCCCGACTGTACGTGGACCATGCGCACCCGGAGTACTCGGCGCCCGAGTGCACCAACCCGCTCGATGCGGTCATCTGGGACAAGGCGGGCGAACGGGTCATGGCCGAGGCAGCCGCCCGCGCTGCGGCGACCCCCGGCGGCCCCACGATTCAGCTATACAAGAACAACACCGATAACAAAGGCGCCTCGTACGGCTGCCATGAGAACTACCTGATGGCGCGATCGACGCCGTTCGCCGACATCGTCAGGCATCTGACGCCGTTCTTCGTGTCGCGCCAGGTGGTGTGCGGGGCAGGCCGGGTCGGCCTGGGCGCCGACGGGCGCGAGGACGGCTTCCAGATCAGCCAGCGCGCCGACTTCTTCGAGGTCGAGGTCGGCCTGGAGACGACGCTCAAGCGGCCGATCATCAACACGCGCGACGAGCCGCACGCTGACCCCGATAAATACCGCCGGCTGCACGTCATCATCGGCGACGCGAACATGAGCGAGATTTCCACCTACCTCAAGCTCGGCAGCACCGCCTTGGTGCTCGCCATGATCGAGGACCGGTTCCTCGCCGCCGATCTCGCGATCGAGTCCCCGATCGCCGAGCTGCGCGCGATCTCGCATGACCCGTCGCTGCGGCACCTGGTCACGCTGCGCGATGGCCGGAAGATGACCGCGGTCCAGCTCCAGATGGAGTACCTGGAGCTCGCGCGCAAGTACAGCGAGGACAGGTACGGCGCCGACGTCGACGACGTCACCAGTGACGTGCTGGCGCGCTGGGAGAGCGTGCTGACACGCCTCGCTGACGACCCAATGCAGATGGCGCGGGAGCTTGACTGGGTGGCGAAGCTGGAGATCCTGGAGGGCTACCGGGCCAGGGACGGCCTCGCCTGGGGTCACCCGCGGCTCGAGCTTGTTGATCTCCAGTACGCCGACGTGCGGCTCGATCGCGGGCTCTACAACCGCCTGTGCAGCCGCGGCCGGATGACGCGGCTGGTAGCCGAGGACGATGTCCTCGCGGCGATGGAGGAGCCGCCAGAGGACACCAGGGCGTACTTCCGCGGCAGGTGCCTGCGTCAGTATCCGGACGCGGTTGCGGCGGCGTCGTGGGATTCGGTCATCTTCGACATCCCTGGCCGCGAGTCGCTGCAGCGGGTGCCCACGCTCGAGCCGCTGCGCGGCACTCGTGCGCATGTGGGCGGCCTGCTCGACAGCTGCTCGACCGCCGCGAAGCTGGTCGCGGCGCTGACCGGGCAATAGTCCCCGCATCTACCACGTAATGGGTTAATTCGGCCCGCTCGCCGCCAGTGCCAGTGTGTCTAGGCTGGCCACGGATTGTCTCGTCGTGATACCGATGCATTGCGTCAGGGTTGGATCGCGGTTTGGCAGGCGAGGATAGCGTTGAGATCGCGGGCGGCACCGCGGAGCACGGAGGTTAGGCATGGCGACGAAAGACACCGGCGGTCAGCGGCAAGCCCCGCGGCGGGCCGAGGACGAGCAGGACACCGATGTCAGGGAAGCCGATGAGGTCAGGGAGCGGCAGGACAAGCTGACCGACGACGTCGACGCGATCCTGGACGAGATCGACGAAGTTCTCGAGGAAAACGCCGAGGAGTTCGTGCGCTCGTACGTGCAGAAGGGCGGCGAGTAACCGCGAGCCAGCGCGCCATGAGTGGCCGCGGCCGCGGTCGGGCTTAGGGTCGGAGAGCGAAGCAGATTTAATTCCGGGAACGGGGACGCCGGTGTACGCCGGCGTTCACGTGTTCCCGGTGGTGGTGGCGCCGGTGGTGGTGGCGACAGTGGTGGCAGTGGTGGCAGTGGCAGTGGTGGCGGTGGCAGATGACCGGAGGGACTTGCGCGGTGGGCGGCTTTGAACCCCAGGCACGGTGGCAGGCGTCGGCGTTCCTCGCCGCCGGATCCTCGTCGTTTGCCGACTTCCTGAGCGAGGCGGCGCCAGAGCTGCTGCCGAGGGCCGTGCACGCCCACGGGGCTGCCCCGGCGGGCGGTCCTGGCACTGACATCCCGCACGGCACCACCATCGTGGCGGCAATCTGCGACGGCGGCGTGGTGATGGCGGGCGACCGCCGGGCTACCTCCGGCAGCATGATCTCGCAGCGCGATATCGACAAGGTGTTCCGCAGCGATGAATTCTCCTGCGCTGGCATCGCCGGCGTGGCGGGCATCGGCATCGACCTGCTCCGGCTGTTCAGCGTCGAGCTCGAGCACTACGAGAAGCTCGAGGGCCGCATGCTGTCGCTGGAGGGCAAGGCGAACCGGCTGGCCGGGCTCGTGAAGTCCAATCTCGGCGCTGCGATGCAGGGCTTGGTAGCAGTGCCGCTGCTGGCCGGCTTCGATCTGGAGACCGGCCAGGGTCGCATCTACAACTTCGATGTGGCCGGCGGCAAGTACGAGGAGCAGCGGTTCT
>DATHQE010000408.1:0-6820 GCA_035483035.1 Streptosporangiaceae bacterium | reverse complement strand
GAACCTCGCGCGCGACCCGCGGATCAGCTGCCTGGTCGAGACCGGCGAGGCCTACTTCGACCTGCGGGGCGTGCAGATCCAGGGCACCGTGGAGACGATCACGGACCCCGACGGGGTGTACCAGATCGGGCTTGCGATCGGTGACGTGATGGGCAATGCCCACGTCGGCGGCGCGGCCGGCGACGGCGTCAGCGAGTACGTTTCGAACGCCGCGCGCAAGCGCTACGGCTACCTCGTCGAGCCAGTCAGGGTCATTTCCTGGGATCACGCCAAGCTGCTGGGTTAGGCAGTGCGGGCGCCTGAAGGGGCCGCTGGGTAGTCGGCTCATCGGCCCGCCGATGAGTTTTCCGGCCGCCGGTCGTTTCAGTTGGCATCACGGGTCAACTAACTCTCAGGGAGGCTGACGCTATGGACTTCAAGCTCGAGCTCATCATTCTCCCGGTCACTGACGTGGACCGGGCCAAGGCGTTCTATATGGACCAGGCCGGCTTCCGGCTCGACGTCGATCACAGCGCCGGGGAGGATTTCCGGATTGTCCAGCTCACGCCGCCTGGCTCGGCGTGCTCGGTGACCCTGATGCGTAATCCGGATGCTGCGGGCTCGGTCCAGGGCTTGCACCTGATCGTGACCGACATCGACGCCGCCAGGGCTGAGCTCACCGGCCGTGGCGTGGATGCCAGCGAGGTGTTCCACTTCGGGCCGCAGGGCCAGACGCCGGGTCCCGATCCGCAGCGGGGCAGTTACAACTCGTTCGTGTCGTTCAGCGACCCGGACGGCAACGGCTTCCTGGTGCAGGAGGTCAAGGCGGGCGAGGCGGCGCACTGATGGCGCCGGAGCTCGCCGGTCCGGGCCTCGCGGCAGCCGCGGCCGACGGTGACCAGGCCGCGTTCGACGAGCTAGCCGCGCGGCACCGCCGAGAGCTGCACGTGCACTGCTACCGGATGCTGGCCTCGTTCGACGACGCCGAGGACGCAGTCCAGGAAACCATGCTGCGGGCCTGGCGCGGCCGCGACGGGCTGAGTCACGGGCCGGAGTACCGGGGGTGGCTGTACCGGATCGCCACCAACGTGTGCCTGGACATGCTGCGGCAGCGGTCACGGCAGGCGGCGTCGACGACGACCTACGCCGACGTGCCGTGGCTGCAGCCGTACCCCGATCCGCTGCTAGACGAGGCTGCCGGTGACGGGCCAGCGGATGTCGCCATCGGGCGCGAGACCATCGAGCTGGCATTCCTGGCGGCGCTCCAGGTATTGCCGCCTCGCCAGCGTGCCGCGCTGATCGTGCGCGACGTGCTTGGCTGGCCCGCGGCCGAGACGGCGGGTCTGCTCGGCATCAGCGTCGCCGCGGCCAATAGCGCAGTGCAGCGCGCTCGATCGCAGCTGCGTGAGCACCTGCCGCCGCGGCGCTCCGACTGGCGGGTCCGGGAGCCGAGCGCCGCCGAACGCGACCTGCTTGCGCAGTTCATCGAGGCGCACGAGCGGTATGACCCGGCCGCGATCGTCCGCATCTCGGCCGCTGATATCCGCGTCACCATGCCGCCCTATCCGCATTTCTTCGAGGGGCTTGCTGGCATGGCGCCGCTGCTCGAGCGGGCCTTCGGGCCCGATCGGGACGGCGACTGGCGGTTGCTGCCGGCCGGAGCCAACAGGATGCCAGCAGCCGGGAGCTACCTGCGGCGGCCCGGCGACACGCTGTTCCGCCCGTTCAAGCTGGACGTGCTGCGGGTCGACGACGGCGTCATCGCGGAGATCACCACGTTCGGCCCGGCGTCGTTTCCCGCCCTCGGCCTGCCGCCGCAGCTGGGCTGAGCTATTCAGCCACAACGGCCAGGTGCGATACAGCCCTGCGGATCCGACGCCAATCTCCAGTAAGCCCCGCAAAATGTCAGTGGTCGATAGTAAGTTCGAATTGTGACGAGATACAGGTTACAGCCCACGCAGGAACAAGAAGTAACTCTACGGACTCACTGCGGACATGCTCGATTTGTGTGGAATCTTGCATGCGAGCAGCAGCTGCACTGGCGGCCCGGGCGTCCCGGCGCGCCTGGCCTGGCGGAGCAATGTCGCCAGTTGTCGGAAGCACGACGGGCATTCGACTGGCTGGCCGCTGGCAGCGCGGTAGTCCAGCAGCAAGCGTTACGAGACTTTGCTCAGGCAATGGAGAAGTTCTGGCACAGGACGCACGGGCGGCCGTCGTGGCGCAAGGCGGGACGGCACGAGGGGTTCCGGATCGTCGGCGTCAAGTCCCAGCACATACGCGGGCTGAACGCGAACGTCGGGGCTGTCTACATCCCTAAGGCTGGTTGGGTGCGATTCCGCTGGTCGCGTTTGGTCCCGGCTGGCGCTAAGTCCTACCGAGTAACCCTGGATCCCGCGGGCCGCTGGCATATTGGATTCGCTGTTATTCCCGAGCCGATCCCAGGTCCCGGCACTGGTGAGATCGTTGGCATCGACCGCGGTATCGCGGTGTCAGCGGCTCTTTCTACCGGCGAACTGCTGAGCATGCCCCGCTTGAGCCCTGCCCAGCGGCGACGGCTGCGCCAATTGACGCGGAAGCTATCGCGTGGCAAGCGTGGATCTAGGCGTCGGGCGCGGGCTAGAAATCAGGCTGCCAGGCTGCACGCTAAGCAGACAGACATCCGCAGGGACTGGTCGGAGAAGACATCCACAGCCATTGCGCGTCGATTCGATGTCATCCGTATCGAGGATCTGAAGATCCGCAATATGACTCGGTCAGCTAGGGGCAGTCCTGATAAGCCAGGCCGCAATGTGGAGCAGAAATCCGGTATGAATCGGGAGATCCTCGCTTCAGGTTGGGGCAAACTCGCGCGTCGTCTGGAGGATAAGGCTCCAGGCCGAGTGCAGAGAGTGAGGCCTGCTTATACAAGTCAGCGATGCTCGGCATGCGGGCACATTGCACCGGAGAGCCGCAAGAACCAAGCCCTCTTCGTATGCGTGTCCTGCCGATACGCCTGCAACGCCGATGTAAACGCTGCACGCAACATTGCGGCAGGGCATGCCGTGACTGCGCGGGGAGGCCTCCGGGAGGCCGGGCCTGGGAACCGCGAACCTCAGCGGGTCCTGTTCCTTGCATAGGCGGACTGGCTGAAATCCTTGCCCATTTGGGCAAGGAGGGTGTCAAATCATCTCGTCGGTTGTCGGGATCAGCACCGTCTTGACCTCGGTGTACGCCTCGATCGCGGTCCGGCCGCCTTCGCGGCCGAGGCCGGACTGCCGATACCCGCCGAACGGCGCGTGCGGCTCCAGCGCGTACCCGTTGATGCCGACCGTGCCGGCCCGGAGCGCCTGAGTCACCCGCAGCGCCCGCTTGATGTCCGACGTCCACACGGTCGCTGCCAGCCCGTACTCGGTGGTGTTGGCGATCGAGACGGCCTCGTCCTCGTCGGTGAACGGCATGACCGACAGCACCGGGCCGAAGATCTCCTCGCGGGCGATGGTCATGTCGTTGTTGACGTCCGTGAAGAGCGTCGGTGCCACGAAGTTGCCCGCTGCCAGGTCGCCGTCGCCGCGGGCGCCGCCGCAGATCAGCGTGGCGCCTTCCGCTTCGCCCGTGCTGATGAGCCCGAGCACGCGGTCGAGCTGGCGCGGGTTGATCAGCGGCGACGAGGTCACCGCCGGGTCGAACGGGTTGCCGTAGCTGACCATCCCGGCGATCATCTGGGCCATGCCGAGGAACTCATCGACCTTGTCGCGGTGCACCAGGGCCCTGGTCTGAGCCAGGCAGACCTGCCCGGAGAGGCCCAGCGTGACGGTGCCCATGGTGAGCGCCGCGGCAGTGCCAGCGTCCCCGTCGGCGAAGACCAGCGCCGGGCTCTTGCCGCCGAGCTCCAGGCTTACTCGCTTGAAGGTGCTCGCTGATGCTTCGATGATCTTCCGCCCGACGGCCCGGCTGCCGGTGAAGGAGATCTTGTCCACCATCGGGTGGTTGATCAGCGCATCGCCGGTCGGGTCGCCAGGGCCGGTGACCACGTTGAGCACGCCGGCCGGCAGCCCGGCCTCCTCGATGAGACGGACCAGGCGCAGCACGGCGAACGTTGCGTACTCCGACGGCTTGAGCACCACGGTGCAGCCCGCCGCCAGCGCGGGCGCGAGCTTCTGCGCGGTCAGCAGCAGCGGCGCGTTCCAGGGCACGATCGCCGCGACCACGCCGATCGGCTCGCGCAGCGTCATCGCCAGGTGATCGCCGCCCTGATACGGCGGCAGCGTCTCACCGCCCAGCTTGTCCACCCAGCCGGCGTGGTGGTCGAAGACGTCAGCGACGAACGCCGCCGACATCCCGTAGACGCCCCCGAAGCTGAGCGGCACGCTGTTGTCCAGAGCCTGCAGGGCCAGCAGTTCGTCACCGTGCTCGCGCACCAGGTCAGCGACCTTGTACAGCACGCGGATCTTCTCGTTGGCGCGGGCCCGCGGCCAGCTGCCGGTGTCGAACGCTGCGCGCGCCGCGCGGACAGCGCGGTCCACGTCCGCGGCGCTGGCGACCGGGAACGACGCGACGTGCTCGCCAGTCGCCGGGTGACTGTGCGCCCAGGCCTGCTCGGTAGAGCCAGATCCCCAGACCCCGTCGATCAGCAGCTCGCCGTCGGTGAGCCCGACTTCATCTCGGTGTGGCTTGATCGAAGCAACCATGGCGTGCCCCTCAACTGGAACGTGTTCTACTTCTTCGGAGGGTATACCGGCGACCGAGCCGGCGGTATACCAGGCAATCGCTAGGTAGCTATCGGTCAGTCGCCGACGGCGAGCTCCGCCGCGTCGTCGTCTGCTGGGTCCGCCGGCTGACCGAGGCCGGCCGGATCCGATTCCGCATCCGTGCTGAGCGGCTGCGGGACGGCTGGCAGCACCGTGTCGAAATACGAGTGCGCAGCTGCCGTCGTGCCCACGTCCCGTCCGGCTGCCTCAGACATGTACCAGCGGTGCTCCAGGATCTCGTGGAAGATCTCCGGCGGTGCCAGTCGGCCGCGCAACCGCGCCGGGATGGCCGCGACGACCGGGTCGTAGACCTCCTCTAGCCAGCGGTGCGCGGCGACGATCTCTGACACGGGGTGGCCGAGAGTCTGCTCCTTGTAGGCCCGGAAACTGCAGATGTCGTTCAGCAGCCTGCGGGCCTGATGCTCCTCGGCGCCGATGCCCGTCTGCCGGAAAAGCTGACGGCTGCTCTGGCCAGACTCGGCGACCCTGGTGCGCACGCGCAGCCGGGTGCCGTCGTCGCCGTCAACTAGCTCGACCTCGTCTGCGTCGTAGCCCAGCTCGTTGAGCCTGCGCAAGCGCTTGCTGATCCGGTGCCGCTGATCCTCGGGCTTGACTATCTCCTCGTGGTTCAGCTCGTCCCACAGTCCCTCGTATCGCCGGACGAGCTCCTCGCTGGTCTCGATCGGGTCGACCTCGTCGGGGAGCAGCTCGCCTGCTTGGAGGTCCATCAGCTCGCCGCAGACCCGCTCGGACGCCAGCTCCAGGTCGAAGGCGCGCTGGCCGCTGGTCAGCGTCGGGTGCTGTTCGCTCGTCTCCGCGTCCACCAGATACGCCTGGTAGGTACCTGCGTCCGCGCGAAACAGCGCGTTGGACAGCGAGCAGTCCCCCCAGAAGAAGCCGGACAAGTGGAGCCGGACCAGCAGCTCGACCAGCGAGTCGAGCAGCCGGTCGGTTGGCAGGCCACCGCGGCGGCTGGAGAACAGAGCCCGGTAGGTGCTCGAGTACTCCAGGAACTTCGTCACCAGGATCGCGTCCTCGTCCGCGCCGCGGTCGACCACGATGCCGACCACCTCCACTGCCGGGACGCTGAGATCCGCGAGCGAGCGCAACAGCCGGTACTCGCGCCGGGCCAGCGTCTCGCTGATCGACTTGAGCGCGAACAGCGTCCCGCCGTCGGCGACGAACCTCACGATGTGCCGCGAGATGCCGCGCTCGCGGATCTCGACCAGGCGCTCGTCGTGCCACTCTTCCAGCGGCTGCGCCCAGGGCAGCGTCAGCAGTCCGGACACCTCAGCCGCGGGCGGGCTGAAGACAAACCGCATGGGCCTCTCCGGTCAGGTCACGATCACTGGTCGTCAGCGCACTGACGCTGGCGCCAGGCTAGCGCGCGCGCCCGATCTCGCGTCAGTCGCGACGGCCGAGGCGGCTAGGCTGGCGGAGGACGCGCCCGCAGCCGCATGGACAAGGTAGCCGATGAAACCAGACTGCCGGATCCTCGCCATCATGGGCTCCGGCGAGACCAGCCCGACGATGGTGACCGTGCACAAGGCGCTCGTCGACCGGCTGGGCGGCACCCACCCGGACGCGATCCTGCTGGACACGCCGTACGCGTTCCAGGAGAACGCCGCGGACATCTCGAGCCGGGCGGTCTCGTACTTCGCCACGAGCGTTGGGCTCGATGTGGCCGTCGTCGCGAGCTCGGACGCGGACGTGTGCGAGGACGGTGGCCGGGCCGGGTCCGGCTTCGGTGTGCGCCCCGGAAGCAGCGCCGCCAGGGCTGCCGCCGCCAGTATTCGCGCCGCCGACTGGGTCTTCGCCGGCCCCGGCAGCCCCTCCTACGCTCTGTCCCGATGGCGCGACGCCCCGCTCGGGCAGGCGCTTCGCGAGCGGATCGCGATCGGCAGCGGCGTCACGGTGCTCGCCTCAGCAGCTGCGGCGACGGCCGGCCTGGCCGCCGTGCCGGTCTATGAGATCTACAAGGTTGGCGCGCCGCCCCACTGGCTGCCTGGCCTCGATCTGCTCGCGGCGGCGGACCTGCGCGTCGCGCTGATCCCGCACTACGACAACGCCGAGGGCGGCACGCACGACACCCGCTACTGCTACCTCGGCGAGCG
>DATHQE010000407.1:0-3015 GCA_035483035.1 Streptosporangiaceae bacterium | reverse complement strand
CCCGACCATGGCCGCTGCCACGAAACCAGACACGCCAGCCGCCAGGTGGATGACGTAACCACCACTGAAGTCCAGCGCGCCCTTGCCTGCCCAGTAGCCGCCGCCCCAGAGGAGGAATGCGTTGACTGCGTAGGCGAAGGTAATCCACAGCGGCACGAAGATCAGCCAGACCTTGAACTTGATCCGGCCGACCACGCTGCCGATGAACAGGATCGGGGTAATGGCGGCGAAGACGAACTGGAAGTAGACCAGCGAGCCTTCAGGGAACCTGAACTTGGGCATCAGCCCGTTCAGCAAGGGGATGCTCGCTTGCCCCTGCTCACCCGATGCGCCGACGACCGTTCCCGGCTTGCCGACCAGGTGCCCGATCCATGGCTGGCCGAAGCCCATCTTGAAGGCCCAGAGCACCCAGACAATCAGGGTGAGGCCGAACGCGGCGAACACCATCATCATGGTGTTGACCGCCCATTTGCGCTGCACGATCCCGCCATACAAGACTGCGAGCGCGGGGATGCTCATCAATCCGACAAGCGTTGCAGCCGTCATCTGCCAGGCGTTATCGCCTGAACTCAGAAAGCTTGCGTAGGGGTTCACTCTCGGCCTCCAGGGCTGAAGCGAAGGGCTGCCGGGTAGCCAGGCGTCGGCGACCAGCACGGTCCCAGCCGACCGCTTCGGTTCTGTCAGGTACGGTTCATGTTTCCCACGCGCTCGTTTCCGGCAAGTTTCGCGACCGTTACGCCGGCCGCACAAGGCGTCCTGGGGCCGCCTGCATTGTTAAACCTTTGTTTCGGCCGCCACGGAGCTGTTTAGCGTCGACTCCACCGGTCCCGGCTACGCGCCGGTCCCGGCTACCCGGCACCACGTCACCCGGCCGTCCGGGCTGCATATCGTTCCCCAGCGCTCGGCCAGTGCGTCGACGAGCAGCAGCCCGTAACCATGCTCGGCGCCGTCGGCGGAGATGGCCGACACACGCGGCTCCGACGGCCCGCCATCGTCGCGCACCTGAATGAGGATGCCAGCTGGCCCCGAGCACAGCGCGACGGTCACGCTGCCGCCAGGCTCACCAGACTTGCTGTGCAGGACCGAGTTGGTGACCAGCTCGCTGAGCAGGAGCACGGCGGTCTCCGTCGCCGGGTGCTCGGCGCCCAGAAGCTGGCGCGCGATGTGGCGCGCGGCGCTTACCGCTTGCGGCGTGCCCGGAAGCACGCGGAGCACGGGCGCGCGCACCGGGGCCGGGGTCGCCAGATCCGGCGCGCTGGCGAGCTGCCGTCCGGTGGCCGTCATGCGTCATCCGGGCTGGCGATCACCGGCCGTGCTTGCCGGGGGAGGCAGAAGATCATATCGATGCTCCGAATGAGCGCTGAGACCCAAGCGCCCGGGTGAAAGGTCAGAACATGACGGGACTTGCGCTGATGACCATAACGATGCGGCTATTACCGCTCCGTTGCCCAGGCGTAACCGGCCGCGTCAGACGAGGTTGACGAACTCACGTCGCAACCATTAGATATCGGCACGAGAGACTTCTATTACGCCATTCCCATCGGAAGCAGGCAGCTGATGGAATTCCGGATCCTGGGTCCCCTGTACGCCGATGCCGGCACCGGCGCAGGCCCAGTGGTTATCAGCCAGCCCCTGCTCCAGTCAGCCTTAGCCGTGCTGCTGCTCCGGGCGAACCGGCCCTGTCCGCGCGGCATGCTCATCGAGGCGCTGTGGGCCGCCGAGCCGCCCGGCTCGCCAGAGGCGAGCCTGCGGGTCTGCATCAGCCGGCTGCGGCGCAGTCTGGGCGACTGCGCCTCGCGCCTGGACAGCGTCGGGCCGCCAGGGGGCCGCGCGCCTGGCCATCGCCAGCAGCGCGGCTACATGATCACGGTGCGTCCGGGCGAGCTCGACGTCGACGAATTCACCGACCTTTTCGCGCAAGGCCAGGCCGAGCTCGACCTGGGCAACGCCGCGGCGGCAGCCGCCTCTTTCGTGCAGGCGCTGGCGCTGTGGGGCGATCCGCCGCTCCCTGACCTGCCGGAGAGCGAGGTCATCGCCGCCGCGGTGGCGCGGCTCAGGAATCAGCGGCAGGCAGCCGTCGACGCGCTGATCGACGCGCGACTGGCGGCCGGTGAGCATGAGCAGGTACTCGGGCAGCTACGAGCCGCGGTCAGCGCGACGCCGGGCCGGGAGCGCACCTGCGCCCAGCTGATGCGCGCGTATCACGCGCTCGGCATGCGCACCGAGGCGCTGGACGTCTACCAGGAGGCCCGGCAGACGACCCTGGAGCAGCAGGGCGCCGAGCCCGGGCCGGTGCTCGCCGTCCTGTACCAGCGAATCCTGGCCGAAGAGCTGACGACAGGCAGGCCGCCGCAGCTCACCAGGTTCGGCGCCGGGGGCCTGACACTTCCAGGCTCCCAGGCCCCAGCACCGCCAGCTGACTTCACCGGCCGGCTGGACGAGTTGGCGAGGATCGCCGAGTACCTGAGTGGCCCTGGCGTTCCGGTTGTCGTCCTCACCGGCGGCCCCGGCATGGGCAAGAGCGCGACCGCCGCGGTCGCAGCCCTCCAGCTGCGGCACCGCTTCAGCGACGGCCACCTGTACGCAGAGCTGGGTGGCGCCGAGCAGCACCGCGATCCGCAGGCCGTGCTGGCCGACATCCTGCAGAGCATGGGCGTGCCGGCCCACGCGGTCCCGCGGCCGGGTCCCGCCCGAGCCGCCATGTACCGGTCTGTGCTAGCGGGGCGCAAGGTGCTTGTCATCGCTGACGATGCCGCATCCGCCGCCCAGGTTCGCCCGCTCATCCCGGCAGCGGGCGGAGGGGCGGTCCTGGTGACGAGTCGCGGTCGGCTGAGCGCACTGGCGGGCGCCCGGCCGGTGACCCTCGGCGAACTAGCCGACGACGACGCCCTCGGGCTGCTCGGGTCAGCGGCAGGCCCAGGCCGTACCGCCGGCGCGGAGCAAGCAGCCGCCAGGGAGGTGCTCGCCAGCTGCGCCGGCATGCCGCTCGCCATCCGGCTCGCTGGCGGCGTCCTG
>DATHQE010000406.1:0-1797 GCA_035483035.1 Streptosporangiaceae bacterium | reverse complement strand
GCTCATGACTTAGAGCCTAATGCCGCGCGCCGCAGCGGCGGCACGGCGCGCCTGGTCTGAGCGCTAGAGGTACTGGCCAGTGTTGGACACCGTGTCGATCGACCGCCCCGCCTCGGTACCGCTCTTGCCGGAGATGAGCGTACGGATGTAGACGATCCGCTCGCCCTTCTTGCCGGAGATGCGGGCCCAGTCGTCGGGGTTGGTCGTGTTGGGCAGGTCCTCGTTCTCCTTGAACTCATCGATGCACGCGGCGAGCAGGTGCTGCACGCGCAGGCCCTTCTGCCCGGTCTCGAGGAACTCCTTGATGGCCATCTTCTTGGCCCGGTCGACGATGTTCTGAATCATCGCGCCGGAGTTGAAGTCGCGGAAGTACAGGACTTCCTTGTCGCCGTTGGCGTAGGTGACCTCGAGGAACCTGTTTTCCTCGGTCTCGGTGTACATCCGCTCAACCACGCGCTGAATCATCTCGGCCACCGTCGCGCCCGCGACCCCGCCGTGCTCGGCCAGGTCGTCGGGGTGCAGCGGCAGGTTGCTCAGCACGTACTTGGAGAAGATGTCGCGAGCCGCCTCCGCGTCCGGGCGCTCGATCTTGATCTTCACATCTAGCCGGCCCGGCCGCAGGATCGCGGGGTCGATCATGTCCTCGCGGTTGGACGCCCCGATCACGATGACGTTCTCCAGGCCCTCGACGCCGTCGATCTCGCTGAGCAGCTGGGGGACGATGGTGTTTTCCACGTCACTGGACACGCCGGATCCGCGGGTGCGGAAGATCGAGTCCATCTCGTCGAAGAACACGATCACCGGCATGCCCTCGCTGGCCTTCTCCCTGGCCCGCTGGAACACCAGCCGGATGTGGCGCTCGGTCTCGCCGACGTACTTGTTCAGCAGCTCCGGGCCCTTGATGTTGAGGAAGAAGCTGCGCCGCTCTTTGCCTGGCGCACCCGAGTCGGCCGGCTCAGGCTGGCCCGACTCCGCCGCGTCCCGCGCAGCGCGCGCGGCTACCTGCTTGGCCAGCGAGTTCGCGACGGCCTTAGCGATCAGCGTCTTGCCGCAGCCAGGCGGCCCGTACAGGAGCACGCCTTTTGGCGGCCGCAGCTGGTGCTCTTTGAACAGATCGGCGTGCAGGTACGGCAGCTCGATCGCGTCCCGGATCTGCTCGATCTGCGGTCCGAGGCCGCCGATCTCGGAGTAGGAGATGTCCGGGACTTCCTCCAGTATCAGCTCTTCGACCTCGGCCTTGGGGATCCGCTCGTAGACATAGCCAGACCGGGGCTCGAGCAGCAGGGAGTCACCAGCCCGCAGCGTGTGGCCGAGCAGCGGCTCGGCGAGCCGGGCGATGCGCTCCTCGTCCGCGTGCGAGATGACCAGCGCGCGCTCGCCGTCTTCCAGGACCTCCTTGAGCATGACGACCTCGCCGACCGTCTCATAGCCCTGGGCGATGACGACGTTCAGCGCCTCGTTGAGCACGACCTCCTGGCCGGGCCGCAGCTGGTCGAGGTCGACGCTGGGGCTCACGCTCACCCGCATCTTGCGGCCGCCAGTGAAGACGTCCGCCGTGCCGTCCTGCGCGGCCTGCAGGAAGACGCCGAAACCGCTCGGCGGCTGCGCCAGCCGGTCGACCTCTTCCTTCAGCGCGATGATCTGGTCGCGTGCCTCGCGCAGCGTGCCCGCGAGGCGCTCGTTCTGGCCAGTGATCGACGCGAGGTTCGACTCTGCCTCGCGCAGTCGCTGCTCGAGCAGGTGCGTCTGCCGCGGCGAGTCGGCGAGCCGGCTGCGCAGTGCGGCGACCTCCTCTTC
>DATHQE010000405.1:0-7566 GCA_035483035.1 Streptosporangiaceae bacterium | reverse complement strand
ACGGCTGGCGGCCCACCTGCTGGCGGCACAGCGCACGCGTCCGCCGGGCACAGCTGGAAGCCGCCACGGTCAGTGTCCGCAGTGATGGCGTAGACGAACTCACCGCCGACGATCTCCGCTCGCGTGATCCGCGGCTGCGCGGCCACGAGGTATTCCTGCAAGAGGGTGATCCCGTCCACCGGCGGCTCATAGTCAGGGCCGGCGAGGTAGGAGTCATACTCGTCGTGGCTGGTGAACAGCCGCACACCGAGACCCTTGCCGCCCTGGTTGTGCTTACTAATGAAGGGAACGGGGATCTTCCTCGCCGCGGCCGCCAGACCGCTCGGGCCGGCCACGGCGACGGTTCGGGGCACGTCGAATCCGGCCGCCCGGAGCGCGGCCAGCTGCTCCACCTTGCTCATCTCCAGATCCAGCACGTGGCGCCCGTTCACGACGCGCCGGCCGTGTGCCTCGAGCCAGGCCAGCACGCCGCGAGTCTGGTCCTTGGCGAACGGGTGGCCCCTGGTGTGCGCGGACGCGCTCATGCGTGACCAGAAGAGCCCGGCAGGGGGCTCCTCTTCTAGGTCGACCACCGCGTCACCGAGTAGCCACTGCTCGTGCGGCACGCCCGCCTGGTCGAATGCGGCCGCCAGCGGGGCGTACCAGTCCGGGTTTTCGTGGATCACGTAGAGCCTGGTGTCGGCAGTCGCGGTGTCGCTGTCCGCAGTGTTGTTGATCACGGTGTTGTTGGTCACGGTGTTGTTGATCACGGTCTTGTTGATCACAGGGCGAGCTTCATCCCCTCGTGCGAGGCGACAAACCCCAGCCGCGCATAGAACCGGTGCGCGTCCGCGCGCGACTTGTCAGTCGTCAGCTGCACGAGCGCGCAGCCGCGCCGCCTGGCCTCCTCGATGGCCCACCCCATCATGGCCGCGCCGAGGCCCGAGCCCCGTTCGCCCTGGGCCACCCGGACCGCCTCGATTTGCGCGCGCAGGGCACCCCGGCGGGCGAGGCCGGGCAGGAACGACAGCTGCAAGGTGCCCACGATCTGCCCATCGCGCTCGGCCACGACGAGCAGGTGCGCCGGATCGGCGTCGATGCTGCGGAACGCGGCGGTGTAAGCAACAAGGTCAGCCTCGTCCCGCACGCCGTCCCTGGTAGCGCCGAGCTGATCGGCGGCGATCAGGCTGACGATCGCCGCTATGTCGGCATCCGTGGCAGTGCGCAGCATCACCGGCGGTGACTCGGCCGCAAGCACCGCCAGTGTGTCCATAGCCCCATTCTGGACTATCAGGCACACTGCCTCGGCGCGGCTTAAGCCTCGATTCGCTACGCGCGGTACGGATACGCAGCCGCCGCCGCCAGGAAGGCGTCGTTCGCCTCCGGGTCGGCGATCGTGACCCTGACGCCATCGGCTGCGTACGGGCGGACGCTCACGCCCGCGGCATCGCAGTGGCCAGAAAACTCGGCTGAGCGCTCGCCCAGTGGCAGCCAGACGAAGTTGGCCTCCGTCGGCGGCACCGTCCACCCCTCGCCCAGCAGGTCGTGCCTCACCCGGTCCCGCTCCTTCACGACCAGCTCGACGCGCTCCAGCAGCTCGGATTCGGCCGCCAGGGAGGCGACGGCAGCAGCCTGAGCCAGGGAGTTCACCGTGAACGGCAGCATCGTCTTGCGGACGGCCTGAGCCACCGGCTCGTGCCCGATCAGGTAGCCAACCCGCAGCCCGGCCAGCCCGTAGGCCTTGGAGAACGTGCGGAGCACAGCCACGTTCGGCCGGCCGGCGTACAGGCTCAGGCCGTCAGCGACGTCGGGGTCGCGCACGTACTGCACGTAGGCCTCGTCGATGACGGCGAGGCAGTCGGCCGGCACCTGATCCAGGAACGCAGCGAGGTCGTCCTGCCGCACCGCGGTGCCGGTCGGGTTGTTCGGCGTGCAGACGAAGATCAGCCTGGTGCGATCGGTGATGGCGGCTGCCATGGCGGCCAGGTCGTGACCGTAGCCAGCCAGCGGCACTTGCACTGAGGTGGCGTTCGCGAGGTCGGTCAGGTATGGGTAAGCCTCGAACGACCGCCACGCGTAGATCACTTCCGCGCCGGGCTCGCCCATGGCCTCCAGCAGCTGCTGAGCGATGCCAACGGAGCCGCACCCGACCGCGACGTGCTCAGCCGGCACGCCGAACCGGCTCGCGATCGCCTCCGTGAGCTCGGCTGAGCCGTTGTCCGGGTATCTGTTGATGTGGCCGGCCGCATCGGCGAGGACGGCCTTGACCGACGGCAGCGGCTCGTAGGGCGACTCGTTGGACGACAGCTTGAAGGTCTTGCCACCCGACGGCGTCGGCGGCTTGCCTGGCTTGTAGCCGGCGAACTGGTCGAGTACGGCCCGGAATCGTGGGTACTGCTCGGACACCGTTGTCCTCCTGAGCTGCTCGCCGCTAGACGCCTGACCTTCTCAGGGTAGTGCGCGATCATCACCGTGGAAGCGCGGCCGCAGCATCGGCGGGTGCAGCAACACGGCGGTGCCGCGGCGGTACAGCTGGGCTGGCCTGCCGCCGCCTGACGCCGTGACCTCGCCGGTCTCGACCAGGAAGTTGTGGGCGCCGGTGACCTTGCGATGGAAGTTGCGCGGGTCGAGTGCGGTGCCCCAGACGATCTCGTAGACGCGGCGCAGCTCGGCGACCGTGAACTCGTCCTGGCAGAACGCGGCCGCCAGCGAGGTGTACTCCAGCTTGGAGCGAGCGCGCTCCACGCCATCGGTGAGAATCCTGGCGTGGTCGAAGGCAAGCTGCGTCAGGTCGCTGACCGCCTGCCAGCTCATCTGCGGCTGATCGGGCGCCGGCAGGTCCGGGGCCAGGCCCAGATAAGCCACTGAGACCGCGCGCCGGGTCGGATCCCGGTCCGGATAGCCATAGGTCTGCAGTTGCTCCAGGTGAACCGGCGCGCCAGGCAGGCCAGCCCGCTCGGCCAGGACCCGGGCCGCCGCGGCAGCCAGGTCCTCGTCGAGGCGGATGAAGCCGCCCGGCAGGGCCAGCATGCCCGCGTACGGATCGCCGTCCCGGCGCCAGGCCAGGGTCGCGAGCTGGCCGGCCCGGACAGTCAGGATCACAAGGTCGACGCTGACGCCGATGCGGGGCACGGTCACAGTCGCACGGTAGCGCCGACGCTCCCCTCCTGCCCTGGAGGGGAGCTTTCGTCCCACGTTAGAATTACCGCGTGAACCGACTTGGCGAGCTCGAGCGCGCAATAATGGATGTGCTCTGGGAAGCTGCGGACCCGCTGAGCGTACGCGAGGTGAGCGGCCTGCTCACTGATCGGGACCTGGCCCACACCACGGTGATGACGGTGCTCGACCGGCTCGCCAAGAAGGGTTTCGCCCGCCGAGAGCGCAATGGCCGTGCGTGGCACTACCGTGCCGCCGAAAGCCGGGAAGCATACGTGACCGAGCTCATGCTGAGTGCGCTGGACCAGACCGGCGATCGGCAGGCCGCGCTGGCCAGGTTCGCCCGCAGCGTGTCCGGCACCGAGGCGCAGGCGCTCCTGCGGGCCCTGGGAGCGCTCGGCGGCGCTGCCCGGGGTTGACGCCGTGTCCACCGCTGTCCTGATCCTTGCTGCGGTCGCCATCGGCTGCATCTGGGCCGCGAGCGCGCTTGCCAGCGCTTCCTGGCCGCGCCGGTCTCCGGCCGCGGCGATCTTGCTCTGGCAGGCGCTGGGACTCGGCTGGGGCCTCGCCGCAGTTGGCGCGCTGATCGGGTTCGGCGTGACAGCGCCCGGTGCCTCCGTCGCCAGCGGCGCGCTTGACCGGCTGGCGAGCATCGCGCGGGCTGGCGGCGTGCCTTCTGCTATGGACCTCGTCGGCGGCGTGCGCCTGGTGTGCCTCGCGGCCGGCGTCGTCCTGCTAGCCATCCTGTGCTGGATCTTGCTGGCCGCATCCGCCTCGGTGCTCCGGGCGCGGCAGCGCCAGCACGAGCTGCTGAGCCTGCTCGCGCACGGCGATCCCAAGGTGCCGGGCGCGCTCGTCGTCGACCATCCGGTCGCAGCCGCGTACTGTCTGCCGGGCCTGCGATCGGCCATCGTGATCAGCGCAGGGACGCTTGACCTGCTCGACGCCGACGAGCTCGCCGCCGTACTCGCCCACGAGCGGGCCCACCTGCGCGAGCGCCATGACCTCGTATTGCTGCCGTTCCTTGCGCTGCTGCGCGCGTTCCGCTGGGCGGGCATCGCCCGGCAGGCATACCGGGCAGTGGGCCTGCTGATCGAGATGCACGCCGACGACATGGCACTCCAGCAGCGGCCCGCCAGGGAACTGGCTACCGCGCTGCTGCGAGTCGGCGCAGCCGGCGGCGGCGGTGTCCCGTCCGGCGCGCTGGCCGTGGCCAGCCGGGCCGAGGAGTGCGAGGTCGCCGCCAGGGTGATCCGGCTGCTGCGGCCCGTTCCGGGCCTGAGCAATGCAGTGGTCGCGCTGGTGATCTCGATTTCCGCCGCCATCGTGGTCATCCCGGCGGCGCTGCTAGTCCTGCCGCTGCACTGACGGGGTCATCGACCTTGGGCGAGCTCTGCACACGTACGAGGGCTCCACGGGCTCGGCGATGGCGGCCGGGCCCGCCTCGCGGGGCCCGGCCGCTTAACGCAGGCCGTCGGACTGCTATCCGGCCGGTGCAGACGGCGACGGCGACGGCGATATGCGGACTCCAGAACACATGCGTACAGGTAGCGTCGTAGCCGCCCACAGCAGCACCTGGCCAGGGGCCCACGGCGTCGCGTCGTATACGAGCCAGTTGCCCGGCACGGTCCGCCGGACCTCCATGAAGCACTGGCCGGCGCGCTGCACTCGGTACTGCGGAACCGTGAAGCCTCGCTTGGCGAGCATGGCGAGCACCACGGCGACGGTCTTGCCCTGATAATGCAGGCCATACATGGCTTCGCCGGGACCGTTCGCCTGCCCAGCCGACTCGTATTGCTCGCCGGGCCTGGCCGCGCGGCCGAAGACCAGCGTCGCGGCCCCGTGGAACTCGACCGGTACCCTCACCCCCACCGGGCACACGTTGCCGCCACCGCCGGTGAAACACCTGTCCTTCGCGGTGATGGGCATGATCTGCGGGCCGGATCCCGCCGACAGGCTCTCCTCGACCAGTGTGCCCACGACTGACGGGGACGCCGGAACTAGCGTGAGAGTGATGTTGAGATGGTTCTCGGCGAACTCGGCGCGGTAGCGCTTGGGGTCGGCTACCGGATTCCGCACGATCACCTGGATGTAGCCGTCTTGTCGGGTGAAGGACAGTACGGCGGCCTGGGCCTTGGGCGGGCCAACGTTCACCGGACCGAGATGCTGGCCCGGCGTACCCAGCGAGGTGGCGATCAGTCCGGCCACCGCCAGAGCTACGGCCACGGGCACGCCGATCAGCAGCCGCCGCCGCAGCCGCCTGCTGTTGGCGGGCCTGGCCCCGTCAGCCGCGGGCAGCGGCGCGCCGGTGTAGGGCGCCATACCTGAGCGGACGATGTCGTCCGCGAGGGCGGCCATTGTGTCGTCCCGCACCAGGCGGGCCGCCTCGGTGTCGGTCACCGGGCAGAGCTGGCTGATCGGGTTCATGCGTGATCTCCGTTCGTGATGCCATCGCCGGCGGGACTCATGTCCGCCATAGCCCGGCCGATTTCGGCGGCCAGCCGCCGCCTGGCCCGGTGCAGCCTGATCCTGGCCGCGTTGCGGGAGCAGCCCACGACCGCGGCGATCTGGCCGGCGTCCAGTTCCTCCCAGCCCGCGAGCGCCAGTAGCTCCTGGTCAGGCTGCGGTATGCGCCGGAAGGCCGCGGCGATCTCGGCAAAGTCGGCGGCCCGATCGGGCGGCCGGTACGTCAGCGCCAGCTCAGCCCTGAGCCTGTCGGCGAGGGCTAGCCGCCGGCGCTCGCCGCGGCGGTGGTTGGCCAGCAGCCGCCGGGCTGTGCCGTACAGCCACAACTTTGCCTGGTCGCCTTCCGGGACCTCGTCCAGCCGCCGCCACGCGGTCAGGAATGTTTCGGCCAGGACGTCGGCTGCGTCGTCTGTGTTATCCGTTCGGCGCAGGGCATATCCGAGCACGGAGATCCGGTGTGCTGCGTACAGTTTCTCGAACCGGTGCTGTCGCTCGGACTGGGCGACACCAGGCGGAGATAGCAAGGCTGCTCCCTTCGACACCGGATACATGTCCGCTGGCCGCCGAGCATTTCACGAGCGGCGAGCGGCCGCTGTCGACCGGCGCTGTCAGCTGGTGCTGGCAGCCAAATAGAAGGAGTCCCTGCTGTGGCCGATGTCACAAGTCCACTCGGCGCTGACGTGCTGGCGTACCTGTCGTCGCAGCGTCTCGGTCGGCTTGCCACCGTCGACAGCCGTGGCGCGCCGCAGAACAACCCGGTGGGCTTCCGTTACAACGCCGACCTCGGCACGATTGACATCGGCGGGCGCAACATGGGTGCTAGCCGGAAGTTCCGGAATCTCGCCGGGAACCCGCACGTGGCGTTCGTCGTCGACGACATCGCCTCGGTCCAGCCCTGGAGAGTGCGCTGCGTGGAGATCCGCGGCCACGCGGAGGCGCTATCCGATCAGGTCCCGATCGCGCCAGGCATGTCGCCGGAGATCATCCGCATCTATCCCGGCCGCGTCATCAGCTTCGGCCTCGACTCGGACTGACCGTACTTAGTCGGCGATCCTGATCCGCAGTCGGCGGAAGCCGCGGCCCTTGTTCTCGATCTTGACGACTTCCATCCGGCCGATGTGCTTGGTGCTGGCCACGTGAGTGCCCCCGTCGGCCTGCTGGTCGAGACCGACGATGTCGATGATGCGGACGTCCTCGACCTCGGGCGGGACCAGGTTGGTCGCGGTCCTGATGATGTCCGGCAGTTCGAAGGCCTGGGCTCGCGGCAGCACTCGCGCCTCGATCCGCCGGTCCGCCTGCACCTCGGCGTTGCAGGCGGCCTCGACCGCATCGCGGAAGCCGTCTGGCAGCTCAGGCAGATCGAAGTCCATCCGGGCAGCCAGCGGCTCCATGTTCCCGCCGGTCACAAGCGCGCCGTAGTCACGGAAGACGACACCGCACAGCACGTGCAGGCCCGAGTGCGTCCGCATCAGCGCGGTCCGCCGGTCATCGGCTAGAGCGCCCCGTACCGTAGTACCGACCGGTGGCAGCGGATCGCCGTCGGCGGCAATCAGGTAGAGGTCATCGCCCTTGCGCGCGCCAGCGATCCGCGTCTGCACGCCGCCCCAGAGCAGCACGCCCTCGTCGGGCGGCTGACCACCACCGCCGGGGTAGAAGGCGGACCGATCCAGGACGATGCCGTCCTCGCCGGACTGGAGGACGACGGCGTCCCATTCGCGCAGGGTCTGGTCGTCAAGCTCGAGCCGGTGCGTGCGCCACTGTGCTTCGGTCATGACTGCATCCTGCCCGACCTGCTACCAGGGACCGTAAGGGCCCTGCCGCGATGCGGATCCGGATTTGATCGACTTGACCTTAGGCCGGACATCGACGAGGTAGATGGCTGCGGCCACGAACGCCACGATCGGGAAGATGCTGAGCAGGGCGAGCTCGCCCACGGCACCGCCGATACCGATGACGAAGGCGACG